>NZ_FNNO01000003.1:0-270964 GCF_900106985.1 Hydrobacter penzbergensis | reverse complement strand
CGCTGAACTTGCGCCTGGTTTTCTTTGTCATATTCGGTAATTTAGGATGAAAAATTCATTCTTAACTACCTGCCCTTTTTTAAGGGTACATTATAATCGAATGAATGAATTGTCGAAAAAAATTAAACTTTCTGTGGATGAACTTACTTACATAGTATCCAATTTGTTTGGATTCAAAGATGCAAATGATTACACTCATTATATCGATTTATATAGGTACTTAATCGAAAAATACGATATAAAAAAAATCTCTAAAAATGATCAAATACAGTTTTTTAAAGACTTGAGAAATAAGGAAATTGAATACACAGGTAAATTAGAAGAATTGAGTAAGAAGCCTGTTAAACTTGATTCTTTAAACCGACTTTATGCTGACGGGGTAAGACCAGAGTGCTGGAAATGCGTTTATGATTACCAGGCTTGCTTGCAGCCTTATGTTGGCGTAACCAATATTGTAACAAGTACCCCACAATATAATACTTCTATAGTAAGTTTATCTGATGGTAGTTACAATATTCTTTCTTCTACCACGTACACTTATACTGTTAATACAGTTTTTTATACTGTTCCTGGTTTGAGCGAAAACCAATGTACTACTATATATAAAAGCTGTGTGGCATATTGTAATAACGGTTTGTAAACGGTTGCCTCATTCTAAATAAATCTGTTTGCAAGGTTTTCAATAATTCGAAATTATTCAAATTAAAAACCCTTCCAATCTTTGAATTTGAAGGGTTTTTAATTTGTCAATACTGGACAATCTAACAAGCCCCGGCAGGCGTCGTACAATGCACAAAGAAGCCATTTACACAGTATATTCGCCAGTAAAAATGTGGTCAGTTTGTGTCGAGTATTCTGGTAAGTTTTTAAATAAAATATTTATATAATATGTATCGTTCTTTATTATTGAATGTTACTAGTTTTTTCATTTTTCAACTGATAATGGTTACTGCTTATTCACAGGGCAACATACATCCACAATCAACCCAATACGAATGGCCCACAGATAAACTGGTAAAGGAAAAATTGGAGAAATGGCAAGATCAAAAATTTGGTATGATCATCCATTGGGGATTGTACGCAGTGCCTGGTATCATTGAATCCTGGGCTTTGTGTTCGGAGGACTGGATCAACCGTGATAGCACCAAGAGTTATGATGATTTTAAAAAATGGTATTGGGGATTGCAAAAAGATTTCAACCCGGCGCATTTCGATCCGGATGCATGGGCCCGTGCAGGAAAAGAGGCTGGCATGCGTTACCTGGTGTTCACTACCAAACACCACGACGGCTTTGCCATGTTCGATACCAAACAATCTGATTTCAGTATTGCGAAAGGTCCGTTTGCCGGCAACCCGAAGGCCGATGTAGCAAAATATGTATTTGATGCATTCCGTAAACAAGGGTTCATGATCGGCGCTTATTTTTCCAAGCCCGACTGGCATTCGGAATACTATTGGTGGCCCAAATATGCCACGCCCAACCGCAACAACAATTACGATATCAAAAAGAACCCCTGGCGCTGGAATCAATTCAAACAATACACTTATAACCAGATCGGAGAGTTGATGCACCATTATGGAAGTATCGACATACTCTGGCTGGATGGCGGCTGGGTTAGGCCACGGGAAACAGTAAATGAAGAAGTGCTTTCCTGGGGGGCACCTATACCTGACTGGAGCCAGGATATCGATATACCAAGCATTGCAGCCATGGCAAGGCAAGCGCAGCCAGGATTGCTGGTGGTGGATCGTACCGTACACGGTCCTTATGAGAATTACCAAACTCCCGAGCAACGCATCCCGGCAAAACAACTCGATCATCCCTGGGAAAGTTGCATGACGCTGGCCAATAACTGGGGGTATGTTCCCAATGACCGTTTCAAATCCGCCGCACAGGTGATCCACTCCCTCATTGAAGTAGTGGCGAAAGGAGGCAACCTGTTGCTGGGCATCGGTCCCAAACCCGACGGCACATTGCCGGCAATGGCCGTAGAACGTTTGGCTGAAATTGGGCAATGGATGCGCGTGAATGGAGATGCTATTTACAATACGCGGATCACACCCAACTACAATGATGGCGCTGTTTATTTTACCCAAAACAATACCACCAACACCAGGTATGCACTGGTTTGCCTGAAAGAAAATGAATCGTTCCCATCTGCTGTTACATGGCATGGCAATGCACCTGCAAAAGGGACTTCGATCAGGCTCTTGCAAACAGGAGAGAAGATGGCGTGGACACAGGAAGGAGATCAGACGACCGTAAAAATATCTGCTTCGGTAAAAAAGACAGGAGAACAATTGCCGGCGTTGGTATTCGCTTTTACGCCTGCGCATGAATAACAGCAGCAAAACTCAATTTTGCCGGTAAAATCAATAATCGATAAATTGCAGTAATGATTGCTGCTGCAAAAATCAATTACCTGCAGGGGAGAATTGCCCGTAACGATGACCAACAAGCCTACCGGGAATTGTTTGTGATCTTCTATAATCCTTTGTTGCATTTTGCACGCTCCTTCCTTTCTTCCAAAGAACAGGCCGAAGAGGCGGTTTCGGATGTATTCATCCATATATGGGAGAAACGCAGGCGGCTCGAAACCGTATCCAACCTCAAGGTGTACCTTTATATAGCTACCAAGAATACGGCGCTCAATTACCGTTCCCGTCAAAACAAGCACCGTACTGAAGACTTGGGCGAAATGGCTACCGAGCTCAAAAGCATTTATTTTAACCCGGAACAACTGCTGATCACCGCTGAAATGATCCAGCGCATCAGGCAGGCCATCAACCAGTTGCCCGCCCGATGCCGCCTGATCTTCAAACTGGTCAAGGAAGATGAACTCAAATACCGGGAAGTAGCCGAAATCCTGCAACTTTCCGTGAAAACGGTAGAAGCTCAAATGACCATTGCCCTACGTAAGATTGGTACGGTGGTCAATTTTGACATCCAGAAGACAGTTTCTACCAGACCCTGCTCCTCACAATAAAAAAAATAACTTTCTTTTAAGGGTAACGGCTCATTATTGGTGTCCTTAATAAGGAGCCATTGCTATGTCGTCTATAATACAATACCGCCTGTGGGAGTTGATTGCTAAAAAGCTATCGGGAGAAGCCAGCGAAACCGAACTGAAAGAGCTGGAAGAAACGATGCGATTGCACCCTGATTTGCATTATCCCATGCAAACAGTTGCCGATTTATGGCACCATACCCCGCCACAACAGGAAGATGCCCATACCGCTTTCGGGGAAATGCACCTGGAACGCATGAAGAGGATGGGAATCGATTATCCCTTTGAAGAAGAACTCCCGATCTCTTTTATAGAAAACACTCCTCACCGGAACAGAAAACAAGTATGGTTCAGCCTTTCTGTGGCAGCCATGCTGATAGCAGGTGTGTTGGGTTACCGGTTCCTGTTTATACCCAAGCCTGCTACTCCTGCCAAAACACTGGCAGTTGCTGCCAGTGAGGTATCCACCAAATATGGGTCCAAGACCCAGCTAACTTTACCCGATGGTAGTCAGGTATGGCTCAATGCCGGCAGTAAATTGAAATACGACAAGAACTACGGCGCGGGCCTCCGTGAAGTGTCGCTCAGCGGGGAAGCCTTTTTTGACGTGGTGAAAAACCCAGCTCATCCCTTTGTGATCCATACCGAGAAAATAGACATCAAAGTACTTGGTACTGCTTTCAATGTAAAGTCTTATCCAGGAGAAAAACATACGGAAACCAGCCTGATCCGCGGGAGCATTGAAGTAACCATCCGCAACAAATCGGCGCGTAAAATCATCCTGAAACCTAACGAAAAGCTGGTCATTGCCAATGACGACGAGCAGCAGGAGAACAAAGCCACTATGCCGCTGCCGCTACATGCCAAAGATAACAGGCAGGAGCCTTTTGTAGCCATCAGCCACCTTACTTATGAACCCAAAGACAACAGTGTGGTGGAAACTTCCTGGATGGAGAATAAATTCATTTTCAACAGCCTGCCCTTTGAAGACCTGGCGTTGCGATGCGAACGATGGTTCGATGTGTCTATCATCATTAACGATGAAGTCATCAAAAAGAAAAGATTTACGGGCGCTTTTGAAAGCGAAACCGTTGAGCAGGTACTGAAAGCATTACAGTTGACGACACCTTTCCGGTACACGATCAATAAAAAACAGATTAATATCTATTCAAAATAACAGAAACAACTATTGACCATCTAAAACGCTGCCTATGAACATGAATAACAATACTTAAAATAAAACGGGAAATGCGGCAACATTTCCCGGCAGGCGAAGACAGACAAATGCTTGGCTGCCCCTATCGGGGTCATTTATCATTTTCTTACACCCTTACAATTCCCAAAGTATGAAAAAAAACGATCTGTTGCCTTTTTTCATCCGAAGGCAGGATTTTTTAAAGATGCTTTTGCTTATGAAACTAACGATTGCACTGATGCTTTTTAGCTGTCTGCAGGTGTCAGCTAAAGTATTCTCTCAAACAAGGATCAAGCTGCAATTGCAGTCGGTCGAGTTTAGAAAAGCACTTTCTGCGATTGAAAAGAAAAGTGGATGCCGTTTCCTTTACAATGATGAAATTATTCCTGCTGGCGCCAAAGTAGACGTTAATGCAGTCAATGCGCCGGTAACCGAAATACTGGACGCACTTTTTTCTGACAAACCATTGGCATACAAGATTCTTGAAAACAACCTGGTGGTGATCACTAACCGCAATGTAGAAGTGATACAAGCCAGAGTAACTGGTAAAGTCACTACTACCACAGGAGAACCCTTGGCAGGCGCTTCCATCAAGATCAAGGGCAGTTCCATGGGCACACAATCCGATGAATCGGGTAGTTTTTCTCTCACCGTGCCAGACAATGCCACACTGATCATTTCCTATGTAGGTTATGAAACAGTAGAGATGCCATTGAATGGCCGGTCAAAGATCAATGTGAGTTTGAAACAAAGCGAGAAGATTATGGATCAGGTAGTGGTGATCGGTTATGGTACTGCCAATAAAAGAGACCTGACAGGAAGTATCGTTAAAGTAGAAGGCAAAGAGGTGGCGGATCGTCCCAATACCAACCCGGTGGCTTCTTTGCAAGGTAAGGTAGCTGGTCTTTCCGTGGTGAACAATGGTACGCCAGGTGGACAACCCGATATCCGTATTCGCGGTACTGTGAGTATTGGCCAGGTACACCCGCTTTATGTTGTAGATGGCATTTTTAACGACAACATCGATTATATCAACCCCAATGACATAGAATCCATCGAGATACTGAAAGACCCCTCTTCACTGGCCATCTTCGGTGTGAAAGGTGCTACCGGTGTGATCGCTATCACTACCAAGAAAGCCAAGGTTGGACAGACTGTAGTGAGTTTCAATACCAGCTATGGCTTCAAAAAACTGGTTGATAAGATCAAAATGGCCGATGCCGCTACTTTCAAAACATTGTTTGCTGAAGAAAACGCCAACAACGGTATTACTACGCCATTCGATTATACAGGGCTCAATGCCAATACCGACTGGATCGATGCGGTTACACGTGTAGGCCAGTTCAATACAAATAACTTAAGTATCTCCGGAAGCACAGAGAAGAACAAGTTCAACCTGGGGCTGGGTTATGTGAGTGATGAAGGTATCATCAAACATGAGAAGCTGGAGAAAATGTTGCTTTCTTTCAGCGATGAATACAAGGTTACCAAAGGCATCAAGGTTGGAGTGAACCTGAATACCACACGACAGGACAATCCATACGATGCTGGCTGGGTGCTTGACGCAGCCCGCAAAGTAGTACCGATGGTTTCTGCTGATACCAAACAGTTCCGTATCAAGAACCCGTATGGTACGGATACAATTAACACTGCACTTTATTCAGGTCTGAATACTGCTTTGCAATCGGCAGGCGTGGTAAACCCGTTGGTACAACTGGAAAATGAATGGGATAAAACAAAGAACATTGAATACAGGTATGTGGGAAGTATGTATGGTGAGATTAATTTTCTCAAATACTTTACACTGCGTTCTACTTTCTATGCAGATGTGAGCACGGTGAACCGCAGGCAATACACACCGCTGTACATGGCTTACAATCCCGTGAACAACCAGCCTTATCTCTACAGCCAGGTTACACAGGTGCGGGAAGATGATAATACCTGGCGCAAATTTCAACAAGATCATATCCTTACTTTCAAGAAGAACTATGGTGCGCATAATATAACAGCCATCGGTGGTTTCACTACCTATTACTTCGGTAATTTCAACCGTACTGGTAAGGTTAGTCAAAGTACCGCTGCCACTGCGCTGCCTATCCCCAATGATCCCCGTTTCTGGTATGTTTCCAACGGCTTCCAGGATCCTACTACTACACAGGCTACTTCAAGCCAGAGTGAATACAGTACTGTTTCTTTACTGGCAAGGGCCTTGTACAATTACAATGGTAAATATTTCCTGAACGCTTCTTTCAGGGATGATGCTTCTTCCAGGCTTCCGGCTGCTAATCGTCACCAGAATTTCTGGGCAGTTGGTGCCGGATGGGAAATGACCAAGGAAGACTTCATGCGTAACCAGCATATTTTCGATTTCGTAAAGCTCAAGGGATCAGTAGGTGTATTGGGCAACCAGACGGCATCACGCCTGGATGGTACGCCGCTCAACTATCCTTTCTATCCCAACCTGAACAGTGGCGCCAATGCAGTGTTCGGCACCAATGTGTACACAGCAGCTGATCCGGAATATATTCCCAATCCCAACCTGAAATGGGAAACCGTATCTGCACAGGAGATCGGCGTGGAATTGAGCGCTTTTCAGAACCGCTTACACTTTGAATTCAATTATTTCAACAAAACCACCAACGACCTGATGACTTATGTGGACAGGTCTGCACTGGGTTTGAAAAATGAACTGGTGAACGGAGGAAGTTTGCGCAACTGGGGTGAAGAATTCTCGGCCATGTGGAGTCAAAATCTTTCCCGTGATTTTTCATTGAATGTGGGTGGAAACATCACATTCCTGAAAAACAAAGTGTTGAGCCTGAGTCCTGATCTGCCTACCGGCGTACTCTCCAGGAATTTTTATAACAATGGTGCTGCAGAGAGCAGGACCGAACCTGGTAAACCCATCGCTTATTTCTATGGTTACCGTGTAGCGGGCATTTTCCAGAGCTATGCAGATGTGCTGAAATCGCCTGTACAAGCAGCTTTGGGAGCTTACGGACCCGGCGATTTCAAATACCAGGATGTGAATGGCGATAAAGTGATAACGACCGATGACCGTACCATGATCGGTAACCCTACGCCCAAGTTTACTTATGGAGGCTCTGTAACACTGAATTACAAGGGACTGAGCTTAAGTGTAGATGTGAATGGTGTATATGGTAACCAGGTATGGAGAGGCTGGGGTGCGCTTGAATCGCCGTTCCAGCGCGTGAATTACGCTGCCGACAAGATCAACCGCTGGCATGGAGCGGGTACTTCCAACTGGGTGCCCATCGTAAGCCAGGCCAACCGTATCAATTACCTGGGTTCTACCTATAGTATTGAAGATGGAAGTTATGTCAGGATCAGGAACCTCCAATTGGCGTATAACTTCGGTCAGGCTGTGATTTCAAAAATACACGCCAGGAATTTGCGCGCATTCGTGAACGTGCAGAATCTGAAGACTTGGAAAAACAACTCCGGTTATACACCAGAATTTGGTGGAGATGGCACCGCATTCGGATACGACAATGCCGGTGGCGCGATCCCGATGATAACCACGTTTGGTATCAATGTTAGTTTTTAAACAACTCATTAAACCATTAATTCTTTAGGTATGAAAAAATATATGAAGAAAGGATGGGTCGCTCTGCTGGTGCTCCCCATCATGATGATAATGGCAGGATGTACAAAGTTTCTCGACCGAAAACCACTCACAGCTACGCTGGATGATTTACACCAGGGTACATTGGAAAGCCAGGTATATGGCATGTATTTTACTTTACGCACTTCCGCAGGTTTTTCTACGTTGCCATGGCTCGACTTTCACAGCATCCGTGACGACGATGCAGAAAAAGGCAGCAGCCTTACAGATGGTGCAGAAGTGGTTTCAGAATTCGATCATTTCAACTATTCGAAAGACGACTGGGCTCCCAATACTTACTGGAACGATCACTATACTATGATCAACCAGGCCAATAAAGCCCTGTACACAGCGAAAAGCCAGAATGTGACAGACGATGCGTCTTTGCGTAACGTAGGAGAGGCTTGCTTTTTCCGTGCATACGCTTATTTTGAACTGGTAAAGACCTATGGTGATGTGCCATTGATCAATTACCTGGTAAGCAAACCTTCCGATGCCATCAGGCCGAAGTCGCCGGCATCGGCCATCTATGCTTTCATTGATTCGAATCTGACAGTGGCTGTTAAGTATTTGCCATTGACCAGTGCCGCTTACGGAAATTATCCGGGCAGGCTCACTAGGGGAGCCGCCAATACTTTATGGGCGCAAACCTATTTGTTCCGGCAGAACTGGGCCAAAGTGATCTCCACTTGTAATGAAGTGATCTCTTCCGGTGTATATTCATTAACATCCAAGTTCACAGACATCTGGAAGGATGGATTGAACGGAGCTGGTAAGAACGGCCCAGAATCGATCTGGGAAATGCAGGCCAACGACGGACAGAATGCACAAAGCAATAGTGCGGCAGACAATGGTACATTCTGGGGTACTTGTCAGAATGTTCGTCAGGGTGGAGCCGGACTGGAATGGAACCTTGGATGGGGATGGAACACACCTACACAGAATCTGATTGACGCGTGGGACAGCACAGATCCCCGCAAACCTGCTACCATCCTGTATTCCGGACAATACGATGGCGGACCTGACCAGGGAGGGTATGGTGCCACACTGCCGCCTTATGATGCACTGGAAGCCAATGGAGGTATTGCACGGAAATACTGGAATAAAAAAGTGTATTCAGATCCTGCCATGCGACAGTTTACGGGTTTCATCAATAACAACGGACAAGCTCCCTGGATCAACCACCGCATACTGCGGTATGCAGATGTGATCCTGATGCTGGCTGAAGCAGCCAATGAATCGGGCGACGGTGCCACTGCTGCGGCGAATCTGGAAAAGATCAGGAACCGGGCGAGTGGTAATCTCGGACCCGCGCGAACCATTGTTCCTGTTGTACCTTTTGTGAGCCAGGCGCAAATGCGCACGGCCATCAAGAATGAAAGAAGGTTTGAATTTGCGATGGAAGGCTATCGTTTTTACGACCTGGTGCGTTGGAATGATGCATTGAGTACGCTTGGTCCATTGGGCTATACCAACCGTTGCCGGTTCTATCCCATACCGCAGAAAGCCATCGATTTGTCGGGAGGCGTGTTAAAACAAAACCCCGAATGGTAATTCCATTTCGTTCATTGATAAAACTCATCATTATGCATCTCAGATATAAATTATTCAATCGCATTGCTTGCTTACTGGCATTAGGCATTGCCATCGGAGGTTGTCAGAAACTCGATCGGCCTGCATTGGGCGATTATCCCAAGGATGCCAATCCTCCGGGAGGGCCGTTGAAATTTTATACGGCTTTCGATGGAACGACGCCTGATCCCCTGATGAATGCTGTAGACAGTATCCGGGCCAATTTCCCTTCCGTAAACCCGTTTACTTCCATTCCCGGTGTTTCCGGTAAAGCAGTGCAGGGAGTAAGTCAGAAAGCCATCTCTTATGCGTCGGCCAATGATTTTTCCAAGGCCACCAGCTTTACCATTGCCTTCTGGGAAAAGAACTCGGTGCCGGTAGGAAGCCCACAGTTTTTGTTTTCCCTGGCTTCCAAGGATTATTGGCACCAGAGTGCATTGTTTGCATTGGTTGATCACCAGGGCGCCGGCTCTACATCAACCGATGCCGTTGTGAAACTGGCAGTACAGGACCAATGGTTCGAGTTTACACCATCCAACGGAAGGATGCCTGGTAACCTGCTGAATGGCGATTGGCATCATGTTGTGTTTGTGTACGACCAGAGCACGTCTATGTTGAGCTACTATGTAGATGGTAAGCCACTGACTAACCTGAAGCCATCGCAAACCAATGTCACCAACAATGGCACTCCCCGTGGCGCCCTCAGCTTTGCTAATATTTACGGATTTGTACTGGGCGGATGGAACAAACATGCTAACTTAGGTAATGGCGCTCCTACAGACGACTGGATACAATCCTGGCAGGGTGGTCTTGACCAGTTCAGGCTATATGGCAAAGCCCTCAGTGCATCGGAAGTGCAGGCTTTGTACAACAGTAAATTGTAATCGTTTTAGAAAGGTTATATGAAAAAGAGGGCTGCCATCTCTGTGCAGCCCTCTTACATTAGCTTGTGTATGGGTTTAAAAAACAACATACAGGGTAAAAGATCGTTGTTGATGATTTCATCGATCACGCTGGGTATTTTTTTACTGGCCCGGTGTGTTGACAAGGATAATCACGCAGCACAAACCGCCCGTCCACCCGGGTTTACAGCCTTTGCCGGTTCTGCTTCCTGCACAGGTTGTCATAAAAACGCATACGAAAAACACCTGCACAGCGCACATTATCTTACCTCGGGAATCGCTTCTGAAAAAAACATAAAGGGCAGTTTTGAGAGCGGGCGCAATAGTTTTGATTTTAGTAACGGTACCGTCGTTGCCATGGAAAAAAATACGGATGGAAAATATTACCAGGTGGCTTATGTGAACGGCGTTGAAAAAAAACGCCGCCGGTTCGATATCGTAATCGGCTCTGCCACCAAAGGTCAATCTTATCTCTCGTGGGTAAACGACAGGCTGGTTCAATTACCGATCACCTATTTTACCGCCAATGACCAATGGTGCAACAGTCCGGGCTATCCTTATCAACCTGCATTCAACCGGCCCATTACATCGCGTTGCATGGAATGCCATACAACCTTCAGCCAGGTGGTTTCAACGCCCGACGCAAAAGGGGAAAGTTTCGATGCCAATAAAATGATCTATGGTATCAGTTGCGAGAAATGCCACGGTCCTGCCGCGGAACACGTTGCCTTTCAAACAAAACATCCTGAAGCCAAAGAAGCCAGGTTCATCATCAATCCTGCAAAGTTTAACCGCCGGCAGTTGCTTGATCTTTGCGCATTGTGCCATGGGGGCAGGTTGCAGAAAACGCAACCTTCTTTCAGCTTTACAGCAGGTGACAGCCTGGCCAGGTATTTTACCTGGGATACAAGCGGCATGCAAACTCTTTCCGGCATTGATGTGCACGGTAATCAATATGGCTTGCTGAAACAGAGTAAGTGTTTTACCATGAGTAATACCCTTACCTGCAATACCTGTCATGATGCGCATGCCAACGAAAAAGGACAGACCGTGGTTTTTTCCCAGCGTTGTATGAGTTGTCATAGTACGGTACATGAGCATTTCAGTAAAATCAATCACCAGGTGGTAACAGGTATCAAACAGGATTGTATCAGTTGCCATATGCCGAAACAAACTTCCAGGAGCATCGCTGTATTGCTGGAAGGGGCCACTACGCCCACTGCCATCAAGATGCATACTCATTTTATTACTGTGTATCCTGAAGAAACCAATCATTTTAAAAAACTATGATCATGCGTCTTGCGTTGTATTGTTTATTGCTTGCTTCTTTTGCATTTGTTTCCTGCGGGCACAAAGAAACCCTGTTTACCAGTTTGCCTGCTTCTTCCACTCATATCGATTTTGTCAACAACCTTGAAAAAAAACATGCTTTCAATATATTGTACTACCTATACTACTACAATGGTGGCGGGGTAGCCATCGGCGATATCAATAACGATGGATTACCCGATATCTATTTTACCGCCAATAGCAAAGGGAAAAACAAATTATACCTCAACAAAGGCAATTTCCAGTTCGAAGACATTACAGATAAAGCAGGCGTGGCCGGAACAGCCGATTGGTGCACTGGCGCTACCATGGCCGATGTGAATGGAGACGGGTTGCTGGATATTTATGTATCTTCCGTGAACAACCGGTACGGACTCAAAGGGCACAATGAATTATTCATCAACCAGGGCAACGGCAGGTTCAAAGAACAATCGAAAGAATACGGGTTGGATGCTTCCTGCTTTACTACGCAAGCCGTTTTTTTCGATTATGACCATGATGGCGACCTGGATTGTTTCATCCTCAACCAGTCGCACCACCCGCATGCCAATATTGTGGATACCAGTAACCGCAGAAAATACGATTCGCTCTCAGGTAATCGCCTGTACAGGAATGACCTGAACACGCCGGCAAAGAAATTCACCGATGTATCGGCAGAGGCCGGCATATTTCAAAGTAACCTGGGATATGGCCTGGGCATTGCAGTGGCCGATTTCAACAACGATGGATGGGAAGACATTTATATCGGTAATGATTTTCATGAAAACGATTATTATTATCTCAACAATGGAAACGGTATGTTTACCGAGAGCGGGGCACAACATTTTCGTCATTACAGCCGGTTCAGTATGGGCAATGATGCCGCCGACTATAATAACGATGGGCAAATAGACGTGGTAACAGTAGACATGCTGCCACAGGACGAAAAAGTGTTGAAGACATATGGGAGCGATGAGAACATTGATATTTACAAAGTTAAACTGGGGTTCAATGGTTACCAGGATCAATACTCGCGTAACTGCCTGCAACGTAATAATGGCAATGGGATCAGCTTCAGCGACCTGGGCTTGCAGGCAGGCGTTGCAGCCACCGATTGGAGCTGGTGCCCTTTGTTTGCCGATTTTGACAATGATGGGAATAAGGATTTGTTTATCAGCAGCGGTATTGTGAAACGACCGGTAGACCTCGACTATGTACGTTTTGTTTCAGACCTGAAATTGAAAGGGATGGACAAGACAGACAAGTACGATGATGTGGCCATCGATGCGATGCCCGATGGCGCTTCACATCCTTTCTTATACAAGGGAAATGGTAAGCTTGCATTCAAAGATGTGAGCAATGAATGGGGAACCGGTAATATGAGAGGTTATTTCACAGGAGCCGCTTATGCTGATCTTGACAACGACGGAAAACTCGACCTTGTGATCAACAGCATCAATGCACCGGCAGTGATACTAAAGAACAATGCGCCGAAAAAAAATGAGCTCACGGTTGCCTGCAAAGGCAAAGGAGGAAATACCAATGGGATAGGAGCAAAAGTGTACCTGTTCCAACACAGCCAGATACAGTACCAGCAATTGATGCTGACAAGAGGATTCCAGTCATCATCGGAACCTCGTTTGCACTTTGGACTGGGCGATGCCACTTCGATTGACAGCTTGTTGATCGTATGGCCCGATCAGCAATACCAGGTCATCAGGCATGTGCCTGCCAACCAGCCATTACTGGTTGATCAGAAAAATGCCGGCGGTATTTTTCAACAGGCAACTTTCTTCCCATCACCCAAAGAAAATTTTGAAGACCTCACCGGCAAGGTTGCGCTCAACTGGAAGCACAAGGAAAACGATTTTGTTGATTTCAACGTGCAGTACCTGATACCACATGAAGAAAGCACCCGCGGCCCCAAAATGGCAGTGGCCGATGTGAACAAAGACGGACTGGATGATATCTATCTCTGTGGCGCGCGCGGCCAGGGCGGTACTTTGATGATACAACAACGGAATGGATCATTCATACCTACAGATACCGCTGTATTCAGCAAAGATGCTCGCTGCGAAGATGTGGATGCTGTTTTCTTCGATGCCAATGGCGATGGTTATCCAGATCTGTATGTGGTGAGCGGCGGTAATGAAGTGATGTCCATACCCACTTCTTTCCATGACCGATTATACCTCAATGATGGGAAGGGACATTTCACCAGATCAACCAATGCATTCATGCCCGTAGCAGAAAACAAATCCTGTGTGGCAGTGGCCGATATCAATAACGATGGAAGACTCGATTATTTTGTGGGCAGTCTTTCCAATCCCACTGCTTATGGTCTGCCATTGAGTTCACGTCTCTATGTTAACAACGGTAAGGGATATTTTGCGCCGATGGGTAATGATAAGATACCGTTGAATAAGATAGGCATGGTAACTTCGGCAACTTTTGCAGATATCAATCACGACGGATGGCAGGACCTGATCGTGGTAGGAGAGTGGATGCCATTGAAGATATTTATCAATCACAAAGGTGTGTTCAGCGAGACAGATGTACCAGCTTCTACCGGTTTATGGCAATCCGTGTATGCCACAGACATTAACGGAGATGGTGCTATAGACATACTGGCCGGCAATTGGGGGCACAACTCAAAGCTGTGGACGGGCAAGAACGGACCATTGAAATTGTATGTAAAAGACTTCGATAACAATGGGTCTGTAGAACAAGTGATGGCGTATACAGTAGATAAAAAAGAATATACTTTCCTGGCCAAAGACGAACTGGAAAGGGCATTGCCAGTATTGAAGAAAGCCTATTTGAAATACAGTGAAGTGGCCGGTAAAACCATTGACTATATGTTTTACGATCTTTTCAAAGATTATGTAGAATTGAAAGCTGAAACCCTTGGATCGGCGGTTTTTATCAACGATGGAAAAGGAAATTTTACGCGGCAGGACCTGCCAGCCGATCTGCAACTGGCTCCAGTATTTGCTTTTCAGCAGGGGGCAAGAACGGATGTTTCGAATGGAAGTTACTTACTGGGTGGCAACTTCTATGGTGTGTTTCCTTATGAAGGCCGTTACGATGCGCAGGCAGTGGCCCAGCTCCAGGCTGGTAAGCAACAAGCGATCCGTTATGTACGGCAACCCAACCTGTCAGGTATCAGCGGTGAAGTGCGCGATCTGAAATGGGTGCATACTGCAGCATATGGCGACCTGTTGGTTGTAATGCGGAATAATGAAAAGCCCGTATTCCTGCGGCCGAAATAAAAGGCAGGATGCTACATGATAGTTCAGGCATAAAAATAGTTAAATTACTGCCCCTTTAACACTTAAAGCTTGCCATGAAAAAAGCATTTTCATTCGTTATCATCTTACATGTATTGTTCTCCCTGTCGTCAACGGCGCAAGTGCGCCTGGAAAACCTGCGTACGGAGAATGCAGATAATCCAATTGGATTGGATATTACACATCCCCGGTTTAGCTGGCAACTTGTCTCAGATCAACGGAACAGCAAACAAACTGCCTATGAAATAAGAGTGGGCGACAACCCACATGAAATGATGAAAAGCAAAGGCACTGGTAAAATGGTTTCGGACCAATCCCTTTATGTGCCTTATCAGGGAGAAACACTGAAAGCTAGTAAACGTTATTATTGGCAGGTTCGCGTGTGGGACAATGCGGGCAATGTTTCTGCCTGGAGTACACCGGCTTTTTTTCAAATGGGTTTGCTAACGTCTTCAGATTGGAAAGCCGCATGGATCGTGCCTGGATTTGAGGAAGACAGCCTGCGCGCTTCGCCGCTTTTCCGCAAAGCATTCAACAGTGCTAAAAAAATAAAATCAGCCACGGCATATATTACGGCGCATGGTTTATACGAAGCACAGATCAATGGCAAACGGGTAGGAGATGCTTATCTCACACCGGGCTGGACCAGCTATAACAAACGCCTGCAATACCAGGCTTATGATGTAACCAACCTCTTACAGGAAGGCGATAACGCCATTGGTGTTGAGTTGGGCAATGGTTGGTACAGGAGTTATATTGCCTGGAGTGGCAACCACGATTCTTATGGTAAAGACATCGCGCTGCTTTTTCAGTTGGATATTACATACACAGATGGTACCGCCAAAAGCATTGTATCGGATGAAAGCTGGAAGTCTTCTACAGGAGCCATCCGCTATTCTGAAATTTACCATGGCGAGACCATCGATGCCAGGCTGGCAAAAAAAGGATGGGCAACAGCCGGGTATCACGATAATGATTGGAGCGGCGTAAAGCGTGCAGATTTTTCCAAATCGGCGCTGGTAGCCACATACAATGAGCCGGTAAAAAAACATGAGACATTCCAGCCGGTTAAAATATTTAAAACACCCAAAGGCGAGCAGGTGATAGACTTCGGACAAAACCTGGTAGGCTGGGTGGTACTCAAAGCCAAAGGAAAAGCTGGAACGCGCATCACCATATCGCACGCAGAAGTGTTGGATAAAGAAGGTAATTTTTATACCGAGAACCTGCGCATTGCCAAAGCACAGGATAACTATATTTTAAATGGCGAAGGCGAAGAAACCTTTGAGCCGCATTTTACCTGGCATGGCTTTCGTTTCATCAAAGTAGAAGGCTATCCCGGTGAGTTAAAACCCGAAGACCTCACTGCTGTTACCTTGTATTCCGATATGAGACCCACGGGTAGTTTTACTTGCTCCAATGCTATGATCAATCAGTTGCAGCATAATATTGAATGGGGGCTGAGGGGTAATTTCCTGGATGTACCTACTGATTGTCCGCAAAGAGATGAGCGGTTGGGCTGGACCGGTGATGCACAAGTGTTTTCACGCACCGCTACTTTCTTAAGAGATACACATAATTTCTTTGCCAAGTGGCTGAAAGATGTATCGGCCGATCAATTGCCTGACGGAAGGGTTCCGCATGTGATTCCCAATGTGCTGGGCCCCTCTGCAGGTGGCAGTACAGGCTGGGCAGATGTTTCAACCATCGTTCCATGGAATATGTACCTGGCTTATGGCGACAAGAGAATATTGGAAGATCAGTATGTCAGTATGAAAGCCTGGGTTGATTACATGAAGGGCCAAAGCGTTAACGATTTATGGAACACAGGTTTTCATTTTGGCGACTGGTTGTTCTACAGTCTCGGTGATGACCCCGATGGTAATTCTGCTATTACCAATAAGTACCTGATCGCACAGTGTTTTTATGCTCACTCTACGCAATTACTCATCAATGCAGCCAAAGTATTGGGTAAAACAGACGATGTAACAACCTACACGGAACTTTTAAAAAGGATCAAAGATGCATTTGTAAAAGAGTACCTTACACCCAACGGCGCTACCATGTCCAACACACAAACATCCTATGTGCTGGCATTGCAATTCGATATGTTGCCGGAGACTTTGCGCCAGCAGGCGGCTGACAGGCTGGTAGAGAATATCAAGCGATACAGGAACCACCTCACCACCGGTTTCCTGGGCACACCTTATCTCTGCCAGGTACTCAGTCGTTTTGGCCATACAGATATAGCCTATACTTTATTGTTACAGGATACCTATCCTTCCTGGTTGTATCCTGTAAAAATGGGCGCTACCACTATATGGGAACGCTGGGATGGTATTAAAACCAACGGCACGTTCCAAACAGCCGGCATGAACTCTTTTAACCACTATGCGTATGGGTCTATTGGCGATTGGTTATACCGGGTGATGGTGGGAATGGACACCGAAGAAGACGGAAGTGCGTATAAAAACATCCGCATACAACCGCATATCGGCGGAGGTTTTACCCAGGCTGCTGCCAGTTATCAAACCTTATACGGAAAACTGGCTTCGGGTTGGAAAATACAGGATCATCAATTGATCATGGATGTGGAGATACCGGCGAATACAACAGCTACTATTTATGTTCCTGCTGCCAATGCTGAAAAAATAATGGAAAGCGGCAAGGTTTTGTCTACATTGAAAGATATCGAGGTAGTGAGTACAGAAAAAGAACAGGTAATATTGAAAGTGGGCTCGGGTAAATATCAGTTCAGCATGCCCTGGAAAATAGAGTAGGCGATGGTATCTACCGATCACAACAAAGAATGGTCGCGGGATTACCCACCCTTCCGTATAGCGGGAAATCTGTACTATGTAAGCACGTATGAACTGGCAGCATACCAGAAAAAGCTTTCAACACCATAATCATTAAATAACTTGCCGTATGTATTCGAGAAAAAAATTCTTGCAACAATCTTCACTGTTACTCGGCGCAGGCGCATTGGCGTCAGCTTTTGATAACAAGGCCTTCGCCATTTTTAAAAATCGTATGCTACCCAGCGACCAGTTGAATATTGGCGCTATTGGTATTAACGGAATGGGGTGGTCTAATGTAAAGGCAGCATTGAAAATACCAGGCATAAACCTGATAGCCGTTTGCGATATCGACAGCAATGTGATAGAAAAAAGATTGGGTGAGTTGGCTAAAACCGGCATGGATACTTCCAGGATAAAAAGATATCCCGATTATCGCAAATTGTTGGAACAAAAAGACATTGATGCAGTGATCATTGGAACGCCCGATCACTGGCATGCTTTGATCATGATACATGCCTGCGAAGCGGGAAAAGATGTATATGTTGAAAAGCCCGTGGGCAATTCCATTGTGGAATGCAGGACCATGGTAGCGGCACAACAACGATACAATAAGGTAGTGCAGGCCGGGCAGTGGCAACGCAGCCAGCAGCATTTCAGGGATGCAGTGGATTATGTACAAAGCGGACAATTAGGAAATATACGTACGGTAAAGGTTTGGTGTTATCAGGGGTGGATGCGTCCTCAGCCTGTGGTGCCGGACAGCGCTCCACCGGCAGGAGTTGATTATCAACAATGGCTGGGACCCGCGCCTACAAGGGCTTTCAACGCCAGCCGGTTCCATTTTCATTTTCGATGGTTCTGGGATTATGCGGGCGGACTCATGACCGACTGGGGTGTACATTTATTGGATTATGCCCTGCTGGGTATGAAGGCAGGTGTTCCTAAAACGATCGACGGAATGGGCGGGCGGTTTGCTTATCCTGACCTGTATGAAGAAACGCCAGACACGCTTACTACTATGTATGAGTTCGATCATTTTAACCTGGTGTGGGATTCTGCTATGGGTATTGACAATGGATCGTATGGAAGAGATCATGGAATTGCGTTTATAGGAAACAATGGAACGCTTGTATTGAGTCGCGGTGGATGGGAGGTGATTGAAGAAAGACAAAGTAAAAATAAAGTCAGTAAGCCTTTGGTAAAACCATCCGATAACGGACTCGACAAGCACTGGGAAAATTTTGTCAGTGTGGTGAAATCCAGAAGGATGGATGAATTGCATTGTTCTATACAGGCCGGAGCACATGTAGCCACGGTAGCACAAATGGGTAATATATCTTATCGCACCGGAAAAAAATTATATTGGGATAAGACCCTTTCGAAGTTTACCGATGATGCGGTTAATGCAACGTACCTGATGAAACAATACCATAACGGATACCAGTTACCAAAGATTTAATGCTTTATTGAACAATAAAAACACAATCAAATGAATAAGAAAATTCTTTTAGGCATTGTAGCAATTACGCTCGCTACTTCAGCTTCTTACGCACAACAGGGCGATCCACGCGCAACCGAATATTACAGTCCCGTACCAAAAGTTGTTACACCGGGACAAACCTGTGATAATGCGCCTTCCGATGCCATCGTATTATTTGATGGAACCAGTCTCAACGAATGGGAAGCTGTAAAGAATCCTGCTTCGGGTAATAATTGGAAATTAGTGGATCACATCATGACAGTGGATAAAACTGTAGGTGATATCCAGACAAAAAAAACGTTCACTGATTTTCAGTTGCACATCGAATACCGTATCCCGGAGAATATTACTGGAACAGGGCAGGCCAGGGGAAACAGCGGTGTCTTTCTCGCATCGATACCTTTTGGCGCTGGTGGTTATGAACTGCAGGTGTTAGACAATTACAACAATAGCACTTATGTGAACGGACAGGCGGGCAGTATCTATAAGCAATCGCCGCCACTGGTGAATGCCTGCAGGAAACCCGGAGAATGGCAGAGCTATGATGTAATATGGACTGCCCCGCGTTTCAATGAAGATGGTACCCTCAAATCACCTGCGCGTGTTACCGTATTCCATAATGGGGTGCTGGTACAGAATAATACGGAGTTGAAGGGAGATACACCTTACATAGGCCAACCCAGTTATCACAAACACGGCCCTGCTCCCATTAAGTTGCAGGCGCATGGTGATAAGAGTGAGCCATTGAGTTACCGTAATATCTGGTTGAGAGAATTATAACGCTGTAAGTATTCAGGCGTACCCCCATTTTTTCATCACGCTGAAGTCTTCACGTGCGCAGTCCAGCGGCGATTTGCCCTGGTAGGCTTCCTGCTCGATGATGAAATGGGTGGTGCCGCCTGATTTACGGCCGAAATCAATCACTTCTTTAACGTTTACAATGCCCTTGCCTAAAACCGTGCTTTCGAATTTCTCGTTGCCGTTTTCGCTTTTGATCTCATCTTTTACATGCATGAGTTCGAATCTGCCCGGGTACTTTTTAACGGTTTCCATAGCAGTGGCGCCACCATTGTACAGGTTGCCGGTATCCAGTTGCTGCGCTACCAGTGCGGGATCGGTATATTGAAGGATGATATCATACACGCGCATGCCACCGAGGTGTTGATTGAATTCAAAATCGTGGTTGTGGTACCCGAACTTCATGCCCGATTTTTTACACAATTCCCCGCATTGATTAAAGACTTGCATATAACGCTTCAGGTCGTCGGCGTTTTTGCGGTAGCTCTCATCCAGCCAGGGACTGATAACGAATTGTTGCCCTGCAGTAGCTGCATCTTCCACGGTGTATTTCCATGTATCGGTAAATTCCTTTTTGGTAGCATCCCAATGGTTCTTGTTAAAAACAGTATGGCCGCTCAGCATCTTCATACCTAATCCATCGAGCCGCTTTTTAAATTCAGAAGCAGTATAACCATAGAATTTCCGGTCGATATAATTGGCATGTTCAACATACCTGTAACCCATGGCAGACAATAGTTTCAGGGTGCCAGCCGGGTCTTTCTTCATATCATCCCTCACCGAGTAGAGTTGAATGCCCAGTATTTCTTTTCTTTTGGAGGCAGCAAAAAGGTCGTGAGGTAAAAGTAAAGTTCCACCCAAAGCAAGAGAACTTGTTTTCAGAAAATCCCGTCTTGTCTTATACATGGTTTAATGTTTTATAGTGTTTGTTGTTACGATAGGGTAAGATACCGATATTTAATGGAATTTATGCTAATGACAGGATCGACCCGCATTTCCCAAATTGACGAATAGTTTACTGACGGCAATTTCTATCTGTAAAGCCAATAGATCCAGTCAGCCTGCAGGAGTTTTCTACCAGTTGGCAAGTGAGGCTGGCCAACACGCAGAAATTTCCTGCGGAGGAGCCCCGCGAGATGGGCCAACTTGCAGAAGCTTTTAATCAGTAGTTTTACACCTCATTAAAAGGTTGGTTATTCATGGGCGCACATTATAAACGCGTAGTTGTCAAGATTGGTTCCAATGTGCTCACACAGGGTGACGGACTGCCCGATATTACAAGAATAAAAAATATTACTTCACAACTGGCACAGTTAAAGGACAGGGAAGTGGAGGTTATATTGGTATCTTCCGGTGCAGTAGCTTCGGGAAGGAGCTTGATCAGTGTGCCGGAACGAACCGATGCCATTGCAGCGAGGCAACTGTTGGCAGCAGTAGGACAGGTACAATTGATCAACACCTATTCCAGTCTTTTCCAGGAGCATCATATGCTTTGCGCGCAGGTATTGGTTACGAAGGAAGATTTCCGCGACCGCAAGCATTACCTGAACATGAAGAATTGTTTCCAGATACTGCTGCAAAATAAAGTGGTGCCCATCGTCAACGAAAACGATGTGGTATCCGTTACCGAATTGATGTTTACAGATAATGATGAGTTGGCGGGATTGGTAGCGGCTATGTTGGATGCCGATGCCCTGATCATATTATCGAATGTGGATGGCGTGTACAATGGTGATCCCAGGCAGGAAGGCGCACAGGTGATAGAAGAGATACGCGCCAGGGAGACCCATTTTGCAAGCTTTGTTTCTCCCGGTAAATCGCAGTTCGGGCGTGGAGGAATGGTTACCAAATCGGTGATGGCGCAGAAAGTGGCCCGTTTGGGTATACCTGTACACATAGCCAATGGGAAAAAAGACAATGTGCTGCCAGATCTGTTGGATAATAAGCTGACGCATACACGGTTTGTACCGGATAAAAATGCTTCCGGTACGAAGAAATGGCTGGCCACCGCTGCCAATGCCGCCACAGGTGTGGTGCAAATCAATGAAGGCGCTAAAGCGGCATTACTCTCCGGCAAGGCAACGAGCCTGCTGCCGGTAGGCGTAACAGCGATATTATCTGATTTTCAAAAAGGCGATATCATACAGGTAGTGGATGAAGCCGCACAGTTGGTGGGATTGGGTATCGCACAATATGGCTCAGATAAAGCACAGGAACGGATAGGAGAGCGTAACCAAAAAGCATTGGTGCATTATGATTATTTTTACCTCTCGGTTTAAACAGATGCAGTATGGATTATAAGGAATATTTTGAGCAGGCCCGTAGCGCTACCAGGGTAATGATTCGATTGGAGCCTGCGCAGGTAAATGCAGTATTAAAGGAATTGGCTTCTACATTGATGCAGGAAACAGATGCGGTACTGGCTGCCAATAAGAAAGACCTTAATAAGATGGATGCGGCTGACCCAAAGTACGACCGCCTCTTGCTCACTGCATCAAGGATTCAGGATATTGCCAATGATATTTTGAAGGTTGCCGCATTACCTACTCCTTTAGGAAATGTGATTGATGAAAAAACATTACCCAATGGATTGGAAGTGTCACGGGTTCGTGTGCCATTAGGAGTTGTAGGTATCATTTACGAAGCGCGCCCCAATGTAACGATGGATGTATTTGCACTGTGTTTCAAAACAGGCAATGTATGTATTTTAAAGGGTGGTAGTGACGCCGCTTTTTCAAATATGCTGCTGATAGGCATCATTCACCGGGCATTACATAAGTATCGTATAGATACGGCAGTAGCACAGCTGTTACCTGCTGAACGCGAAGCCACAGCTGCATTAATGAATGCTACAGGTTTGGTGGATGTGCTGATACCCCGTGGCAGCCAGCAATTGATCGATTATGTTCGGCAAAACAGCCGGGTGCCCGTAATAGAAACCGGGGCTGGTATTGTACATACTTATTTCGATGAAACAGGCGATGTAGAAAAAGGAAAGCAGATCATCTGCAATGCCAAAACAAGAAGAGTGAGTGTATGTAATGCCCTCGACTGCTTGCTGATAGACAGCAGCCGTTTACAGGCACTACCAGAACTGGCATTACCACTTGCAGAAAAGCAGGTAGAAATTTATGCTGATGCGGCAAGTTATGCAAACCTCGAAGGGCACTATCCTCCTGCATTGCTGCATCATGCACAAAAAGAGCACTATGGCACGGAATTCCTGTCACTCCGGATGGCGATCAAAACAGTGCAAGGTATTAACGAGGCCTTGGATCATATCGCCGCGCATAGCTCAAAACACAGTGAAGCCATCATTTCAGAAAATACAACGCACCAACGTTTGTTCCTCAACCAGGTAGATGCCGCAGCCGTTTATGTAAATGCTTCAACTGCCTTTACAGATGGTGCGCAGTTTGGCCTTGGTGCAGAGATCGGCATCAGTACACAGAAGCTGCATGCCCGTGGCCCGATGGGCCTGGAAGAACTCACCAGCTATAAATGGATCATCAAAGGCAATGGGCAGATCAGAGACTAAATAGTTTGCAGAGCCGGTTGTATTATGATAAAATAAATGGCAAATGAAAGAAGCCATCTGCATGCCAGTAACTCTGTGATTCTGTTCACGAAATGTTGTCCAATTTTTTCTCTTGTATTACACATGTTTTTTTTCATACACGTGATTTGAAATTATGTGCCACTATTACATAGTTTCGCTGCCGTAAATTATTCTACAACGGTGTCATCGTTTATTCTACAGAAAATCCAATACCTATTACAGATTATGAAACTGACTGCTTTGCTTGGCCTCAGCCTTTTGCTGGGTGGCTGGGCTTGTGTGAAAACTGCATCTCATGGCGACAGTACCCGGGGCCGGCCAGTGGCTGCAGATGCTGTTTATAACCCTTCAAATCCTGCACCTTCGCCAACCATCGGGTTCTTCGGCAATGCATGGTTGCCGCGAGCTTTACACTTGCCGGCAGATACTATGGAGCCTGCTACTCAACAAACAGAGACCGCTAATGCTATTCTTTCAGGACAAGTGACGGAATCGCTCGTCATTGATGCCAGTAATGTACTCGTTCAAACACCTCCTTATATTTTTGGGGCCAATGCCAACCTGGGGATGGGGCAAATCGTGAACCAGCCCACACTCATGCAGTATATCAAAGACCTTTCTCCAAATATTATCCGTGCCCCGGCAGGCAGCTTCAGCGATCTCTATTTCTGGAGTGGAACCGATGCCAATCCCCATCCCGCAGATGTACCGCTTAATCTGCTGACCAATATCGGCGCAGTGGTCCCCTTTAACCTTTTCTATGGAAGCAATAATTCTTTTTATGGAGGCAATAACCAGAGCTGGACCCTGTCTTTAACGAATTACTACAACCTGTTGGCGCAAACCTATAACGCTTCTATACTCACCGTGAATTATGGGTATGCCCGGTATGGTACAGGCCCTGATCCGGTGGCGGCTGCTGCGCACATGGCAGCTGACTGGGTTCGGTATGACAAGGGCAAAACCAGGATATGGGAAATTGGCAATGAGACCTTTGGTGACTGGGAGGCAGGTTACAGAATTGATCAGCATCAAAACCATGATGGCCAACCTGCTGTTGTTACAGGCGCTCTTTATGGCCGGCATGTGGGTGTCTTTGCAGATTCTATGCGGGCTGCCGCCAGAGAAGTGGGCTCAACGATCTATATCGGCGCCACGCTTTATCAAAACCCACCTGAGTCATGGCGTGACAGTACCGTACAAACATGGAACCAGGGTGTACTCGGCACAGTGGGTACGGCTGCTGATTTTTTTATTGTGCATGATTATTTTACACCATGGCATGCCAACTCTACCGTGTCGGAGATTCTTAGTACCGGAGTGAACGAGCCGGCTGCAGTTATGTCTTACCTGAAACAGCAGACTGCCGCTGCAGGTGTGCCTATGCGGCCAGTTGCTATGACCGAGTGGAATATCCAGGCTTCCGGCTCCAGGCAGAATGTTTCTTATATAGCAGGTATGCATGCTGCCCTCACCCTTGGTTCGTTGATCAGGAATCAATTTGGGGAAGCAAGTCGCTGGGACCTGGCCGAAGGCTATGTAAACGGAGACAGCTTTGGTATGTTCAGCTTTGGAGATGACGCAAGCGGGATGCTTTGGAACCCGCGGCCTGTGTTTTATTACATGTATTATTTCCGGAAATGCTTTGGCGACCGGATGGTGGCCGACACGCTGTACAACAGGGTCAATGCAGACCTGGTGACCTATTCGTCTACCTTCAATAGCGGACAGGCAAGTACTGTCATCATTAACACCGGCAACACTACCCATACTGTCTCTATTAGCTTCCAACATTTTCCAGCGGGAGCGAACTATCATTGGTATATACTGAAAGGCGGAACGGACAATGCACCTTTTTCCGAACAGGTCTACGTGAATGGGGCAGGACCATCGTTACCTATCGGCGGGCCGCTAAACTATGCCAGCATCAAACCGTATGGAGCGCCGTTAAATGCTGCAATAAAAATAACAGTCCCACCCCTTAGTACCATTTACCTCATGGCAGACGGGCGATAAAACTTTCGGCTGATGGATGAGTATCAAATCAATTTGTTTTCGAGCGCGTACCTGGTTAGTTCCGCATTGGTATTCATCTGCATTTTTTTCAGCACTCTCACCCGGTAAGTGCTGATGGTGGTAATGCCCAGCGAAAGCAGTATGGCGATCTCCGAGACGGATTTCCCTGACGAAATCAGTTTGAATACATCAAACTCACGGTTGGAAAGCATTTCGTGGGGATATTTGTCTGATTCCTGGGTCAGGTTTGTGGCCAGTTTTTCTGCAAGAGTGGGTGAAACGAACACCCTGCCCATTAGCGTTCTTTGAATAGCGTTAATCAATTCTTTGGGCGCTGCATTCTTGCTAAGGTATCCGGCAGCCCCTGCTTTCAGCGCCCTTATTCCATACTGTTCTTCCGGATAAACGCTAAGGATCAATACAGGTAATTTTGGGAAGATCTGTTTGATCTGGTGCAACGCATCCAGCCCGCTTCTGCCAGGCATGGAGAGGTCACAAATCACTATGTCCCATTCTCCCTTTACAATGACTTTAATAAGTTCTTCGGTATCATTCACTTCCTCTATTAAAGCAAAAGGAAATTCTTCCAAAAGGATTCTTTTGATTCCTTCCCGCACCACGGCATGATCATCAGCTATAACGATACGGATCATATTAAGGATGGTTTAGGGATCTGTACGGTAATGCTGGTTCCATTTTCCGGCCGGCTATTCACTTTGCACCTGCCACCAACCTGCAGGGCCCTTTCTTTCATACCTGTCAGCCCATATCTTCCCTTCAGTGTGGCCATTTCAGTATCAAATCCTTTCCCGTTATCGGTAATATTCAGGAAAATACCATCTTCTTTCCATTCAAGTTCGGCCGATACCATTTGCGCTTCAGCGTGGCGTGCAATGTTTGTGAGGGATTCCTGGTATATCCTGAACAGGCAGGTAGCTATATTGGAAGGAAAGACAAAATTGGTCATATTGCATTGGAACTGCACCGTAATGCCTGAACGTTTTTCAAATTCGCGGCTCTGCCATTCGAGGGCTGCGGCCAGCCCGAGGTTGTCCAGTACCTTCGGATGCAGGTCGGTTGAAATTTTTCTTACGGTTTCAACGGTGATGTTCAACAGGTCTGTGATGTCATCGATCTTTTTTTGTGTATACCCGTCTTTATTCTGCTGGTATTTATCAAGCGCAGAAATATCCATCAATAGTGCGGTAAGCTGTTGTCCCAATTCATCGTGTATCTCGCGGGAGAGGTTGATCTTTTCCTGCTCACGTATCTTTTCCTTTTCTGTAATATCAATGATGCAGGCAGTCAATCCGTCTTTAGAAGGATAAATATGATGTTCAAGCCAGGTGGCTTCTTCTCTGTAATAATGTTGCAGGCAAACTTTTTGTTGTTCTTTCATTGCCTGCTGGTAGATGTCCGCGAATTGATGAAGAGTAGAAGAGGGTATCTCATCTATTTTTTTACCGATAAATTCTGCGGAGCCGTATCCAAAAAAATCCCGTGCCTTTTTGTTTATATAATTGAAAGTAAGATCCTTGTCAAGGGAGAAAACAGGGATGATAAGACGGTCAACAATATAATTAATCTCAGACATGGGGTCATTGGATAATAAAAGAAATAAGGTAATCAATACAATTATTTCATAAGGTGCTTTTTTATCTCTATCGTAAATATGCGTGTGTCAATGGGTTTGGTGATATAAGTGTCGCAACCGGCAGCCAGTATCTTCTCATGGTCTCCCTTCATAGCAAAAGACGTCAGGGCAATGATAAAGATATTGCTTGTTGCCGGGTCCTTTTTTAAAAGGCGTGTCAGGGTTAACCCATCCATTCCCGGCAGGGCTACATCCATCAGGATGAGGGCGGGAGCGTTTTCCCGTATCATCTCCAGGGCGGTTTCGGCATCTAAAGCCCGCCTAACGGTGAGCCCCTCTATCTCCAACAAATCTCCTGCCAGCTTTAAATTAACAGGGTTATCGTCTACGATCAGTATTTGAGGTCCCATGATGTTGGTAATAGCACTTTAAAGATACTGCCTTTTCCCGGTTCGCTTTCGGCATCGATGCTTCCATTTTGAAGTTCTACGATTTTCCTGGTAAGGGCCAGTCCGAGGCCGGAGCCTTCATGCTTTCTTGATAGACTTGAGTCGAGCTGTACGAAAGGGGTAAATAGCTTTTTTAAGCCTTCCCTGCTGATGCCTATGCCGGTATCTTTCACCATCAGGCATAGATTATTGCCATCCTTAGTGGTTTTTACATTAACATATCCTCCCTCCGGCGTGAATTTGATCGCGTTCGACAGGAGATTATATAATATTTGCTTGAATTTGTGTTTATCGATATTGATCTGATCAATATTATCTGCAATTCCTATATCGATTTTTATTTTTTTCTTCTTTGCTATGCTGTTCACAACGGAACTCACTTCTTCAACGGCCGTTTTAATGGAAAATGATTCGGGGTTAAACTCCATTTTTCCAGCCTCTACTTTTGCGAGATCCAGCACATCATTGATCAGGCTCAGCAAATGATTGCCACTATTCAGGATATCATTTAAATACTCTTCCTGTTTACTGTTGAGGGGGCCCACTTTTTTGTCAACCAGGAATTCCGAAAAGCCGATAATTCCGTTGAGTGGTGTGCGCAGTTCGTGCGACATATTAGCCAAAAACTCGCTCTTCATCCGGTTGGCTTCCTGGAGCGTGTCTTCAAAACGCTTGCGGTCGGTGACATCCCGGGCTGCGGCGAACACACCCTGTAATTTCCCATCCCTGTCGTAGAAAGTAGTAGCATTATAAGAAACCACGGTTTCTTCCTTGTTTTTATTCTTTGCGGTCAGCTCATAATCCGTAACCTTTGTCTCTTTTAACACCAGCCGGATCGCTTCTTCGGCTTTTTGCGGATTGGTGAAACAGGATTTGAATGTAGTTCCGATGAGGTTATCCCTGTTTTGTCCTGTGAGCTGTTCCATCTGCTGGTTCACGTCGGTAATGATCCCAAGAGGGTCGGTAGTGATCAACGCATCAATATTCGATTCGATCAGGGAACGGGTATAGAATTGCTGTTCCCGCAATTGGTGTTCCAGTTTTTTTTGTTCCGTATTATCCCGTGCAGCGGCCAGGATACCCAACGGCTGTCCATGCGCGTCGTTAAACATACCGGCATTGAAGCTAACAGATATCCTTCTTCCCTGCCTTGTAATCAGTATCAGTTCATAACCCATTACCCTTTTTTCATCCTGGGCTTTCTTAACACCTTCGCGCGCCCTGTCGGGTTCCGTAAAATAATCGGAAAAAGGCGAGCCAACCAGGTATTTGCGCGAAAAGCCGGTAAGGCGGGTGGCTTCTTCATTCACGTCGGTAACAACACCATCCGGGGCAATGGCAAAAAGGGCATCGGCAGAGGCTTCAATCAGGGAGCGGTTATAGGCTTGTTGCTCTGCTAACTGTGTCTGCAACCGGGACTGTTCTGAGATATCGCGTGCAGAAGCGAAAATACCCTGAACGTTCCCTTCGGCATTGCGGAAAACCGAAGCGTTGAAAGATACGGTGGTCTTATGCCCCTGCTTGGTCTTGAGCACCAGTTCATAGCTGGTAACGAATCCTTCTGCAAAAGTCCTTTTAACGCCCGTGTCTGCCAGTTCCGGCTGTGTGAAATATTGCATGAAAAGATTGCCTACCAATTCATCACGTGTATATCCCGTCATCCGGCACATTTGTTCATTCAGGTCTGAGATGAAGCCTTCCGGATCCACTGTAATGAGGCCGTCTACTGAAGCTTCTATCAGTCCCCTGTTATAGGACTGGGATTCACGCAACTGCTCTTCCAGCCGAACACGGTCGGTAATGTCGCGGGCAGAAGCGAATATTCCTTTTGTATTGGAGGCTGCATCCCTGAAAACAGAGGCGTTAAACGATACATGCAGGAACCTTTTTGTACGGGAAATAAGGGTGAGCGCGTATTCCGTTACTACTCCTTTTTCAAAAGTTTCTTTAATACCTTTTTTTGCCTGTTTAGGATCGGTGAAATAATCGGAGAACGGCGTACCGATTAATTCTGTTCTCGAATAGCCGGTCATCTGGCACATGCGGTCATTAACGTCTGTAATAATGCCTGCGCCGGATCAACGGTAATCAGTCCGTCTACGGAGGCTTCTATCAACCCACGGTTATAAGCATGGGATTCCCGCAGTTGCTGTTCCAGTTTTTTTTGCTCGGTAATATCACGGGCTGCCGCAAATACGCCCTGCAATTTTCGCTGACGGTCGGTAAAGGTCACGGCATTGTAGGCAACGAGTGTCTCTTTCCCATTCTTGTGCCTGGCAGTCAGCTCAAAATTGGAAACAAGACCTTCCCGCAGCACCAGCCTGATCCCTTCTTCCGCTAATGCAGTATTGGTAAAGTAATTTTTATACGGGCTTCCGATCAGTTCCTCCCTTGAATAGCCAGTCAGGGCCTCCATTTGTTTGTTAACGTCGGTAATGGTTCCCAGGGGATCGGTTGTCATCAAAGCATCAATGTTCGATTCAATGAGTGAACGGGTGTATAACTGGGAAGCCTGCAATTTTTCTTCCAGTTGTTTTTGGGCGGTAATATCCCGGGCCGATGCGAATATACCCTTTACGTTGCCCGTAATATCGCGGAAAATGGCTGCGTTGAAGGATACGGGTATTTGCTTGCCTTCCCCGGCTAGCAGTGTAAGCACGTAGTTGGTCACCGCTCCTTCCTTAAAGGTGAGCCGGACGCCGTTTTCGGCCTGTTCTTTCTCTTTAAAATATTCTGGGAAGCTGGAGCCGATCAACTGGTTCCTGTTTTTTTCGGCCATCTTGCACATGGTATCATTCACGTCTGTGATGATCATATTTTCATCTACGGTAACCAGGCCATCCACGGAGGCTTCGATCAGTCCCCTGTTATATGCCCTTTGTTCCGCTAACTGCCCCTGTAACCTGGCCTGTTCTGTAATGTCACGCGCAGATGCGAATATACCCCTGTCACTGCCGGTTTCATTACCGAAGGTGGCTGCATTGAAAGATACCAGTTTTTGTTGCCCGTCTTTGTTCCTGAGGGTCAATTCGTAATTGGTTACAGCTCCTTTATCAAGCGTTAACCGCACGCCTTCGGCCGCTCTGGTAAGGTCGGTAAAGTAGTTGGGAAAGAGTGTGCCGATCAGCTCTTCTCTTTTGAACCCTGCCATCCTGCACATGGTTTCATTCACGTCTGTGATCTTCAGCATAGGGTCTACAGTGATCAATCCATCCAAAGAAGCTTCTATCAAACCGCGGTTATAGGTTCTTTCTACCGACAGTTGGGATTGCAGTTTTTCCTGCTGGGTAATATCCCGGGCAGATGCAAAAATGCCCCTGACCTCATTGAAGTTATCCCGGAACACGGTAGCATTGAAAGACACCCGTATTCTTTTGTCGGAGTGCGTTAGCAGGGTTAATACATAGTTGGTTACTTCCCCTTTTTCAAAGGTTTGTTTAACGCCCAGCTTTGCCTGCTCGGTGTCGAGGAAGAAATCGGCAAATGGCATTCCCAAAAGATCTTCCCTGGCATATTCCGACATCTGGCACATACGGGCATTCACGTCGCTCACCTTTCCGTTCCGGTCTACCGTTACCAGTCCGTCTACGGAAGATTCAATCAATCCACGGTTATAGGCCTGTGATTCTCTCAATTGCTGTTCCAGCTTTTTTTGCTCGGTGATATCCCTTGCAGCTGCGAATACACCCAGGAGTTTGCCTTGTGCGTCGTGAAAGGTAGAAGCATTATAGGATACCTGCGTTGTCTTTCCATCAACGCTTCTGGAAGTCAATTCATAGTTGGTTACGCGGCCTTCCTGCAAAACCCGCCTGATACCTTCTTCGGCCCGCATTGGATCGGTGAAATAATTTTTAAAAGGCATTCCCAATAATTTTTCCCGGGGGTAGCCGGTAAGAATCTCCATCTGCTTATTGATATCAGTGATGACACCAAGCGGATCGGTTGTCATAAGGGCATCGATATTCGCCTCGATAAGAGAGCGCGTGTACAACTGGGTAGCCTGCAGCTCCTGTGTGAGGCGGATCTCATCTGATATGTCTTTTGAAATGAGCAGGAATCCGATGGCTTTCCCGCTAGAATCTCTCCTGGGAGTAATTACCACCCTTGCGGTAAACCGATTCCCGTTCTTGCGTATGCGGTTAAGCGTCCCTTCCCATTTCCCCTCTTTCAGGGCCGAATCCATTATCAGCCGTGGCACGTTGGCTTTTACATCTTCCGGCGTATGAAGACTGGATGAGTTCATTTTTCCAATTGCCTCTTCGGGCTTGTAACCATACAATATCCGTGCGCCTTCATTCCACAAAAGAATAGTGCCTTCCAGGTCTTTTCCGATGATGGAATATTCGGTAGAGGATTCGAGGATATTGCCTATAAAATCAAGGGCCTGGTCGGCGGTGCTGACAATATCTTTGTCGAACAGTTTTGTTTTGATCTTTACAGGAGCGTTGTTCCCGGGTATTTTTTCTGTTTTAATGATCTTTTCTATGATTTCAGGAATTTTTAAAAATTCTTTTGACTTGTCGAGATAATAATCACCCTCCAGTCCCGGAAAGAGCGGCCTGTGCAGGTCGGCATCGAAATTGGAAAGGATTACCACGTTAATCCCGGGTTTTATTTTTTTCAGGGCAGGCAGGATGCTTGTACCATTGCCATCTGGCAATTGGATATCCAGAAAGACAATATCGGGACTGAACTTTTCGCTAAGGGCCAGCCCTTCCCTGGCAGATTTTGCCTGGCCGAGCACCTGCACTGATTTTATTCCGGAGAGTATTTCAGTGAGACGGGCGCCTACAAGTTTGGAGTCGTCAATGATCAATACCTTTTGCAAAGTGCGTCGGATTTTGTGGGTACAAAAATTAGTAGCACCCTAAAGTAGTATAGGAGCATTAATCCTGTTGTAGGATAAGGGGGCGTTCTGATGTAGTACAAACCATGACAATGGGATATGTGCGTATAGTGGCAAGATTGACATCTTAGCTATCATCGATGTCAACCCTGCGCTGGGTTAACCATGCCGGTGGGTGAAAACCCGCTAAAGTCAAACATGCTTTAGTTATGATAGCGTATACGGCAAAGGGGTGCCTTTTATAAACAAAGCGGGGGAAACAGTTAAAAGGCATTCTTTTCTTCGCGGATCAAATCAGCCAGTAATTGCCTTCAATAAGGAGTATATTCACATTGACAAGTAATTAATTTATTTAAACAAATAACTCGTCCGCGGTTATCCAGGGCTTAAAAAGGTTGTTGGCTCAAAAACAGTTTCAGCAACGGAACCAGGGGTGCAACGAACATAAAGGACACACTGTAGAGCAATAATGCAATTTTGTTCTGAGCTTTGCATTCTTTGTTCCTTTGTGTGAAAAATTTAATTTGTTGTATAGTCGAAGCTTATATTAAAATTGCCTGCCGCATTTGTTGTTGGTTGAAATTGAAAAGCGATGCCTGATGTGCTGGATATGGTTCCGATACCGCTTACGAATGTTGGACCGCCACTGTTAGCAAAAGTAATTTGCCCCACATAATTCTGCGAGCCATTCGTGGTTGCAATAGGCAGGTTAAGCGTTAAAACCGTAGAAGTATTGGCTGTTATTGGCGTCAGGTTCCCGCTAACCATTACATGAACATTGTTGCCACTTTGAGAATAGGTTGCCTTGCTTAACGTGCTTAACATGATATTGGTGGTGTTAGTGAGCGTTGGTGTGAAGCTGCCGCTATTCTGCACAAGGTAGTTTGTAGTACCGAGGTAACTCCTCCATGAAAAATTTGTTGATGAAGGACGGGCAAAATAGGGGTTGGGATTACCCGGAAATTCGATGTTCATATCATAACTATTGGGCATGTTATTGATACTGCTATCAGCTACAATAGGAGTTGTTCCATTTATGGGGAACATCAAAGCATTCTTGAAAACGTTTCCATAAGATTTTGCCCCAGCTGTAATTAAAGGCTGGGCAGTATTTGATAATAATGTGGCATTATTAAAGCTATTTGCTTTTGCCCACTGGTATGATGTATTTTGTGAGGTAGAAGAACCCATTATTATAGGTATTTGAACAGGGGTTTCAATATCAAGCTTATTAAACACCCAAGCTTCTGCATCACTTATATTTAAACCGTAATATCCGTTGATGATATTTAGATTATCAACCGTAACATGGTCTATAAGTCTTTTATTATTTATTGATCTGATCATGAAAGCAGAATTAGGTGAATTCGGATTGTTGCATGCAACTTCAAGCAGGCCAAAATGAGAATTACCATAACTAACTGAAGTGTCTGCATTTTCATTTATCCATGCAGTATAATTGTTGCTCCAAACTCTCATGTAAGGAATCCTAATATAAAAATAGTTTTGCAAAAATATGGCTGGGTAACTGCTGCTGCTGTTGACTATATATAAATTATTAAACAATGAGTTTCTAACGCTGATTTTAGTATGTGTGCCCGACGAATCACAATAGATTGCAGAAAACGCAGATGAACCTGCTCCAATAGTCATATCTTCTAATACTATGGACAACCCGTCAAAAAAATGGAAAGCGTGTTTACCTGTTGTATTCTGGTTAATCCTAGTTGACCATCCCATCCCAGTTAACTTAATTTGATTATATGCGGCCCCACTTCCGTCAGCGCCAGACCAATCAAGCTCATTTGAAAGCTGTGCTACTCCTGTAAAAGCAAGATGTATCCAGCCCCTCGCAGTATCTCCAGGCACAATAACGGTTTTAAGATTATAAAAAGCTGTGTTTAACACAGTGTAAAAATCAGAATTAGTTATGCCGGCTAAACCGCTACCTGCCACGGGAGTGGCAATATAATTGGGCGTTTGAAATGTGATAACATAACTGGGGCTTTGTGAACTGGTTTGTTCGTAAGCAATAAAAGGCATTGTCAGATAAAAAAATAAAACTATTTTTTTCATAATTAGGTTTTTTGATAAAGAGATAAGTAAGGGCACATTTTTGAGAATTACATAATTTTTGATTTTGGCAGATTATCCAAAAAACCAAGTATTTCTTCACTTTTTCTTTGCCCAAATTATTGTTTCAAACCCCCAATAACACCATGTCCAAAAATCAGCTCGCTTTTGCTTTATCGATCTTTGTTCCCGCAATAAACCAATAATGAATCCAAAAAAAAGTTTGTATGATTTTGATGCAAAAACAATTGAAAGGAGAACGGCCACGCACAAACCTCACTTTTCGGAGCTGACTTGTCGGGGATGAGCTATTAGATATTGGATGTTAGGTGTCAGTTGAAAAAGATTTAAAAAGCATTCTTTTCTCCGCGGATCATATTGAATATAGTAAGGAATATAATTTTTATATCCAGCCAGAAGCTCCAGTTTTCAAGGTACCACAGGTCGGCCTCGATTCTTTTGGTCATCTTCCATTTATTTTCTGTTTCTCCCCTAAGCCCGTTAACCTGCGCCCATCCGGTAATTCCGGGTTTTAGAAAATGCCGGACCATAAATTTATCAACCACCATTTTGTAAGTGTCATTCAGAGGTAAAGGATGTGGTCTTGGTCCGCATACGCTCATCTGGCCGGCAAGCACATTTAAAAACTGGGGTAGCTCGTCCAGGTTTGTTTTCCTTAAAAATCGTCCTACCTTAAAAACCCTGTTGTCGTTTTTGCTCACCTGCCGGAAGTCCTGCGCCTCACTTTCATGCTTAAGCGTCCGGAACTTAAAGACGTTGAATACTTTATTATTTCTTCCTGCTCTTTTTTGAATGAAAAAAACGGGGCCTTTGGAACTTAATTTTATCAGGATGGCGATAAGGGGAAACAGCCAGCTCAATACTAACAATGTTACGGCTGAACTGAAAATGATATCAAATATCCTTTTTTTTATTCTGCTGCCGGCATCCTCAAGCGGTTCATGCCTGAGTGAGATCACCGGCAGGTCATCATCCAGGTAATCAATATGCCCGAAACGGGGAATGAAATGATTAAGATCGGGTATGACTTTAAACCGGATACAATTGAAATCAGCATCATTGATGAGCCGGATGATCTCCGGGTTTTGCCGCGGAGGAATGGTGGAATATATTTCTGTAACCCCATATTTCCTGCATACGGTTACTACGTCAGTTACATTGCCCAGGATAGGGTAGTGCGACAATTCTTTCACATTTCCCGGTGATTCGCAAAACCCCACAATGTGCTTGCTTACAGGATCATTTTCAAGATGGGTTGCCAGCTTTTTAGAAACCTCATTGTATCCTACAATCACAATTTTTTCTGCTCCATCCCCGGTTCTTTTATAATAGCCGCAGATGAGGGCGTATAGGAAACGGTTAAAAAATAAAGCCATTGTAAAGCCAATAAGCACTACGGTCGTAAATAGCCTCGAAATATAAGCCTGGTGGGAAAAAAACAGGTAGGCAAATCCCATCAGCAGAAAATAAACGTATGTGTGGAATGAACGCCTTGCCAGCCTCTCGGAAAATGGAATATTTTTCTCACTGTACTGACCTGTAATAAGGGCGGTGCACAACCAGGAAATATTCAAATAAAACATGAATAAGGCGTAATAGAAAAAAAGGCCCTTCACCAACTGCTGTTCAAAATGATAGCACGCAATGCAGAAAATGACATTGAGAGATAAAATGTCAAGACAGGTCAAAAACGACTGCATTAAATGCAATGATTTCTTATCCATCGGTTTTGATTTCTAATGTATAATTGAATGTCGTTTATTTGACACTTTGAGCTGTTCTGTTATCCATATATACGTTTTTTTTACACCGTTCTTTAAGGGCTGTGTGGGCGCCCAGTTTAGTTTTTCTTTGATCAAAGTATTATCAGAATTTCTGCCTCTTACACCTGTTGGACCGGGAATATTCTTAATCGACAATTTTTTTCCTGAAATGCCAATGACCATTTTAGCAAAATCATTGATCGTAATCATTTCTTCTGAGCCGATATTTACAGGGCCTGAAAAGTTGCTGTTCATCAATCGCCTGATTCCTTCCACACATTCATCCACAATAAGGAATGAGCGGGTTTGCCTGCCATCTCCCCAGATTTCGATGATGCCGCCATCTGGTGTTTCGGCAACTTTCCGGCAAACAGCCGCCGGCGCTTTTTCCCTGCCACCTGTCCAGGTTCCCATAGGCCCAAATATGTTATGGAAACGGGCGATCCTTACCTGTATTCCATGATTACGCTGATAAGAAAGAAACAATCTTTCACTAAAAAGTTTTTCCCAGCCATATTCGCTGTCAGGTGCTGCCGGGTAGGCAGAGTCTTCAGAACAGGTAGGATTGTCGGGATCTAATTGGTTGTATTCCGGGTACATGCAGGCAGAAGAAGAATAAAATATTTTAGGTATTTTTTTATTCTTTGCTTCTTCCAGTACATTGAGGTTGATGGTTGCGCTATTGTGCATGATGGCTGCATCATGTTCACCCGTAAATACAAAGCCAGCGCCGCCCATATCTGCTGCCAGCTGGTATATTTCATCCAAATCGCTGGTAACAACAGCGGCTGCCAGCTCGGGATTTCTAAGGTCTCCGAGGATCATTTCGTCGGCGCCGTTGTTACCATATTCATTTTCTTTCAGGTCTGTACTCCTCACCCAATAACCTTCTTTTTTTAAACGGCTAACCAAATGGCCGCCAATGAATCCACCGGCGCCACATACAAGTGCTTTTTTTTTCATAGGAGTTTATTTAATAATTTATATTTTACCTGAGTAAAGTCTGTGTTCTTCGCCCAGTCTCTCAGGGGTTTTTCAATGAATAAATAACTTAACGAAGCTGCTGCTATCAACAACGGTACGGTGACATAAAAGATGGGCGTTTCGTTTGTAATACCGAAAAATTTCAACACAAACCTCGACGACATGAAAACCGGAGCCTGCAATATGTAAATGCCGTAACTGGTTTCGCCCAAAAAAACTAAAATGCCGGACCTGAATATTTTTGTAATCACTCCTGTACTTGATGAGATAAAGAATATCAGGGGGGCGAACACAATTGCCATCAATCCGTCGTGATAATAAATATTCATGCTGTACTTAAGCAATACAAGAAAAAGAATAGCAAACAGCACGATGAGTAAGTCGTAGTTTCTCTGCCTACCCAGGTTCTCTAAAAAATAAAGGCCTAATAAATTCCCTACAAGAAATGCATTTATGTGCATCAAAGGAAAAAAATTGACGAAGTCATAGGTTTTTGAAGGGAATGGGTGGTAATAATTTGAGTTAACAAACCAGTTAGCAAAGATGTTAGATGAAAGCCAGATAAGTAAAACAGGGATTGTAATTTTCTTTTTGGTTGCATAAAACCGGTTAAATAGTAAAGGGAAAATCGCATAAAAAAAGAACTCAACTGATAAAGACCATGCAGGGTAATTTAATATCATCACTTTGCCGGGAACCCATGCCTGTATCGCAAAAAAACTAAGCGCCAGGTTCCTGATGCTCAGGCTTTTTTTATATATCTCATGAATTAAAATGAGAAACAGGGCAAGCAGATAACTCGGGTAAATTCTGGCAATCCTGGTTTTATAATACTGTAAACTATTTATACTTTCCTTATTTCTGTAAGCAACAATCATGATAAAACCTGACAGCAGAAAAAAATAGCTGACACTAACATCAGCATGTCGGAAGAGAAATGAAATGTGCTTATTGTTAAAGGGGGAGACGGTTTCCCCATAATGATAAACCACTATGGAAAAGGCCGCTAAAAATCTGGTAAAAGTTATTTGTTCAATTTTCATTGAAAAGGTTCAGAATTGATTAAGACTAATCATTAATGTTTTGGTGATTGCTTACATGCTATCATAATGAATGCGATTGCGGAATATTTTTCTTCGTAAATATTCCCTGAAGATGATATATACGAATAGGGTATTGGTTACTGCATATCTTTTAAACAACCGCCTCGGCTCAACTGACAGCCTGTGTACCCATTCCAGTCCCGAACGCTGCATCCACTGCGGAGCCCTTTTTTGTATACCTATAACTATTGGCAATGCGCCGCCGACCGCAACCATTACTGAATGGATCTTTCCTTTCATATATGCCGACCATTTTTCCTGTTTGGGGCATCCCAGGATTACGATCACGATATTGGGCGCGACATCATTTATTTTTTTTACGATCTCAATATTCTCCGACTCTGTTAATTCCCTGAATGGCGGGCTGTACAAGCCTGCTATTTTTAAAGCAGGGTATTGATTGCTGAGAAACTTTGAAGTCTCATCCAATAAATGCTGCGAGCCTCCATAAAAAAATACGGTGAGTTGTTGTTTTTCACATTCCCGTAATAATTCGGGCAGGATATCGCTACCCGCAACCCTGTCCTGCCTGATTCCATACAGGAGACGTAATGCCCATGTCAATGGCTTGCCGTCTGGTGTTATGATGTCGGCGCTATTGATAACCTTTTGATAGCTGCTGTCGAGCCAGGCTTCTACAAACATGTGCACAGCCGCAATGCAAACATTGGATGACAGTCTTTTCCTTGCAAGCTGTATGATGTCTGGTACGAATGCTGAATACGCGCCCACCGAAAGATCGAAATGCATTAATTTACTTCTTAGCATATAGTATATACTTTTAGAAATGGGTGTTCTCAACTGAAATTGTGTGCTATGATTGACTTTGTGAGGCCATATAGTTTTTCTTCCCAAATTTTTGATCCTGGAAAAAGCCTCTTCATTTCTTTAATGGTCAATAACCTGATTTCATCAACCAGTTTACGTGCATCGTCTATCCTTTCAATCCGTTTAAAATGACCAAGCGCAAACCTGTTGATCAGGGAAACCCTGATACTTTTCGGCAGAAACTGGAAAAACGGGAAAAGAAAATGGGGCTCAAGGGGAAAATAAAAATTTGGGGTCTGAATAAAATACCGCCGCCCGACTCTCATCGCTTCAGCGGCCATTTTCCGCTGATTCATTTCAGTAAACAGGTGCTCGATAACCGAGTTCGAGAACACGATGTCAAAGCTTTTGTCTTTGTAGGACGATAAATTAGTTGCATCTCCCCGAACGCTCAGGATGTTGGAAGTACTTGTTTTTTCGCTGGTCAGATTGAGTAAGGTTATCTTAATCCGGTCACTGTTTAATCCCATCATCTTCCAATACGCTTCCGTTCCGCCAATATCGAGTATCCTTATTGGCCCATCAATCTCTTTGATCAGGTCCATGAATAATTCAAACCGGTGATACCTCATTTTATGAGATACAGAGTTATGACTGGTATTATCTGCGTTTTCTTTTAACATACTTAGTCTATATTTTATGTGAATCAGGAAACTTTCTGAAGCTTGTTCTGTGTTATAACAGACTTATATCGACATAAAAGCTTCGCTCATTTCATGGCAAACTTTGTCACGCGAGAACCGGGATGCTAATTTTTTATTATTAGCGCTCATATTATTTCTAAGTGTTTCATTTCTTATCAGTTCATTGATTGCATCGGCAACTTGTTTTTCGCTTTTAGGCTCTACCCAGATAACATTTTCAGGCATTTTTAAATGATCAACTGCAGCGCGTATCCTTGTAGTGATAACAGGCAATCCGGAAGCAACGGCATTGAATAAAACCATTGAGAACCCTTCCGTATGAAAAGTTGGTAAGATCAGTATATCAACACAGTCGTAGAAGTGCTCTGTTTCGCCTTCTTCCACCCATCCAATAAACCTCAGATAAGGATCAAGGCCGAGTTCTCCGGCAAGCTGCTTCACCTGGCTAAAATCTTTGCCATCGCCCACAAGAATAAAATCGCATTTATCCTTACAATCCACTAATGGTATGGCCTTCAAAAATTCAAACACTCCTTTTTCATCAACCACACGACCTATAAAAATGATTTTCATCTTGTCGTTGTTCAACTTGTATTTTTTTCTGAACTCCGCGCTTGATATAAGCCGGGAAGGGTCTATAATATTGCAGGTGACAGACACTTTTTCAGCTATACCAGTATTGTATTTGCTGATGGTGCTTTTTTCTTCTTCGGAAAGAAGCAGCCATAAGTCTACATGCCGGGTAAGATGGGGAACGATGATCCGCTTATATAGAAAAGACCTTGTTGTAAACACGGACATATCCGAGCCATGTGATTTGATTGCGATCTTCAGTTTCTTATAATAAAAACATTTTACCAGGAATATGGTGATGGCATCCCTGACGGAAGCAAGGGGGTCGAAGCGGGAATTCAGGTATAAAATATCAGGTGAAAATGTATATAATGCGGAGATGATATTGAATGAATTTAAAACCACATCGAATAACCTTCGAGTATGCCCCTGCACGGAGTAATCTTTTCTGCCATACCTGGCAGACCTGCATTGAAACCCAATCTTGTTAAGCCCGTCCAGTTCGTCTGTCCCGGGCAAAACATGTGCTTTTGGATTGATTCCAATTAATACTTTCATGAAGTTGTCTTTTGCTTAATTGATTATGAGAAAACCAGCAGCTGTTTGAGCTGATTAGAAATTGCCGCAGCGTGAAGAAGCCTTACAGGACACCATAATATTTCGATTTTACCAATTGAAGATGCTTTTGAAGCTCTTCGGCTGTATCAAACCTGTTCCTTATTTTTTTAGCGGGCGATCCCCCATATATGGAGTAAGGTTCAACATCTTTTGTGACCAGGCTGGCAGCTGCAATGATGCTTCCTTCGCATATTTTGGCGCCTCCGCATATCGTACTGCCATAGCCAACCCACACATCGTTTTCAATGACGGTGATGAGCTCAAGCCCTTTCCAATTATAATCTGCATCACGTATTTGCATGGCTAGTCTTGTGGGGGTACCTATTTGCTGAAAATTGTGATCGTATTTGCCAATCACTGCAACACGATTGCCAAACATGACATTGTCGCCAATTACTGCATCGGCCTCAATCAGGCCTTCCCTTCCGATATAGAAATTTTTTCCAATCACCAGTTTTCGTTGTGCCTGTAAGCGTACGCGTATACCTGATGAAAACCCCGGACCGATGGAGTATTTCCTGTATTTTATTTTCCTGAGTAGCTCATTTCTGACTTTCTTAAGTGCTTTAATAATAGACATAGAAATGTTATTTATTGAAGAGACATAAATGCTTCATACATCTCATCGCAAACTTTATCCCGTGAGAATTGAGTTGCTAATTTTCTATTGTTAGTACTCATATTGTTTCGGAGCTCATCGTTCTTTATCAGTTCGTTGAGCGCTTCTGCAACCTGTTTTTCATTTTTGGGCTCTACCCATATAACATTTTCGGGCATCGTTAAATAGTCGATAGCGGTACGCATCCTGGTGGTAATCACCGGTAATCCTGAAGCAATTGCTTTGAATAAAACCATCGGAAAGTCTTCTCCCTGAAAAGAGGGGCAGACCAGTATATCAACACAGTCGTAAAAGTGCTCTGTTTCACCCTCTTCCACCCATCCCAGGAACCTTATATAAGAAGTTACGCCAAGATCAATGGCAAGTTCTTTGGCTTCGCCAAGATCTTCTCCGTCTCCGACGAGTATGAAATCACATTTATCTTTTCGTTCCACCAGCGGCACAGCCTTTAAAAATTCAAATACACCCTTTTCATAGACGACATGGCCGATAAAAAGAATTCTCAGTTTCCCATTGTTGAGATGGTATTTTATTCTGAAATCATCGTTTGAGATTAGCCGGGAAGGCTCAATGATATTACCGGTGACAAATACTTTTTCTGCCATTCGCCAGTTGTGTTGTTTAACAATCGTTTTCTCTTCTTTGGAAAGGAATAACCACAAATCAACATGACGGATAAGGTAGGGAATGATGACACGCCTGTATAGCAAGGAACTGCTGGTAAACACAGACATATCGGATCCGTGTGATTTTATGACAATGTTTATTTCTTTATAATAAAAACATTTCACCAGGAACAGGGTGATAAAATCCCTCACGGAAGCGACGGGCTCGAAGCGCGAATTGAGGTATAAAATGTCAGGTGAAAATCGATACAGCGTTGAAATGATGTTGAATGAATTGGATACTGTATCGAATAATCTTCTGATTACCCCATTCACTGAATAATTTTTTCTGCCATACCTGATGGGTCTGCATAGCATGCCGGTATTGGCAAGCCCGTCCAATTCATCAGTTGCAAGATGGATGTGACCCTTAGGATTAATTCCAATTAAAACTTTCATCATATAGATTTGAATTTTATTAACTAAATAGCAGCTTTTTAAAATACCCGCTCTCTTTCATGCATGGGTGCAGCAGGGTTCCCGACTACTGTTAGATGATCATAAATGGTTTTTGTTACTATGGAGCCGCAGCCTATTTTAACATGGTCGCCGATATAAATTTTCCCGATTATGCAAACATTGCTGCCTATGTCAACATAATCACCTATAACCGGCGATCCGCTGAAGCCACCGGTTTTAGTTTGTTTATGACCGATGGTTATACAATGCCTCAACGTGCAATTTTCTCCGATCACCACTTCTTTGTTCATGACCAGGCATTGCCCATGAAATAAAGTGAGGTTTTTTCCGATTTTCACATTCCATGGTATTTCAATACAGAAAAAACATTCAACAAGAATTTTATAAAATATCAGATAGGGGGCGCCTAAATAGTAATATATCCGGCGCCTTGAACAAAAATTAGCGATCCTGAAAAGCAACAGAATAGCCCTTCCTTTCGGGTTTGCTTTATTTGCTCGCCAGTCCTGGAATATGAATTGAAAAAATGACATGAAGATTGTTTGAAACGGATTTAGTGCTCATATACTTCTTTAAAAATATGGTCGTACTTCGATGCAATAGCTGCTGGACCATATTGCTGCGAGACAAAATCTTTCATATTGCACACGAGGTGTTCGTAAGTTTCCTTTTTCCTGAGTATTGAATTTTCAAGTTCCTTTTCCAACTGGTCTTCCTGGCCGGCACTGAAAATGAACCCCGTTGTGCCTTCTTGTATATACTCCCTGAATCCTTCTAAATCGCTTGCGATAACAGGAACCTGGTAATAATAAGCGATCATCAGCGGGCCGCTTTGTGTTACATCTTTATAAGGAAGGATAAGATAATGGGAAGAGGCAAAATAATCAGGTATCTCGTCGTTTTCAATATACCGGATATCTGCAACTATATATTTGTTATCCGCGATCATTGGTTTATAAACAGATTCCCAGTCATTGCAATCTCCCGCGATGATCAGCCGGAAATTATTGTACTTCAGTGATAATTTTTTGATCACGGTAATCAGGATATCCAGTCCTTTGTAAGAGGCGATATTTCCAAAGAATAAAAATTGGATAGTACTATAGTCTTTTTTAATACCGGAACTGTCTCCAAAACACTTCAGGGCCAGCGGGACTGAAAATACCCGTCTGCATTTTGATTCAAGCAGTTTTGCCTGGGACCTGGAAAAAGTGAGAACGGTATCGAATTTTCTGAGAAATACTTCCCTGCTTGCACGCTTTATTATTTTATGTTTCCATCCGCTGTGGTATGCAACATCATGGATTCCATAAACGGTTTTATCCTTCCTGATGAAAACAGCAAATAATAACCTGAAATAGACATCTTCAAAATCATTTATATAAATGATATCGTAATGGCCTCTTCTGATCTCCAAAATCAACCTTATATACAAGGGGATATTGAAAGGGTTTCTTCGCCGATATTTCAAACGGACGATTCGGGATTGTATAAGTTTATTTTCTTCCCTTAATCTGTTCAACTCTTTTCCCCAATGGATGTAGACAGATTCCGGTATGAGTAACCTGAAAATGATTTCATGAATTTTGCTGAGATGCGAAAGGATATTTATATCGGCATCGATCAGATTTACTGAGGATAGATAAAATATTCTCATGAATAAAAGAATTATAAAGTGTGTGTGTCTGCAATGGCGGATTGCGACCGGACTGTTTTTATCCACCGTGTGATTGTTAAGACAACAGCAACCAGCGCCCAAACGATTCCAAATAAAGTAACTGCCATATATTTAGATGTCAGGTAGGCATAACCGGCAATAAAGAGGACCGTTGCACTATAAAAATTCATAACCCCCCTGATTGTCAGTATACCCTTTTTCACAAGAATGTAGTCCTGGCATATGTGGAAGATTAAAAAGGAAATAAAGATGGAAATATTTACAACCGTAAGTGAATGAATGAAAGATAAGCCCACCAATATAGACGAAACAACAATGATGAGACTGATGATATTGATGATCATATCAACCTTTTCAAGTTTCATTGATATCAACACAGTGGCCTGGAGCATACCCGTAGGAAAAAGCAGCATCGTCAAAAACATTTGCTCGGTATAGATTGGTGCAGCGGCATACTGTTGCCCGAATAGGAAGGGGACCATCCACCCGGAAAATGAATAGATAAAAGTGTATATAAAAAGGCCATAGATCAGAAAAAAGTGCAGGTATTTTTTATAACAGGCAGTGAATTGTGATGTATTGCCTGCATTGTATAATGAAACAAAATGAGGAAACAATGTAGCAGAAAGGATTAGCGGCACTATTTGAAAGAAGGAAAATATGCGAAATGAAATTTCGTATATGGCTACATCGAAAAGGGAAAGCATTTTAGAGATAATGATATTTCCGATGCGCCAGTAGACCACGGAAGCACTTCCGATGACAAGAAAGGGCCAATTGTTTATAACGATCCTGGCTACTTCTTTGATGGGTATCTTATTGATAAGAAGTGACCGTGTATCAAGTCTTTGCCTCAACCCAAATTTCAGGAAAAGGTTAAGGGTAAGGAACCTGATGCAGATCAATCCGAATGATAAAGCGATAATTGACATAGGGAAGAAGCAGAACAGCAGAACCATTAAAAATTTCAGAATAGAATCGGCAACAACAATCTTGAAAGTAATGTGTTGAGCAGCTCCTGCAATGTTCAGGCATTTGATAACATAAATGAGATTGTCAAAAACAATATTGATTCCTGCGAGAGCTGCGAGCAGGCGAATTTCATGATTATCATACAATGCAAAGGCAATTAATACATTGAACAGGTAAAAGCCGGCGCCGCAATACAACTGCAATTTCAGAAACTTACTTATGATCTTTTCTGTATTACCCGTATTGGCAACCTCCCGGGTGAACCATTGCCCCAACCCCAGGTTGGAAATGGTTGTCAGGAACTGGTAAATAGAGATGGCAATGAGAAAATACGAAAAATCGGTAGCGCTGTATTTTCTTGCAAGCATTACATAGAACAGGCTTATTAAAAGTGCTTGCGATATATTCGATGCCAAACCCCAAAAGCTGTTGCGCATCAGGCTTGACTGCCATAAGGATGTTATTTTTTTAAAATAATAAAGGATCATAGTGGAGAAAGTTGTTCTCTGATGGATGTATTAATAAGTTTGTTTTCTGTGCTTGTTAAATTGAAAGCATTGGATTTAATCACAAAACAGGTCAATGAAGTCAATAAGATCACAATTCTTGCATCGGTTAATGTATAAAGTGAGTTAAAGGAAACGAGCCAGCAAATGATGGATGCTATGCAAAAAAGAGCGAAGTGATTTGTTCTTGTTTCCAGGTGGGCGTACAGCGCTTTTGATACTGGTATAATGATCAGTAAAAAAGAGATTACAAACCCGATAATGCCGAACTCCGTCAATAATTTAAGATAGCCATTTTCAGGCTGGTCCAGCAATAAGATGCTATTGTCTTTGAGAACATAGTATTGATCGGAGGAATAATGATTGGCGTAGTCTTTATAGTTCCCTATGCCAATTCCTAAGAATTTGTGATCCAAAAAGATGTTATAGGCTTCTTTCCATATATAAGCGCGGAATGTGTAAGAATCGTCAAAAGTATTCATGCGCTTGAAAAGAATGAATGAATCTTTCAGGAAAGACATAGAAACCATTGCAATAAATGTTCCCAGTCCAATAAAATACCGCATTCTCCATCCCAAAAACAGTACGAGGAAACAAAAGCCTGCCGTCAATCCAAAAAAGCCTGATCGCCCCCCGGAAAGAAACACTGCAACGACGACTAGGCTGAATAATAAATAATTTACAGCGGCTGGTTTAAAAATATTTTTGAAGTTGATCAGGAATAAAAAGCTAAGCATGCCGAGAAATTGTGTGTTCATTTGTGCATCCATGAAAAAGCCCGGATATCGAATCCCTTCTTCGGCGGATACATTGGGATTCAAACCCGGGCTGCGGTTTTCATAGAAATTAAATGTTATTCCAACCAGCATCTGCATGATCATAAAGACCACTGCTACCAGGAATGACCATTGAAATACACGAATCATTTTGTGCATCAGGCCGGGGTTAACGAAAAGCTCTTTCAGCAAAAGCCTTGAGAAGATAAATATGGGTAAAACGGACAGTATGCTGAATAATGAATTGGTGACAAATTCAGAATAAAAACTTCCTGTTAATAAAATGACCATCAACCCACTGAACAGGTAGAAATAGATCTTGTTTTTATCTGAAATGAAAATGAAATCTTTAATGAAGAAGAAAAAGGCAAAATAAGCGAGCACTGCAAATACCTGTAACCCGCCAAAAGCTGCTGGTGTTACTCCAAGACTCATTAAAGGAAGACAATAGCCGTTGAACAGCAAATAGGACTCGCGTGAGTATTTGCTCTTGAAAAAAGATATAAAAAATGAAAGCAGTGTAAGTGCTGCTAATGCAATTAAAAGCGCCATTAGTAACGGTCTTTAGAAAGAATGGGCTTGACCCTAGTTGACGATTTCAGATAAATGAAATTGATTTTGCTGCACTAATTCAACATGAGAAGCATTTACTTCAGCCATCATCATAACGCCCAGTGATGGCAACATGATTTTTATCGTCTTGTTAGACGCTGAAAAGACCAACCCTTCCTGTCCCATCAGCGCTCCATTTGTTATGCGAACAGCGTCTCCATTCCGAACAGCTATCTTATCTAACTGCACATTTTCATATTCTTTGAGGAACTTTTTAATAATAATTATTTCTTCGTTTCGTATGACCGCTGGTTTATTCATCCAATAAACAAAATTGATTACGCCGGCAGTAGAACGTACTACTTGCTTGTCCTTTTCATCGATCCTCACAAATACATAACTTGTGAACAAGGGAATCATGATCAATTTTTTTCTGTCACTCCACTGACGATAAACTCTGTTAACGGGGCAATAGCTTTCAATGCTTTTGGCTGACAGCAAGCCTGCTACTTTTTTTTCCCATCCGTGTTTCGTGTAAAGTGCGTACCATTTAGCTGAGTTTAACATAGTGTTTTGTATTAAGATTTTAAAGAAATGCTTCGCAAGTCCACTCCCATACGATGTATGAGAGGGCCTCTCCATAATAATTTTTCGAAATCCAACCTATTTTTCAGGACAAAACAGTCTTCGCTCTTTGATGCCCGTAATAACCATATCCTTCCTTACCGTTATGCCCATATCCATACGAATGGCCGAACCCTGAAGTAGCAATGCCTCTTCTCCTGATCCCATTGAATACGATATGCACATTTTTCAAATCTTGCATTTTCGGGTCTTCATCAATGATCAATAATTTTTCCTTTGGGGTAATACCATGTCTGACTACAAACAGGGTGAGGGTAGCGAATTTGCAAATCGTGTATGCATCGGGCACAGGGTTGATGGGAACGGAATCGATAATGATGATATCGAATTGATTCTCCAGTTCTTTCATCAATATATCGAAGTTGCTGTTCATTAGTAACTCCGAAGGATTGCTTGGTGCATTACCTGCCGGAATGATAAAGAGATTATTATAAGTGGCTGTACGATAAATGCAGGACTCCAATATGGAAGATGGCTGATCGGTTTCCAGCACATCGCTTAACCCCGTTTCATCGTTCAAATGAAGCGCAGCACTGAGCTTTGGCTTGTACATGTCAGCTTCAATCAGCACTGTTCTCTTTCCCGCCTGTGCAAAAACTACGGCAAGGTTGATTGCTACAAAACTTTTTCCTTCTATTGCCATGGAAGATGTAACCATGATCACTTTACCCTTTTCCTTTAACAAGCTGGATGCCACCGAACTGCGGAGACTTCTGAATTGTTCGGTAATGGCGGTCCTGCTGTGTTTCCTGACAACCAGCATCTCTTTTGATCTTTTATATCCCAGCTCGCCAATTATAGGAAGTACGGTCAGTTCTTCTATTGTGCGCCTGAACAATACTTTATTACTGAAAAACTCCCTTGCATCTATGCTAAACGACACAAACACTATGGGCAATACCAAAGCGATTAAACAGATCAGCCATGCCCTTGGACTTACCGGCTGAGCGGATGATTGCGCTTTATCAATGATTTTGCTACCGGCAACTGCGGCATTGAATGCAAGGCTTGCTTCTTCTTTCTTTTGAAGCAGGAAGCTGTAAATACTATTTTCTATATTTTGCTGCCTGCTGATCTTTGCTAGTTCCTTTTCCCTGTCAGGCAGCGTATTTAGTAAGTCGTTATAATGCGAACTTGTTGCAACGAGCTTGTCTTTTGCTGCGAGGATACTGTTGCGCTGGTTCCTTACATTCTCCAGCACGTTTGGTTTTATCTTTGCGATCTCATTTTTAACAGATAATAAGATCGGATTCTCTTCTGCTGTTGTCTTTCTTAATTTTTCATATTGGATTTCGGCTTCGTATAATTTGTCGAGCAATTGTGTGAGCATGGGATCTTTAATCCCAAGCGTGGATGGAACGAGGCCCGGCTGACTTTGTTTGGACAATACATAAGATTCAATTTGGTTCAGCACCGAAAGCTGAATGTCCATTTCACTGATCTTTTGATCATTTGCGCTCACATTCTGCAAATATTGGTTGCTCTGCTGGCTCACATTTACAATGCCGTTTGCTGTTCTGAAACTCTGGACATCTGCTTCAACATCATCCAATTGTTTTCCCGACAGTTTCAATCTCTTTTCCACGAAATCAAGCGTATTCGCCGCGGCTGCAGCCTTATCATTAATAGACGCTTGTGTATAACAGTTAATCAGTTCATTAATAATGGCTTCTCCGCGTGCCGGTACGGCATCTTTATAGCTGATATTGATTACCGTCGATAATTTACTCGTAGGGGATACCTCCAGGTTATTTTGTATTTCATTGGTTGCTTTTGGCAGGCTGACCAACGAAAAGAAAAATGTTTTTGATGGAACGCTGGTAGTTGCGAGCGGGTTTTTTGAAAAACGGATACGGCCCCAGGGAGAAGCTGTCCATTTATTTAATGGATAAGTAGCGTTGCTGGTAATCACAGTTTGAGTATGTGCATCATACCTGAATTTCACCCTGTTGACTTCATAATGAAGTTCTTCAGGTTTTTCAAGCTCTATCTGCACCGGGCTGGTAAGATAAGCAGAACGATAAACAGAAACGGGTAGATGAACTGTCCGGTAGATAAAGCCGGATTTTTCTTCTATCGGTGCATATAAATACAAATGGGTAACCATTTGAGAAACCATAGACCTGGAATGAATTACTTCTATTTCATTTTCTACTATCTTCTTTTCACCAAAAAAATTAAGAGCATCTTCAGCCTTTGAATCGTCGAGCCCTTTCTTTTCATCTTTTACCAGTATGGAGGCGGTTACTCCATATATGGGGGCAGTATATTCCAGGTAAACCAGCCCCACAGCAAAGCTTACGATAACAGCTGCCAGGAATAACGGCCAATAAGGCAGGTATCGAAAGGACATCCGTTTCAACAGGTCTGTATCGTTCTTTTCGATATAAGCGTCTTTGGAAACTTTCATTCTTTTCATTACTACCTGTTTAAGTATAAACTGTTGGTTGCAACAACTAAGAAAGACAGGGCGGCAAATACTACCGGCATTAACTGCCTTGAATTATTAACACTCCTCACTTTATCTTTATTCGGCTGGACATACACTACATCATTCGGTTCCAGCTTATAAAATGATGAACTGAAAATATCTTTCGCATTGAGGTTAATATGATGCGCCGTCTTATTTTTACCATTGTCCCGTATTAATAATACGTTATCGCGCCTGCCATAAATGGTTAGGTCGCCTGCAAAACCTAATGCTTCAAGGATTGTTATTTGCCCGTTTGGGACGGCAACCACGCCAGGATGCCCCACTTCGCCAAGAACAGTGACTTTATAATTAGTGATACGTGCGGCAACAATAGGGCCTACCAATAGTTTCTTATCTGATAAGGTCTTCTCAATGTAATCACTCAACTGGGTTGTCGACAGTCCTTCTACATGCATCGTCCCGATCATAGGGAAAAGAATATCTCCTTTGTCGTTTACCAGGTAACCGCCCTGCTGGGAGCTTACTCCATTCAAAGTGGAAGATGAAGCCTGAAGGGTATTCGGCGCATTAAATACTGCCGAAGCTTCTGCATTCAGGCTACTTACTGAAATGCTCAAAATATCATTTTTATGAATCAGTAACGTGTTCGATTGTGCAGATTGTATTTCACCGTCCTGCAGGCCGTTGAAATAAGTTGTTTTATGCATGTTAACACATGAAGGAAGTATAACCGATAGTAAACAAATGTATCTATGTAAATTCCGCATGATTTTTCTGGATAAAGAATTTATACAAAGGAAGAAGGAATTTGACAGGAGGGAAATAGAACCCGCTTCCTATCACTTGTAGGACTAGGTAGTGCGAATTTGTAGAAGAGATTCTACGCAAGTGCAATCATTTTCAATTGTACTTTCGAGATGATTTTCAGGCAATTTATTATCAGGAATTATTTTTCAAAATGAACATGAAATGATCTATAGAAGTAAAGCCCCCTTACGAATTGGCCTGGCAGGTGGTGGCACTGATGTAAGTCCGTATAGTGACTTGTATGGAGGTGCTATACTGAATGCAACAGTTTCTTTATATGCATCGGCAAGTATTGAGCCCATCAAACAGAATGGTATCATCATTACATCTGTGGATCAACAGCAGGAACAATACTTTGAATGGGGAAAAAGGCTGCCTATTGATGGAAAACTGGATCTGCTGAAAGGAGTGTACAACCGGATCCAATACGACTTTGGCTTTCCAAAGACAAGCTTTCGTTTATCTACACACGTTGATGCCCCGGCTGGTTCGGGGCTTGGTACTTCTTCTACTCTTGTTGTAGCCATCATTGGTGCATTTGCAGAAATGCTACGGTTGCCGTTGGGCGAATATGATATTGCCAATTATGCTTATGATATCGAAAGAAATGATCTGCGAATGGCCGGTGGAAAACAAGACCAATATGCAGCTACTTTTGGCGGAGTCAATTTTATGGAGTTTTATGCAGATAATAAAGTGATAGTGAACCCGCTTAGGGTCAAAGAACAGTATTTATTCGAATTGGAAAACAATCTCCTTCTTTATCATATATCTGCCAGGCGTGGATCGGCAAAAATCATTGAAAGACAAAGTAGTAATGTGGCAAACAAAAAAGAACAACCGATCCTGGCAATGCACCAGTTGAAAGAGCAGGCCCTGATGATGAAGGAAGCCTTATTAACAGGTAATATACATGAGATCGGCAACATACTTGATTACGGTTTTTTACAAAAAAAGAAAATAGCGGAGGGGATCAGTAATGAACGGATCGATGAAGTTTACCAGGCCGCTAAACGTTCTGGCGCAACAGGCGGAAAAATTTCAGGAGCCGGCGGAGGGGGATTCATGACGTTTTATTGCCCTGCCAACACAAAGCACCAGGTAATGAAAACACTTGAAAAGTTTGGCGCGGGTATCAAACGTTACCAGTTTGTTGAACATGGTTTAAAAACCTGGGCCATCTGATTAAAAAAAATCAGCAAATCGAAACCTGCTTGCAACGACTAAAATGTGGTTGATGTAATTAGTGATACCCTCAGGAAAAATATCTTAAATACTTGTTTTACAAAAAACAACATCTTATGGGGTTAGGTTATTATAAAAAGTTAAAAAAAAGGCATATTCTTAAACGATTAGTTACCGAACGCTTCAGTGAACCGCTTCACATGAATATCGTTGCCTTCTTTGTCTGGATATTTGGCTCCTACAAGGCTAAGATATGGTTCGATTTGGTACTGAGACAAAATCATGCTTATTCGTTGTTACAAGCTGCTGAACATGCTATTGCCAACGGGATTAAAAAGATAACGGTCATTGAATTCGGTGTGGCAACAGGCGGAGGGTTAATGAATATTGGCAAGATCTGCCAAAAACTGAGCAAAATATATCAAGTGGAATTCCAGGTATTCGGATTCGATACTGGAGAAGGTATGCCAGAACCAATGGACTACCGCGATCATCCTGAATTGTATAAAAAAGGAGATTTTAAAATGAACCGGCTATTATTGGAGAGTAGATTACCTGCTAATTGTCAGCTTGTGATTGGCAAAGTCAAAGACACTATCCCACATTTCCTTCAGCATACCGATCTGATCAATGCTCCTATAGGCTTTATTTCATTTGATCTGGATTATTACTATTCTACTAAAGAAGCATTGTCCATTCTGCAACACCATCCGGAAAGCTATCTTTCACGCTTCCCTGTGTATTTTGATGATATTGCTCTTTGGTCGCACAATTCCTGGGGTGGAGAATTACTGGCCATTGAAGAATTCAACCAGACGCATCCTATGCGCAAAATTGAGCAGAACAGGTTCTTATTTTATAATAGGATATTCAAGCATGCTGCCTGGCTGGAGCAAATTTATTTTGTGCATGTATTGGATGCTCCTGTCAGGAATCGTATACGGGTCAATGAACCGGCGGATGTGCTGGTGAATCCTTATTTATAATGTGTTATCATTATGAAGACAAAAGAAGCGATCATCCTGGCCGGTGGCCTTGGCACCAGATTACGCGAAGTTGTTCCTGATCTTCCCAAATGCATGGCATCTGTAGGAGGGCAGCCTTTCCTGTTTTACCTGATCAACCAATTGCGTCGTGAAAGGGTTGAAAAATTTATTTTCTCACTCGGATACAAACACAAAATCGTCGAGGATTATTTGAGTGGTCATTTTTCTATGCTTAATTATAGTTGTACCGTGGAAAATGAACCATTGGGTACCGGCGGGGCTACCCGTCTTGCCTGTCAACAGACAACGGAAGAGAACGTGATAGTAGTGAACGGAGATACATTGTTTGACGTTGATACCGATGAACTCTTTGCTTTTCATTTGCAGCGTGATGCAGAATCCACACTGGCGCTCAAGCCTATGCGGAATTTTGACAGGTATGGAGTTGTGGAGCTGAACAAGAACAACAGTATTAAATATTTTAAAGAAAAACAATTTTATCAAATAGGACTCATTAATGGAGGTGTTTATATTATGAATGTTGTAAAATTCCTTGAAAAAAAATTCGATGCTAAGTTCTCTTATGAGAAAGACTATCTCGAACGCTACTGTCAGGGAGGGAAAATATATGGACTTATTCAGGATGGTTATTTTATTGATATTGGAATTTCATGCGATTACGAAAGGGCACAGGCGGCATTTCCCGGCCTGTGCTGATATAAAATAATTTCTCAAATGCTTGTAACCCCTATCAATAAAGGGTTACATCCGTTTTAACCCGGATTTATCCGGACAATGGCAGCCAATATCATAAAGGAGATTGATACATTGAACAAACGTTATCAAAATGCGCTATTAAAAAATGCAGACGGTGAAATGGCAGGCGATGATTTTCAACAAGTAAAGAAATTGACCAAAGGCAGGATCGAAAAACTGGAAGCGCAGTTGAATGATTTAGCTTCGGTAGGAACTGAAATCAGGGACTTAGTAGCATCAACCTTAAAGAAGCTCGCAAACATTGATAGACGCTATGAGAACGGGGATATTGAAGAAAAGCGAACAATAATAAGTTCGATGTTCCCTGAATTTTTGGAATTTGACGGAACAAGACATCGAACTCAAAAAATAAATTCTGCGATCATGCTTATCTATCAGAACACCAGCAAATTACAGGGCAAAAAAATGGGACAAGTCTTTCTTTTTTGACTTGTCCCAGGAAGTGAACCCTGTGGTACAAAACTCGAACCACTTTTTAGCTGATTTAAGGTTATTGAGCGAATTAAATATTAGCCAATAGGCTAATAAATACATTTAGTTCGGCGGTGGCATCTTAGCCCTGCTCGGATTTATTATCTGAACTAACTGTGTGCGTTTCGTTTTACAAGAAAACTATTCCTTCAGAATACCGAAGGTCTTAGGAAATCTTAATAAAATATCGTCAATAAATGCCGCAGTCTGTTGTCCGCAAGCGGATAGTGGGATATGAGCGAGGGAAATCCGATTGCGGACAAGTGGCTGCACCGCTTCCCGCACAGCGGCGTTCCGCCTACGGGGAAAGGAATGCCGATGTGCCGCCCTGGGAGGGCTTTTAAGCGACCTTTATGGGTTGGGTAATGTAGTTGTCGAGGTTGTGAAAGAAGCCCCTATTTTCGGTCATTCCGTGACGGAAAAGATGCCATAACAGGGAACAACCCATTGGAGCAAGGGACGAATTAATGTACAGGTCTTGCTTTTCCAATGCTTCAGCCAGTGAGCAGCTTGGGGTATCGTCAGTTTCTTCGGATTCTTTCAGCAGTTCGCCATACTCGTCCGTAATAAATGCAAGGTTGGCAACCGGCTGATATTTTTCAGACTGTGGCTGTTTGATATTTCCGATAGTGGATAGCAATACCTGCCCTGTGGATTGGCTATTGCCATAATCCATCCAGTATTTGGCTCGGTTACGGAACGCCCTGTAATCATTCAGTTCTTTAAGAATTTCTGCAATCTCAAATCTTGCCTTCACGCTATCTACACAGGAAATATAAATAGCTGCCTGTACGTGTTCGGGCAACCTGCCTAAATTATCTTTCTCAAATTTCAGGGTTTCGGCTTTCCAGTTTGTACCTGCCCATCTGTTGGAACGGTTTATCAGGGCAACGGATTTATACAACCCCACTTCACATTCAGCAAAACGTTGCCTGCCTAAATTGGCATCAGTTACTATATCGTCATCCCAAAGCCTGACGGATAGCCCCGCATGTCCTAAAGCATTCAGGCTGTAATTCATTTCGATCAGTGCGGTAAGCACTTTTGAGCCTGTTCCTCCAGCCCCTATCAGGTTTACCTCGATGGGGTTAGTGGGGGCAATCAGGTCATTGTCAGTAAAATGTACCTTTATTTTATCCGTTTTCATCTTAGTATGTTTCTGATTGTCCTGCCTGTTTTCTTCAATACGTCTTTTGGGAATGGGGCGCCTGTTTTACGCAATTTCTTCCACAGGCTAACACAGTTACCCTGTATGGGATTATGATTTTGCATCAGGTGGCTGAAATAGCTGTTAAAGAAATAGGCTTCCCATGCAGCAGTAAATTCCTCTAATGATGCAGACTTTTTAATGTTTACATCTACTGTACCCATACATACGTTTCCATTTGCATACACATTAAAAAAGGGCGCATGATAAAGCGGTGTATTTTCAGTCGGCTTCCTGTCACTTTTTAAGGCGTAGATATGCAGCTTTTCCTTACTGGCTATCCAAAGTATTGCAGGTACATTGGTTATACCGCTTGAAATGCCTAAGCCTTCAATGAAAAAAAGGTTTCTGCAGGTTGCCTTAGTAAACCACATCACAAAACCGTTTTCGGAAGGGTCTGTATAAAGGACGTTCGCAGCTATGATACCTTTAGGCTTCAAAAAAGCCTTGCTGCCTTCTCTCGCTGTGTCCAGTGCCTTTGATAAATATTGTGCTTCCTTAACAGTCAGGGGATGTGCATTGATAGGACTGCCATTTCTGTCCATATCGAAATACTCAACATACACTTCGGCATTCGTCCCTTTTGCTTCATAGAATACCAAAGCAGTTTTGGGGTGATAAAGCGTGCCAATATGTTCCATTACATTTTTCATCTTAGTTGTTTTAATCGTTACTTAACAGGTAGCATAAATCACCTATCAGGGGAAATAATCTGCTCTCAAATTCAAGGCTGCAATTGGTAACAGATGCACCACTAAACTCTTTTAATACTGTGGGTTCTTCTGTTGTGCCACATTCATTAAACTCATTGTTTACGCTCTCGGCAAGGGTTTCATAAAGCCACCCCTTTCCATCTGCCATAAAGGATATGTATTTATTCATTGCAATTACCTCGTCCTCTTGTTCAGCTTCATCATCAGCATACTTGGCATGTTGGAAAACAGTTGTTGCAGGATATTCAGTATAAAGTGTAAACATTCCCTGCGCTACATTCAGGCACTCCTGTTCAAAATCGTTCTTGGGTCTGAGCGTGGTGATACGCCTTCCAAATACTTCGAGGTTTTTACGGTTGAATATTTTTTGCTCCACCTTTTCACCGCACCATTGGGCAACTTTTAATTCCTCTTTACGGCTGTCCAATTCTGCTTCATCATCCTGTTCTATCCAATCGGAAATCATTTCATATTGCCAGTAGAGGTAAGCATCTTCCTGCCTGTAATAAGGTATGTCGGCTACATGATACAGGTAAGCGAATACAGACAATAACAGTCGGGCTGCTCTTTTTTTCTTCGGGTCTTTGAGCATTTTGTATAATGGTATTACAGGGATATAATACAAGGTCGCTCCTGTATTATATTGTTCCTCGCTTATAAAAAATGTCTTTCCCTTATCGTCCTGTATCAGTCGCAAACTGTTCCAGTTTCTAACATTCCGCTTTAAGTGGTTTTCCGCTTCCCAAACAGAAAGTGCTATGTTATAAGGATAGCCGAATGTTCTTGTATCCATAGGTTCAAAGCCGTTGTAATGCCTGGCAACTGCACAAAGGGAGTAATAAAAATCAGCTTCTATCTTCTCTACTTCCATAGGAGATTGTGCCGTTTTCATTATTTCCAGTTTAGGCAGAAATGTTGTTTTTAGAAAACCATTGGCAACATTTGTGTTGGCACTGACTTCCGTTGGTCTTTGCCTATTTCGTGTGCGTCTTTTGTTCGCTGCATCCATGCTGTGAACTCGCCCAACTGTTTGTACAGCTTTCTTTGCCTTTGCTGTTTGGGCATTTGGATTGTGCCCGATATAATATTGTGTTGCATATTCCATTCCTTTGCGTTTTAAGATTAGCCTTTTGTTCCCATTACGCTTTCAAAGCGATACTGTACGGTATCATCTTCAATTCTTGGTGCGGATATTTTGGCGGTGGTAAGTATAGGATAGGTGTTAGCATAAAAGTTCATTACCGCTTCCACGCTCCATGAGGGTTCAGGGTCTGTTAGCCTTATATCCGTTCCATTTTCTTTGAGCAGGAAAACCCTGCCTAATTGCTTTGCTACTAACATGATATTTCGTTTTACAGATTAATGATTTGTTTAGCTTTCTTCTTCTATTCCGTCCTCTATTGTTTCAGGAATTTCGTCCTCATCCGTTGCTTTCTCTTTAAATGCACTTTCTTTTTGGGGCTGTTCACTGGCTACAGGTGTTGCAGTATTTCCAAACAAGTCGGGAGCAAACTTTGCGGATAAGGATGATTTTCTTTTGCGGATAGCTTCTGCCTGTTCGGGATATTCTGATGGGTCAGGCACTTTCATCCATGCGTCCCTGTGTTTTCCTTCTTTCTCCAGTTCATCCACCTTCTGCATCGCTTCCTTGTATTTCTTCTCTCTGGCTTCCTTTTCCTTTCGCTCTTTATCTGCCTTTTCTTTTTCCATAGCAGATTGTTTTTTCGCTTCTTCCAACTGTTTCATAAAGCCTTCCATGTCCACCATCAAGCCTGAAGCCGTCTGTATAGGCGCTGTTATTTGTTCAAAGAAACCGCTATCCAGTTCTTCGGCACTTCCTCTAAGATTAAGTGGCGGTATCAGTTTTCTTGCATCATCCCTGCATTGCTCATTGTTGAGCATAACCGATACTATCCAGTTTTTTTCCGCTCCTCTCCGTATGGTCAGTTGCAGGTCGCCTGTTATATTCAATGCAGCTACACTGCTGAAAAAATTTGTTTCCATTGTTCAAATGTTTTTGTATTAAAGAATTTCTGTACAGTCCCGTATCATTTCAATCCTTTGCTATTTTATCTGAAAAGCCATTCGCACAAGCCCCACAGCATGAGGGCTAATGCAGCCCATTTCAGCACCCATTCCAATGCAAGGGTGATTAAGCCCACGAAATAGTTATTGAAATGCTGCAATCCACCTAACCCCCTGCGGTTAAATTGTCGCATACCGACAAACAACCTAATTGCTAAACCGACAAAGAATATAGTCGGATAAGGCATAGCCTCTAATATATTTATGATTGTTTCCATAACCTTACTGTTTATTGTTTCTCTTATCAACTGGTTTGCTTTGTAATACTATCAGCTTATTGTATATATCCGTCCAATAGGCTTGCTGTCTTTTATCAGCCACAGGATCGGGCGGTGCATGGTGACAGTCTTTGAAATATTTAGCCTGTTCCAAAGCTGCTGTTAAGTCTGTGACTTCAATTTGCTGTCCGTTCAAATCTGTTATTTTCATCTCCTGTGCTTTATGGGTTAAATAATAAGTCAATGGCTAATGCAAACTTGGAGTTGTTATGCTTCCGTATGGTGGTGTATAAGGTCATACAATGCACCATGTACAATGCTGTATGGCCATCAAATAATTGGTCGGCAAATAATCGGCTTTGAGTATGTAGCCGTTTTCCATACCTGTTTATCTTGCTCCGTACTTCTTCTACAAAGGATAGCCATGCTTCAACAGTAAGCAAGCCGTTTTCCCACTGGCTGCGTGTCAATTGCTCGTCCTCCTGTATGGTAATGCACATATTGTTGGTGTATTCCAATAAAGCGGGTATCTCTTGCGGAAATAGCTCATGCAGCAATTTTGCTCTCTCTACGTTTATCAAATTATCTAACGGTTTCATATTCCTGATTTTTGTAAGTGGATAAAGGACAGGCATTGCTGCCTGTCCCATTAACTTTAGTTCAGCGCAAGTACGTCTGCACCATCTTTTGCAAACTGGCTGCACAATTCAAATGCTCGTTGTGCTTTCGCCTGTGCTGTGCCACCCATTACAATGGATTGCAGCTTGCTTTCATCATCTTTGTAATTGCGTACATTCTGATAGTAGCCTGTTACCGCATTGTATGCCCCGAATACTGTTCCTTTGGTGGTGTTCATCTGCTGTGTATCTGCCATCATTGCATAGGCAAAGGCATCTTCCACCGTATTTTTGAACACGGCTGACAGTTCATCATCTGCACCTTTTTTGAGTGCGTCCAATGTTTCCTTATTAGGGCAAAGTGCCAGTTGTATCAATTTCTTCACTTCTTCATCACAGATACGCACCTTTGTCCATTGGTTAAATATGCCCTCCAGTTGGGTACTCAACTGATTAGCCAATCCCATTACCTTGTGAGCATTTTCCAAACGCTGTTTTGCTCCTGATGTATGGCGTATGCGTACTACGTTAGACATACTGCCCAATGCTGCATTAAGGGTGTTCTGACAAACAATGCGCACAGGTGTAAAAGCTGCGGTAATGCTTCCAGTACCATCGTGGGAGGTTGTAAGGAAGATGTACTTTTCTGTAACATCATCGCCATTACCTACACGGATATAGTCAGGGAGTTTGGCAGTAATAAATATGCGTTCCCCGTTGCCTAATGCTCCTGCTGTTTCGTATAGAATACCATCTTCGCCACCTACAATAGCATCGAAAAAGGCGAAAGCATCTGCATTCTGTACTATCTGATATTCCCTGCCCACTACGCCAAAAACCTGATTGGTATCGGTGCGCATAGTGGCGAAATTGTCGGGGAGTAATATGCTACTACCTTTTTTAATTTCACCGTCATTGCCTATGCTTACACCCTTACCATGTGTATATAAGGGAGATTTGACCACCTCGAAATCAAGCCCTGCATATTTGATAGCTTCGGCACTTGTGGGATATTGTTCTACTATCTGCCCTAAGTTGTGCCATGCCTTTTGCTGTACGCTAAAGAAGCTGTATTTGCCTGTACCTGCGTTATAATTAAGATTATGTGCCATGATTGAAAATTTTTAAAAGTTGATAAATGAAAAATGAATGATTAGAAAGGCAAATCGTCATTGCCTTTGTTAGCAGGTGCTATGGAGTTGTTGCTGTTACCACCTGCTACGGTTTCAGTTCGCTTGCCACCTCCATACAGTTTGATTTGTGAAGTGTGGAAATTGAGTGCTGCGTGTACCTCGCCATCGCCACCAATCCACGCCCTTGCGCTTACCCTGCCAGTAAGCTCAACCAATGTTCCTTTGGTGAGTGCCTTAGCAACATTTATTGAAATCCAGTAAGCGCAGTTGAAATACTCGGTGTGTTCCACTCGCTCGCCCTGTTTGTTGCGGTAGCTGTCGTTGACCGCTACGGAAAAATTCACTACCTGCTTGTCGCTCGGCAAGGTGTTAATTTGTGCGTCCTTTGTTAATCTGCCAATGATGTTCATGGCTTTTAATTTTTAATTGTTAAACCATTTGTTTGCTTCTTTTTTTCACCCGCCTGCCCTAAGAGCATTTTTCCAAAAGAAAAAACGGGAAAAAAGAAAGCAGCGACAGAGTGAAGACGAAGGCGCGGAGAGCTATAAGTCCCGAAGGGTGCAAGCGCAGCGCAGCATTATGCGCTCGTAGCAACGAAGGCGTAACTATCTTAGCTGCCTTTTTACCCGTTTCGTTGGAAAATGCCATAGCAGGCTGGTTGGCAATCTCAATCAATGCAACCTTGCTAACGGCTGATGTAATGAAGCATGAGGGGGATGTAAGGCGGTGAGGAACGAGCCGGTCACGATGAAAGAAGGACGGAAGCGAAGTGTACCCTGGAATAACCCGACCCGAAGGGACATGCCCTAAAAACAAAAGCCGAAGACAAACGCTTCGGCTCATAACTACGGGCTATAACCGTTAAAATCTTATTGACCTATACTTATATCATGTTCCTTCACTATCAAATTCCATAAAAATCGGGTAATGGTCGGAAGCAAGATCCGTTTTGTCTGTCTTAATAACATCGAAATTTTTTAATCTTTTTGCCAGCATATTACTTGCCAGTGCATAATCACACCGGAATGGAACAAATTCAGCGTTTAAGTAAGATTTTGTTGGAACTGTATTTTGATTTGTTGTGTTTGCCTGATGTCCGCAGTCAATAAAACCTGCTGCTTCAAATTTTTCTAAAACTGAGCGATCAGCCTTTTTCTCAAATCCTTCAAAATATCTGGAGCGATAATGCAGGCTAAGCGTTTCCCAGTTTTCCGGCTCATTATCGTGTGGAGATAAGGAATTAAAATCACCGGTTATTAAGGATAGTTTAGCAGGATCAGCCAATTGCATCAGATAAGCTGCTTCACGTCGCCTGATCTCTACACCTACGGGACTAAGATGAACACTTGCAAACTGAATAGGCAAAGAAAAGCCAGGGACAACAACCGTCAGAAAGGTAGCTACATGATGAAAATGGATATTGTCGTAATCAAACGCATGTACTTTATAAGATGGGTTGATAAAAATAAGCGTGTTTTGTCCGGTATGGATAGCCCTTCCAAGAAACCCCCGCATGTTTATTGCATCTTCTGTTTCAAAAAGTAGCTTTTGACCGTTCAACTCAAATCCTTTAGCTTCCTGCATTAAAAAAATATCTGGCTTCAGGGCATTGACAACTTCTATCTGAAGCTCCCTTCTTTTTGTACTGCCTGTATCAATACCAGCGAAAAGCGTATTCCAACTTAATGCTTTCATAATGCGGTTTTTTTGAGTTGTTTATTGAGGAATAAAAATGACAGCACCGACAAAACCTGAATGCAGGAAATAAACCATAAAATGCTTCCAATACTTATTTCATAAAGGCAACCAATGGCGGCACTTCCCAGGAACCAGGCTAAGCCATAAGCTGTATTAAAAATGCCATACGCAAACGCCCGGTTGCTCCGTGTTACCATGTCGGCAATAGCAGCTCTCATTATAGTTTCATGAATAGCCATTACAATGCCCCATAACACAATGCCGGTTAATACTAAATTGAAAGAGTAAGTAAATGTTAAGAAAGCAATAGGAACAGACAGGAGCGGAAGCAGGATTAGCACCTTTAGCCCACTTTTATCATATATCTTACCTACCAGTAATGCAGCTACAGCATCAACACCCATAGCAATAGCATAGAAAAAAGGGATTTGCGTATCGGTGATGATGGTATTAACCTTCAGGTGATAAGCAATAAGCTGAAAATTGGCAAAGCCTAATACGCTTAGAAATGAAAACAACATATACCACCAAAACTTTGCCGATAGATTTTTAGCAGGTGAAGGTGTATTTTGTTCTTCGGCGTGGTATTCTTCCAGCGCTTCGGGATTTGGTACTTTAATCCTGGCAGTGAACAGAAAGACAAGCGTAAGTATTGCAGGTATCCATAGTAGCGTAAACCCTTGCGTGTATGTGCCATGTAAAAAGAAAACTGCTGAAAAAAGTAATGGTCCAATAATGCCACCTATCTGGTCTATAAATTCATGTACCGCAAAACCAAATCCTCTGCCTGTATTGGATGTTGCAAAAGAAAGCATAGTATCTTTTGCCGGGGATCTGACGGCTTTTCCAAACCGTTCCATAACGACAAAAAATGCTGCTAACTGCCAATTGTTTGCAAGCGCCAACAATGGTATGGATACAAGCAAACCATATCCAATAAAAGTGATTGCCCAATAAGATTTTGTTTTAGCAGCTACATAGCCGGATAGCAGGCGAAACGCATAGCCTACAAATTCACCCAAACCACTCACCAACCCGACTACTGCCGCACTTGCGCCTAAAATGGCAAGATAAGGTGAAGCAATGCTCCTGCCGCCCTCATAGGTAATATCGCCAAACATGCTGATGATACCAAACAGAAGAATGAATTGCCACGATGCTCTTTTAATATTATTCGACATTGTTAGTGATTTTCGTCATGGGCATCATATACTTTTTGTGCATACTCATCGAGCATAGTTTGGCACTTTTTAAACTTTTCTATTGCTGTGGCGGCAAGTGTTGCTCCATAGAAATCTAACTTCTTAATCTTGTCAAGCCAGGTTTCCAGCTTCTTTAAATCAACATCGTTTTCTTCCAGCTCTGCATAGGTAAAGTGTTTGGCTTTCGTTTCTTTTTTTATCTCCGCTTCAAAATCATTGCATTTCCCTAAGAACTCTTTGTATTCTTCGTCCCTGTCGGCTTTAAAGCGGCTCACTACCTTTTGTTCCTGGGCTTTATCAAGAGCAATTGTTTCCAGCAATACACTTTCACCATCTATTTTAGCAATATCATTTTCTATCAGCTTTAATTGTTTGATATGCTCGGCAGTGTTAGGCAACAGGCAAATGCTGTTCTGCATATATACTGCACCCAATGCCTTTAATTTTCGCCATAAGGCAATCCTGTTTTTTGAAGGCTCCGGCGGAACTTTATAAGTCAACAATAACCAACTATTATTCTTATTCATGTTGCAAATATGATGTAACGGTCGTTACATTATAAAAGAAACAATAAATTTTCACTCTGTTCACTCTTTAAGGTTTTCAGAAATGATATTCATGCCTTCTTTATGACCAGATGGCTTAACCCTGGATCATTAAGCAGCCTTTCCATTTCCGACTGGATAATGTCTTGTATGTCCTGTTTGATCTGTAAATAATTCCGTTGCACCATGCCGTTATCCAACTTGCGGATAACCTCAATATTCTTATAGTTTTCTTCTTCTCTTTTCAGCGCTTCATGGTCATTGATAATCTCGCAATGGAAGGTTTTTAAGTCTATTTTATTATCCGGGTCGTCTGCTACCATGCCTACGAACTCACCGGAACTAAGCCCTGAAATTTTAGAAGGCGGTATCGCTGTTTCCAGTTGCTTTGAACGGCTGATAGATGTATCGCCGCTATTAATGGAATAGCTTTCCCTGTCCTGCATAATTTTACCGAACCGTTCGGAAAGCTGTTTAGCGGTATCACCTGTAACTTGTCCGGCTACGATATTACCGGTGATATTCATAATTACATCTGCCTGCTCACGTCCGTAATCCTTACGAAGCTGGCTGAAATCCTGCACCCCTAAGCAGGTAGAAACCTTATTACTTCTTGCGGTAGCAATAAGGCTATCCATGTTGTTCAGATAAATGGTAGGGAACTCATCAAATACCAGGCTGCTTTTCAGTTTTCCCTTTTTATTGACTTGCTTAACGAGGCGTGTTACATACAGGGATAACACCGCTCCATAGATTTGTATCTTTTGCGGATTATTACCCATGCAGACAATCTTTGGATCGTCTGGATTATTCACATCGAGGTTAAAATCGTTGCCGGATAAAACGTAGTATAATTGAGGGGAAGAAAGCCTTGCCATAGCCACTTTTGCAGAAGCAATCTGTCCTTCAAGCTGCTCCATTACATCGTTCAGATAAGCATTCAGAAAGGGATTAATTAATACCTCGCACTCTTTGGCGGCTTCTGTTCTGAACAGCGTAAACAGGCTGTCATAGTCCGCCTGCATCAGCTCTATGACGTGGGGCAAAGTGCAAAATTCCCCGTCCTTGTATTTCTTCAGATACCATATTACAGCGGTCAGGAAGTTAATTGGTGATTCCACGAAAAAATCGCCTTGACGTTTTATCCACTCCCTGTTTAATCCCATTAAAATGGTACGAGCCGATTCCGCAGCATCGGTAATGTCGGTCATAGCAGATGGCTCTAAGGGATTGCAGCGATGACTTCGTGTTAAATCATCAAAATTGATGACATAAAACTTTGGAGGCTTGGGATACCGGTGCTTGTTTTTCAGCCAGGAATTATAGGTGATCCTTGTAAGGTCGTCGAATTTGAAATCATAAACGAACATGGTAAACCCTTTGCGGATATGTTGTGTGATGACGTGCCTGATGACGAAGTAAGATTTACCTGCTCCGGGTGTGCCCAATACCATGATTGCCCTAAATGGATTGATGATATTTATCCAGCTATTGCGTACCTTATTTTTTAAACGGTAGCGTGCCGGAAGATTAATAGAAAACTCGTTCTCCAGAAAGCGTTCTTCCTGCGGGAAAGTTTCGTTTTCCTTATTGAAAATATCCTTGTTATTGAACTTGCTTTTAATAATCCGGGAAAGCAGAGTTCCTCCAGAAAGCACCAGTAAAAAGCCAATTGCAGTGATGCTTATGTAGATAATTGTCTTCTCCTGCACAGGCAGGCGAAGCATCATAGAAAGATAGCTTGTAAAATAGAGCAACAGCCCCGTAATAAGGTAGGCAAAGGCTGCTTTGTAACTCAATTTTTCATCCTTTCTACCTTTCGCTCCGAGCAAGGAAATGGCAAGGAAGCCTAAAGCAATCAGCTTGCTTTTAATAAAATTACTGAATATGCCTGTGCGGTAAATGTTACCTAAAATGCGGTCGCTGAAAGGACTGCTTAATCCCCATTCCTGGAACGCAGCATAGCAATAATAATAGAAGTGTATCACTAAAATAACGATGCTGATCAGCCTGGTCATGTCCAGAATTTTCCTCAGCGCTTGTTCGTTCTCACCTGTCTGTACAGCCATTGTTTTAAATTTTTATTGGTTATTGGAAATGTTTTTTCTTTTCTTCTTTTTCCTGCCTTTTTTCTTCAACTGTGCGGGCAGATAGTCGGCTGCCTGCTCAGGTTGTAGAAGGTCGTCAAGCAGGTTGGTAGCAGGCAATAAAACCGGAGGCGAATCGTGGTCTTGGGAAGTAGCAGCGATACCGGGTTTTGTTGTTTGTACAGGAAGTACCTCTGCTTCTGTTTTTTTACCCGTCTGTGGAAGTAAGCTGGGTTGTATTGGTTCTTGTAAGCCGCACCTTTCCTGTATGGCTTTGGCGCTGTATTGCTTGCCTAATGCACTCCCGTTGAAAACACATTTGGTTTGATGATCCACATAGGTTAGCCCATATATTAGCCCGGCTTCATTCTGTCGCAAGGCTACGTGTATGCCTTTTCTTTCAAGTTGCTTCACCAGTTCATTCAGTGTAGGCGTTTTCCCGATAAATAATTTATCTATCTCGTTTTTGACACGGGCTTTAAAAGGCTGTCGTTTGGCATCATTCAGACTGTATTTTCCTTCCAGTAATTTCAAGGTGGGTTTACTGTAAATACTACTGGCTTTTATTGGTACGCCTACGGGGTTGCCGTCTTCGTCAAGAATGCGGTAAACTAATCCGCCACTTTGAAATATTTTTGAATGCTCACTACCCCGGTCAGCCATAATATTGTACTGTTTCAGTACCGCATTCAATTCCGGCAGGCTGGCATAATTATACTTATCCAGTACCGCATCAAGAACATTGGTAATGGCTCTCTTGGTTTCTGTACGTCCGTACTGCACTTTCTTTACATCAACGGGCTTTAACCTGAATACCTCCCTTCTTGCATGTGCATCAGCCGCCACAAGACCAAACATTTTTTCAATCTCTTTTCTTGCTGGTTCCGACTTGCGGATGCCCAGGTGATGCAGGTCAATACGCTTGCCGTCAGGCTGGATATTAGTAGTGACTATGTGGATGTGTGGGTGAGCAGCGTCGTGATGCTGATAAACAAGGTAGGGCTGCTCACCAAAGCCTAATTGCTGCATATAGACTTTGGTAATCTCCATTAGCTTTTCCTTGCTTAAATGTGTTTCCGAAGGGTCGAAATTGAGTGAAATATGTACGCTGTTTCGTTTAACATTCTCGTTCAATTCTGTCCTTTTCAGCAGGTAGCCCAACTTTATTTTCAGGCTCATTTCATCCGCATTCAGGGGAAAATTTTCTGCCCCGATACACTCCGCTACGCCTTCTTTGACCTTGTTTTCATTGTAGTTGAAAATACGGTGCATGGAGTGACCGGCTTTGATCACTGCAACCATATTTCCAGCATTTTTTTGATGTTATTCCTGACTTCATCTACCTTATTGCCAAGTATTTTTTTCTCCACTTCATAGGCTATCAACCAGCTTCTAAACTCAGTGATCTGGCTAAGTGTATGGAGCTTTTTAACCGCCTGATTAAAGTTGTTTCCGACAGCATTTAACTCGTTGCGCAGGCGGGTAAGCTCTGTCATTAAGTCATCCTGCGAACTGTTACGGTAAGTCGTTACAATGGGCTTATCGAATAGGCTGTGGCGCACATAATCGCTTAGCTTACGACAGGTAGAAGCCTTCCATTTCTTTTCAATTTTTGCATATTCATCGGGTGTCAACCGCAGCCCGATAATGCGTGTCCTGTTTGAATGTTGTCCTTCCATCACTAATCATTTTCACATTTTCAAACTCATTTTCACATTTTAGCTCCCTGCCCACGAGTTCCGAGTGAAGGGCAGGCAAGATCCGGTTGTTTAACAACCGTTCATCTTGCGGATTGCTGAAAAGTTGCAATCTTTCAGCCTTTGGAACGTTTTAAGACATTTTAAAGAGCATAAGAGCATAGTAAGAAACTAAAGCACTTGAATGGGTTAAGAGGTTCTTACAGCTCCTGTATCACTTACCTCGGTTTTTGCTTATGATTTTTCTTCTGCGGCTTACCTATATTTACCACCCAGTCGTTGAAGTCCTTATGGTTTTGGTAAAGACTGTTTTCATCTTTGTATTTACTGCTCAGGTAAAGTGCGTAGCGGCTGCAATTTTGTCCGGTTGTATCTCTATCTAAATACAGGCTGATGGCATTATGCTTTTCCATAAAAAGGCGTGCTGTCTCAAAGAAGGAAACGGAGTTCAGCACTACAAAATCAAAGCGGTCTTCGGGTTCATGTTTATGGATAGCCTTGAAGGAAAGGAAGTCAGTAAAACCCTCAAAAACAATTACCTCGTTGGCACTATTATCGAAGGTAGTAATACCCTTTGGCGAACTGCTGGCTTTGAAGTAAGGATTACGAATTTCAAAGCCTCCCAAATCGTTTTTGAAACCTATGCCGTAATACACTTTTTCATTAAGTTCATAGCGAACTTCACGGCAATACCGGTCGGCAATGTCAACGGGTATGCGCCGTTGCTGTAAATATCGCAGTAAGGCATAAGAGGAAAGCACGAAGTCGCGTAAAATCTTAATCTTGTTTTCCGGTTCAGATTCCTGTAATGGTTGCCGGGTAAAGGGCTTTTGAAAGGAAAAATTACCGCTTAAATTTTGAAGTAATTCTGCAACGGTACACCCGTGATAAAGAATAGCGAAATCAACCAGGTTGCCACCCTTTCCAAGACCATGATCATACCAACGATTCAGCTTTCGGTTGACCTTAAAAGACGGTGTTTTTTCATCCCGTAAAGGGGAAAGATACCAATAGTCATTATTCCTGATCTTTGAAGGCTCATGTCCTAAATCTGACAGGAAACGAACCATATCCATTTCTTTGGCTTCACTGACCGTAAGCCGATTGCTCCTGAAATCCATAACTACACATTTTCAAATACACATTCAGTTCTTCGATGCGAAGTTAAACAGGTGATATGGGATTAGCCTATCCTCATCATATTTTGATGAGGTCTAATAATCCAAATGAAATATTAAAATACTACTCCCAGGAAATTTTAGATAACACTAAGTATTGTGCAGTAATTAATATTTTTGCTTATAAAAGGGGATAACTTATAGAGCCAATCCGTAAATATTAAAAATTGTGGGAAAAACAGCGCTTGATATAAAAGACAAAAGCGAAACGGGCAAGCTCATTAAAATTGCAGCGTTCAGGAAAGATATTCGTAAAACAGAACCACACAAACACAACAACTATTTTGAAATTATTTACCTGTCAAAAGGCAGCGGCACACATACCATTGATTACAACAGTTTCAAAGTACAGCCGCCTGTAATTTTCTTTGTTCGCAAAGAGCAGGTGCATCATTGGGAATTACTCACAACACCGGAAGGCTTTGTACTTATTTTAAAGAAAGCATTTATTGATAAGAGCCTGGACAATGAGTTAAAATCATTGCTCACTAAAATAAGCAGCCTTTCATCCTTACAGGTTAGAGATACCGATACCCTCAATACAATTTTTCAGCTACTCACTAAGGAGGGCAGCAACATAAGCGAAAGCAATTTTCATGTGGTAGAAGGCTTGCTAAAAGCATTATTGGCAAAAATGTTGGAAGTGGCAAAACCATTCATGGCTAAGACTAAAAAAAGTTCAGACCTCTTTCAGTCATTCAGGGAATTATTAAGCAAGGCAGCAGAAATCAAAAACAACGTAGCACATTATGCAGCATTGCTGAATACTACACCGCAAAACCTGAATACTGCCTGCCGTAAATCTGCCAATCAATCAGCATCCGAAATACTGGCAGAGCATATTATCAACGAAGCAAAAAGACAATTGATTTATACCGATAACACCATTGCCGAAATATCTTACTCACTTTCATTCAGCGACCCATCCCATTTTGTAAAATATTTCAAGCGTTTCGCTGGCACTACTCCCCAAGCATTCCGCAGCCTGTAAAGTGCATACCACAGTATTTTCAAATAGACCATAATAGTTGCCAATCATTGTATCAAATTTGTAGCCTGAATAATTGTTTTACTTCAGCAAAGCAAAAGGAATGAAATATACAATTGGATTTATGCTATTGCTTGCACTTGCAGCATGTAATCAGCAAGGCGGCAACACACAGCAATTACAGGCACAGGTAGACAGCTTGCAACACAAACTGGACAACACCTATAAACCCGGCTTTGGTGAGTTTATGAGCAGCGTACAGGTGCATCACAACAAACTGTGGTTTGCAGGAACAAACAACAATTGGAAACTGGCAGACTTTGAAATCAATGAAATAAAAGAAAGCCTTGACGATATAAAAACATACTGTACCGACAGACCTGAAACCAATTCTATTGGAATGATTGACCAGCCATTGCAAAATGTAAGCAATGCTATTCAGCAAAAGAACAGTATGGAGTTTAAAAGTAGCTACATGATACTCACTTCAACCTGCAACAGTTGTCATCAGGCTACCCAACATGAGTTCAATATCATTACAGTTCCAACCACACCGCCATACAGCAACCAAAGTTTTAAACCCGTTCAGTAACCATGCTAAAAAAGATATTCCAAACGGACAATGCAAAAACTACCATTATCATTCGCCTCATGGTAGGTGCTGTCTTTCTTTCGGAAGGCATACAGAAGTTTTTATTTGCTGATACTTTAGGAGCAGGTCGCTTCGCTAAAATAGGCCTACCCAATCCCGAATTTTTAGCACCATTTACGGGCTGTTTTGAAATCATCTGCGGCATATTGGTTTTAGTAGGTTTGTTCACAAGGTTAGCGGCTGTTCCTTTATTCCTTATCATTTCAGTTGCCATTGTAACCACCAAAGCACAACTGCTCTCTACAAATGGCTTTTGGAGTGTGCTGCACGATAGCCGGACAGATTGGGCAATGCTTTTAGGGACTTTCTTTCTAATCATTAAAGGCGGTGGTAGCTGGTCGGCAGATAAATCGTTATGGAAGTAGTACAAAATTCAAAGTCATTAAAAGAGGTAGCAAAGCTTTTCTTTAAATTAGGTTGCATCGGGTTTGGAGGTCCTGCGGTTCATATTGCCATGATGGAAGAAGAAGTGGTCCGTAAACGTAAATGGATTTCACAGGAGCACTTTTTGGATTTGGTTGGAGCAACCAATTTGATACCGGGTCCAAACTCTACCGAAATGACCATGCACTGCGGACATGAAAAAGCAGGATGGAAAGGCTTAATAGTGGCAGGTGTTTGTTTCATTTTTCCGGCAGTAATCATTACAGGAATTTTTGCTTATACCTATCAGTTATATGGCAAATTGCCGCAGGTAGAGCCATTCATTTATGGTATCAAGCCCGTTATCATTGCGTTAATAGTTTCCCTGATGATTTCCTTAGGCAAAAAAGCCCTTAAAACAACAGCGTTAGGCGTTATAGGTGTTATTGCAGCTATTTTAGCGGTGTATGGCTTCAATGAGATTTACATACTTTTCGGTGCAGGCTTTTTAGGCATATTGTTACACCTTATAAAAGCCCGTAAGCAAACACTACACAGCATTTTCCCTTTTGTATTGTTACAAATAACCGATACGCCAGCCTTTTCATTCAATTGGAAACTGTTTTGGATATTCCTCAAAATGGGTTCTATACTTTATGGAAGTGGTTATGTTCTTTTTGCCTTTTTAGATGCAGAATTGGTCAGTACCGGTATGTTGAGCAAGCAGACGTTAGTTGATGCCATTGCCATAGGTCAGTTCACACCTGGTCCCGTTTTTTCATCCGCAACATTCATAGGTTGGCAAGTTGCAGGTTTACCCGGTGCAATAGCAGCTACAATAGGTATCTTCCTTCCTTCATTTTTATTCGTTGCATTGCTCAACCCATACATTCCTAAGCTAAGGAAATCTACAATCATGTCCGCATTTTTAGATACCGTAAATATTGTTTCAGTAGCCATCATTTTAGCAGTGTGTTTGGAAATGGGCAGAGCATCCATTACAGATTGGCGAACTACTTTGATTGCAATTGTAGGGTTGGCTGTTACGATGAAATTTAAAAAACTAAATAGTGCATTCGTTGTAATAGGCGGAGCAGTTTCGGGCTATTTGCTTTCATTACTTTAATATTTTAGCTATTGCTAACTTTGCATTATAGACACACATAATAAATAGGACATAAAGAACATGACTACAGATACAAAACAACATTGGGAAAAAGTCTTTGCTACAAAGCAGGAAAATGAAGTAAGCTGGTTTCAGCCTTATCCAAAAACATCAGTTGAATTTCTTGAACTATTCAATTTGCCTTTGGAGGCAAATATCATTGACATTGGTGGCGGTGATAGCCATTTAGTTGATGTATTGCTTGACAAGGGCTATCAGAATATTTATGTGTTAGACATTTCAGCAAATGCACTGGAAAGAGCCAAAGCACGGTTAGGTGTTAGAGGGGCTAAAGTAAACTGGATTGTTTCTGATATAGTGGATTTCAAACCAACTGTAAAATTTGATTTTTGGCACGACAGGGCAGCATTTCATTTTTTAACCACCGAAGAACGCATAAACAAATACTTTTCTATTGCAGAAACTGCCATCAAAAAAGACGGTTATTTAATATTAGGAACTTTCTCTGAAACGGGTCCATCTAAATGCAGCGGATTAGAAATAAAGCAATATTCCCAAGCTTCTATGTCAAATAGATTTAAGCATAGCTTTGAACGCATTAAATGTATTGAAGAACTACACGAAACGCCATTCAACACTATGCAGAACTTTCTTTTTTGCAGCTTTAGAAAGAAATAATTATGAAGTTTATTGTTAAAAACATGGTTTGCAACCGCTGCATAATGGTGGTTAAACAGGTATTGGAGGAAATGAATTTACAACCCCTGCGTGTGGCAATGGGTGAAATTGAATTGAAAAAGCCCGTCACCGCAAAGCAGTTGGATCTGTTGAACGAAAAATTAAAGGCATTGGGTTTTGAAGTATTGGATAATACGAAGCAGAGTCAGATAGAAAAAATTAAAAGTCTGCTGATACAAAAAGTACAACAGGGTGATCTGGAAGAACATTTTAGTATTACAGATTTTATCACCCAATCCATTCATAAAGAGTACAGCCAGCTTTCCCGGTTGTTTTCAGAGGTGGAAGGCCTTACCGTTGAACAGTTTTTTATTTTGCAAAAAATTGAAAAGGTAAAGGAGTGGCTTATTTACAATGAAAGTAACCTTAGTGAAATAGCCTGGAAATTAGGTTACAGTAGTGTTGCACACCTGTCTGCACAATTCAAAAAAATCACAGGTCTTACGCCATCAGCGTTTAAAAAAATTGGTGGCACCCGAAAATCGCTGGACGAAGTGTAGCAATTAAGTATAATTCTTTTCCATCATTCTGTAACGTCCGCACCACAGGCTCCAGCATTTAATTTTGTGTTATTAAATGCAGACTAATGACAATATATGCCTTTATTGAACTGTCTCTGGATTTTGCTTTTCTTTCTGGATTTAATCCCTTATTGACAAATGCGGTTACCTTTGCTGTGATGTCAGTAAGTATTGTGGGTGTAGTTCAAAGTGTACTGGATAAAAGAAAAATAAGATGCGCCTGCCTGGGTGATGTTTTTAATTTACCAATGAGTACAATCACAATTATTGAAGATGCGCTGATGATCGGGATGAGTGCGGTAATGCTGTTAACTATGTTGTAAAATGTCAGTTACAAAATCCATAGGGCAATTTTTCTGGCGGCTATTTAAAGCCATTTTTGTACGCAAAAAAGATTGCTGTAAATGAAACTTCGTTTGGCACTGGCGTTTTGGGCATTTTCTGTGTGCCGTAAGCAGACAGCCAATGCTGAACAACGATATGCAGTTGACAATTTGCACATCGGTACATTTATAATCCAGTACCTGAACAACCGATGATTAGAATTACTGCTGTTTATTGTTATTCCGTCGCTTGCCATATTATTCATGCATAGCTGGCTGCAACCTTCTCTGTCAGCAGCAAGACGAACCTACTTGTTTTGGTGGACACTTCACAGTTCCGTAACTACAATAAACGCAACAGTCACCTTGTTTGGGTTTTAATCTTGTCTTACAGTTTTCACATTCGTAAAAAAACTGACAAGCGTCTGTCGGCATAGTTTCTTCTTTTTGATGTCCGCAGTTAGGACAAGTAATTGTTGATTGAAGTATTATTGTTGTGTCCATTTTACTTGCTAATATTTGTTGATGAAATTACTTTATAGCCAATGCTGTTTACGATATTTGAAAGGCTGTCAATGGATGTTTTAGTGTTGTCAAATTTTATGATGGCGTTAGCTTTTTTATACGAAGTATTAGCTTCAATAACTCCATTTACTTTTGAAAGCTCACTGTTTATGTGTGCTGTGCAGCCTTCGCAATCCATTCCACTAATGTTAAGTTGAACTGTTTGAATATCGCTTTTGTCAACTACGATAATTTTAGTTTGTTGTGGCTTTGGATAAAACACCTTCGCATAATAAGGAAAGGCAAGTAGCAAAACTGCAATCACTGTAACAATACCTAAAAATAACTTTGATTGCCAAAATGACTTTTTATTATCAGTCTCACAATCACAGTCAACTTGTTTACGTGGTTTAAGTTTTTGATACCACGCAAACGCAAAAATTAAAACTGTTGCAACAATCAAATACGGTCTGTATGGTTCAATCCACGAAAAAGATGAAGCAAGTCCGCTTGCACCGCCAAGAAATGCAAGAACGGGTGTGATGCAACAAAGTGAAGCAGCGATAGCCGCAAAAATTCCTGCTATCCAACTTTTATTATTTTTTGTAGTCGGTGTCATACAGTTTGTGTTGCTAAATTTTGTTGATTAATAATTTTGAAAAAAGGTCGTAATATTTTCAAATGTTCACTACGCAAAGAATAGAAAATGGTTTGCCCTTCTTTTCTTGCCTCAATAATATTTCCGTCTTTCAGCTTTCTTAAATGTTGCGATATTGCTGGGATGCTCATTCCTAAAATGTCGCTTAGGTCGCAGGGACAGAGTTCAGTTTCTTCTTCAAGTAGAAAAAGTATTTTCAGTCGTACTTCGTTACCTGTCAAGGCAAGAACTTGTCCTAATTGTAAAAATGATTTTGTATTTGATTTTAATTTTTCACGACAACTTTTTATTTGTTCAACGTCTGCCTGAAGCCTAATGCAAGTGTCATTTGCCATTGTTAATTTATTTTGTCGGGTCAAATATAGCAAGATATTTATTATTTAAGCAAATACTTAAATAATCAAATTGTTAATTTGGTAGGTGTTAAGCTTTGTTGGGGAAAAGAGGTGTTTACTTAGAAAAAAGGGTGGTGTTTTTTGCAGTTATGGTTCCGTAAAATGCCCCCCTGTTCAACTGGGCAATAAATGTTGTTAATCAGTGTTTTTGGCATTAAAGTATAAACTATTTTCAGAATTATATAAAACAATTGATGAAATTTTGGTTTACCTTTGACATGCAATAAAATGAAAAAGTTCATCGCAGCCATATTAGCCGTTTTGTATTTAGGCACTTCTTCCGGTGCTACTATACATATGCATTATTGCATGGGTAAGTTGGCCGATTGGGGTTTGGGTGATAAACAATCCAAAACCTGTGGTAAATGCGGCATGGAAAAAACAAACAAAAAAGATAATGGCTGCTGCAAGGATGAACAAAAATTTTTAAAGAATAATTCCGATCAAAAAATTGCTGAATCCTCTTTTCAATTTAATCTATTGCAGGGGGTTGCCCTTTTAGCTGATTATATTGAGATACCATTTACACCCATACCTTCTGTAGCAGAAGAAAACCCGAACAGTAATTCCCCTCCACGAACGCAGGCTGTACCTGTTTATATCCGCAACTGCGTTTTTCGCATTTAGATTATTTTCCCTCTTGTGAGCCAGGCAAATGATTTGTCAGGCTATCGGCATTTCTGTATGCCGTAATTTTTTCAATTATTACATACTTAAATTATTTCAAAATGAAAGCAATTAAAATGCTGGTGATGGCAGCTTTAACCATCGGTTCTATTTCAATGTATGCACAGGATAGTACCAGTCAAAAAATAAAATCTCCTAAACAAAAAATGGAGAAGATACAATACAGTTGTCCTATGCACCCGGATATGGTAAGCAATAAACCGGGTAAATGCTCAAAATGCGGAATGGATTTAACAAAATCCAATAAAGAACAGATGAAAATGGAAGTAATGAAAATGTACGCATGTCCTATGCACCCGGACGTAACCAGTGATAAGCCAGGTAAATGTTCCAAATGTGGTATGGATCTGAAAAAAAGGAGCAGGCCAATGTAGTGTATAGCTGTCCCATGAAATGCGAAGGTGATAAAACATATGATAAACCGGGTAAATGTCCAAAATGCGGCATGGCTTTAAAAGAACAAAAGGACGACCACTCCAATCACAAACATTAATCAACTAAAACAAAAAAAATGAAAAAGACAATTCTTATCACAATAGCGGTTACGGCAATGTTTTTTGTTGCCTGCAACAGCAATAGTTCTACAAAGGATAATAACATGGCTATGAACCATGATAGTATGCCCATGACGATGCAGGGTGACACTGCAACAGATAATAATATAAAAATGGTGACAACAATATTCACTACCGTTGATCCGGCTGTTGCATCTTACATCAAAACATTGGTAACAGATTACCTTGCTGTAAAAAATGCTCTTGTGAATGGAAGAGAAGAACAGGCCGCTGCAGCTTCCGGTAAAATGTACGATGCGATGAAAAGTTTTGACAAATCATTACTCACTGCCGATCAGAAAAAAGTATATGATGATATTGAAGTAGACCTGAAAGAACATGCAGAACATATTTCCAAAAGTAAAATTGATCACCAGCGGGAACATTTTGCTATGATGAGTAAGGATATGTATGATATGGCTAAGGCGTTTGGTGCAGGAGTGACCTTGTACCACGATCATTGCCCCATGTATAAGGACGGCTCTATGTGGCTTAGTGAATCAAAAGATATCCGCAATCCCTATTATGGTGAAAAGATGATGACCTGCGGTAATATAGAAGAAATGTTCAAATAATTACCGGTTAAATGAAGCTATTATGATTCCAAAAGTAATCTCCTGGTCTTTAAAAAACCGGTTTATCGTTTTGCTGCTGGCAGCAGGTTTATTTGTGTGGGGGATATTAAATATCCGGAAAAATCCCATAGATGCAATTCCTGACCTCAGCGAAAACCAGGTAATTGTTTTCACCGAATGGATGGGCCGTGGTCCGCAGATCATGGAAGACCAGGTTACCTATCCGCTCGTAAGTAATCTTCAGGGCATACCAAAAGTTAAAAACATCAGGGGTACGTCCATGTTCGGGATGAGTTTTGTATATGTAATTTTTGAAGATGATGTGGATGTCTACTGGGCTAGGACTAGGGTACTCGAACGCTTGAACTATGCCCAACGCCTATTGCCTAATGGCGTTACTCCTACACTTGGCCCCGATGGCACAGGAGTAGGGCATGTATTTTGGTACACCCTTGATACAAAAAATCTCGACCTCGGCGAGCAAAGAGCATTACAGGACTGGTATGTAAAGCTGGCGTTGCAAACAGTTCCGGGTGTTGCAGAAGTCGCTTCCTTCGGTGGTTTTGAAAAACAATACCAGTTGGTAGTTGACCCTGTGAAACTTCAATTCTACAACGTTTCCCTGATGGATGTAATGTCGAAGGTAAAAGCCAGTAATAATGATGTTGGCGGCAGAAAATTTGAAATGAGCGATATGGCGTATATCATCCGTGGCCTGGGCTATATCAAAAACAAAGACGATATAGAAAATATTGCCGTAGGAAATTATAATGGTATCCCCGTAAGGGTTAAGGATATCGGAACTGTACAGATGGGGGGCGATCTGCGACTCGGCATTTTTGATGAGAATGGTGAAGGTGAAGTGGTGGGTGGGATTGTGGTAATGCGGTATGGAGAAAATGCCGACAAAGTTATTGCCGCCGTGAAAGAAAAAATGAAGGATGTCCAAAAGGGATTACCGGAAGGAGTAACCTTTAAGACCGCTTATGACCGTAGCGAATTAATTGAGGCCGCCATTGGGAACATTAAGACAAAACTGATTGAGGAGATGACCGTAGTGGCTTTAATTGTGATCATCTTTTTGTTTCATTGGCGAAGCGCATTAAGCATCATCATTCAGATCCCAATTACAATAGCAGTAAGCTTTATCCTCTTAAACTTCTTTGGTATTTCATCCAACATCATGTCATTAACGGGTATTGCGTTGGCAATCGGTGTGATAGTAGACAACGGGATTATTATGAGTGAGAATGCATACAGGCATTTATCAGAATGGCAAAACCAGCACAACCCTAAAGCGTAAACAATGAAAAAGCTAGTTAATAAATTAAGAGGAAAAAAGGACTATAACCGTATCCCTGAGTTAGAGCGGATGCGTTTAATTGAAAAGGCTTGTGTACAAGTATCAAGGGGTGTGTTCTTTTCCACCGTCATTATCATTGCATCATTTTTACCGGTGTTCTTATTGACAGGGCAGGAAGGTAAATTGTTTCACCCGCTGGCCTTTACCAAAACATTTATCATGATGGTGGACGCCCTGCTGGTCATTGTTCTTGCGCCGGTGCTTATTTCATTTTTTATGAAAGGCAGGTTCAGGCCCGAAACCAAAAACCCGGTTAACCGAATTTTAGAAAAGATCTATGAGCCGGTGATTCGTGCCTGCATCAAATGGAGAAAGACAACCATTGCCATAAATATCATTGCGCTGGCTATCAGTATACCCATGCTGATGAGCCTGGGTAAAGAATTTATGCCTCCGCTGGATGAAGGTTCCATTTTGTTTATGCCCGTTACATTACCGGATGTTTCAAACAGTGAAGTAAAGCGGATTTTGCAAGTGCAGGACAAACTGATCAAATCGGTTCCAGAAGTAAAAAATGTACTGGGAAAAGCGGGCAGGGCAAATACAGCAACGGATAATTCACCCATCAGTATGATTGAAACCATTATTTTACTGAAACCCCAAAGCGAATGGCGGAAAGGCGTTTCAAAAAATGATATCATCAATGAACTGAATGCCAAATTGCAGATACCGGGTGTTACCAATGGGTGGACACAACCCATCATTAACCGTATTAACATGCTGTCTACAGGTATTCGTACCGACGTTGGTGTAAAAGTGTATGGTCAGAATCTTGATACTATTTATGCCTTTGCAGAAAAAGTAAAAAAAGAACTGGAAGGCATTGATGGCGTAAAAGATTTGTATGTAGAACCCATCACGGGGGGGAAATATATTGACATCATTGTAAAGCGGGATGAAATCAGTCGCTATGGACTGACTGTTGATGATGTAAATAGTGTGGTGGAAATTGCTTTGGGCGGAATGCGGTTAACAACGACGGTTGAAGGTCGCCAACGGTTTTCCGTAAATGCAAGATTTGGGCAGGACTTCAGAAACAACCTGGAAGCATTAAAACGCCTGCAGGTGCAAACCATGAAGTATGGTCCAGTTCCATTGGAAGCCGTTGCAGATGTAAAAATAACCGAAGGCCCGCCGATGATCAATTCGGAAAATGCGATGCTGCGAGGAACGGTTCTGTTTAATGTAAGGGAACGGGATCTGGGCAGCACGGTTAATGAAGCCAGGAAGAAACTGGATAATATGGTTACCAAATTGCCCAAAGGTTATTTCATGGAATGGAGCGGACAGTATGAAAACCTCATTCGCAGCGAAAAAACATTGAAGTTGATTTTGCCGGTTGTGTTAGTCATTATTTTCCTGTGCATGTATTTTGCCTTTCATTCGGCAAGGGAAGCATTCCTCAGTCTGGTATCTATTCCATTTGCATTAATTGGCGGAGCATTCATGATTTATTTCTGGGGTGTCAATCTATCAGTAGCTGTGGCAGTTGGCTTTATAGCGTTGTTTGGCCTGGCTGTTGAAACCGGTATTGTTATGGTTATTTATCTCAATGACGCCATGCAACAATTGGTTGAAAATAAAGGCAATTCAAAAGAAACGATCACAAATCAGGATTTGCGGGAGTATGTTATTGCCGGGGCTGCAAAACGACTGCGCCCCAAGTTAATGACAGTAAGTGTTTCCCTCTTTGCACTGATACCTATTCTTTGGAGTCATGGTGTAGGAAGTGATGTGATGAAACCAATTGTATTACCCATGGTAGGCGGTGTACTTACATCGGCCACCCATATACTATTGGTGACCCCATTGATTTTTTTAATGGCCAAAGAATATGAATTGAGAAGGCACGGGAAGATTGATGTACTGGAAACAAAGCACTAATAATGACCAGCAGAAAATAAAAATGTACAGATGAAAAGTGTAAAATTATTAATTGGAGGATTACTCCTGATGCAAACTGCAAATTCCCAGCATTTACTGACCATGCAGGAAATACAATCCGCCATTGAAAAAAATCATCCAACCTTAAAAATGCTGGATGCGGAAGCCCGTTCAATGAGTGAAGCCGCCAAAGGTGCTTACAGTTGGGAAGCCCCCCAACTGGGTGCAGGGTTTTATCAAACTCCTTATGACCCCGGCAGGTGGAAGTATATGAACGGACAGCCTGGCATGGGTTCATTTATGTTTTCTGTTCAGCAAATGTTTCCAAATAAAAAAAGACAGGATGCAGAGTACGATTTTATGAATGCGCAGTCAACTGTTGAATTACAAAAAAAAGATGTAGTGATCAACGAGTTGCTTTTTACAGCAAGGAAAAATTACTATGACTGGATTGTACTGGAAAAAAAATTAAGCGTGTTGGATGAAAATAACAGGCTGTTAAAGTTCATGATGCAGAGTGCGGAAATTAGGTATAAAAACGGTTTGGGTAAAATCAGTGCTTATTACAAAGCCAAAGCTGCGCTGGCGAATGTCGAAAATATGCAACTGATGTTAAGGAATGAAATTGAACTAAAAAGAATTGCCATCAATACCGTTATGAACCGGAATACGGATGAGCCCTTTTTGATCGATACCAATTACGTTTGGTTCGATTTTAATAAGACCATGTTTGATTCTGCCAATTTAATGAAACAAAGAAGCGATGTAAAAGTGATTGACCGGACTATTGAAGTCAATAACCTGGAACGGAAAGCAGAATTGGTAAAACTGAAACCAGAGTTTGGTATTCAATATAACCACATGACAGGCTGGGCCCGCCAGCCGCTGATGTTTTCAGTAATGGGCATGGTAAAAATTCCGCTTACAAAGTGGTCTTCAAGAATGAATAAAGCAAAAGCCGAAAGCCTCGTATGGCAAAATGAAGCATTGAGAAACCAGCAGCAAATGATTGTGAACGAAGCCTCCGGCATGGCCAGTACTTCCTATATCGAACTGGAATTAAAAAAGAAACAGATGCTTTTATATGAGCAGCAAATCATTCCTGCATTAAGAAAAAACTTCCAAACCATGCAATTGGCTTATGAGCAAAATACGGAAGAGCTTTTTGAGCTCTTTGATGCTTGGGAAGCATTGAACATGACACAGATGGATTATTTCGACCAGTTACAAAATGCCCTGCAGATGCAGGCAGAACTGATGAAAATTATGGAGATAAAATAAGAATGAAATGAAAAGAGTAATAAAAAGTAATTGGTGCTGGTTAATGGGGATTGCTTTATTTATGGCAGCCTGTAATAATTCAGTCAACAAACAGGAAACTATGTACACCTGCCCGATGCCACAGGATTCTGTATTCTCCGATAAACCGGGTAAATGTCCCAAGTGCGGAATGGATTTGATTCCGATGACTGACCGTGCTATGCACAATAGCATGAATATGACCGACAGTACCCAATCAAATGTAAAGGCATATTCCTGCCCGATGCACCCCCAGGTACAAAGCGATACGGCCGGGTCCTGCCCCATTTGCGGGATGCAGTTGGAAAAAACAAAATCAGTAACAGAGCCTAAGGCAGTTTCGCTAAATACATTATTGAAGCCGTCTAACCAGCAGGTGATTGCGAGCATACCTATGGTTCACATGATGGAAAGGGAAGAAAATATTGAAATGGAATCTTATGGCTTTATAAATTATGATACAAGACAAACAGGAATCATTACCGCTAACTTTTCAGGCAGGATAGAAAAGCTTTATGTGAAATACCGCTACCAGAAAATAAGTAAGGGGCAACACATCATGGATATCTATAGCCCTGAGTTGATGACTGCACAGGAAAACTTGCTGTTCTTATTAAAGAACGATCCGGATAATACCTTGCTCATTAATGCTTCCAAACAAAAACTGTATTTATTAGGAATGAGTAATCAACAGGTAAATGCAGTTATCAAATCAGGGAAAGCCAATTATGCTGTGGTTGTTTACAGCCATTACAGCGGTCATATCCATGAAAGCAACGGCGCTGCAATGAATGGCAATCAGCAAACAACTATGAATCCCGCCGCTTCTACAACAGAGGAGCTATCCGTAAAGGAAGGGATGTATGTGCAAAAAGGGCAGACTATTTTCTCTGTTTTTAATCCGGATAAGGCATGGGTGCTCTTAAACATTTTTACCGGTCAGGCAGCCATGGTTAAGGTTGGTGATAAAGTACGCATTACGCCTGAAACTAACCCGTCAAAAGACTTCAGGGCGGTTATCAATTATATTGAACCTGTGTACAGGGAGGGTAACAAAACGATGACAGCAAGGGTTTATTTTGATAACAGCATTTCTAAAATACCAATTGGAAGCCAGGTGAAAGCCACCATTTTTGCCGGCGACCGTTCAGCAGAATGGCTGCCGGAGGAAGCAGTCTTGTCTTTAGGTTTGGATAAAGTAGTCTTTGTCAGAAACGGAGAATCCTTTTTAGCAAGAAAAATAGAAACAGGAATTACGAATAAACATCTTGTGCAGGTATTATCGGGCTTGGATAAGAAGGAGGCGGTAGCAGCTAATGCCCAGTACCTGGTGGACAGTGAAAGTTTCATCAAAACAAATTAAAGTAACATGAACAAGTATTTTTTGGTCTTCATCACCGTTTTATTTTTCCTTTTCTCCTGCAAAGGGAAAAAGGAAACCACCATGAATAAGGATGAATACTATACCTGTAGTATGCATCCGCAGATTATGCAGGACAAGCCCGGTAATTGCCCTATTTGCCACATGGAGTTAATTGTTGTGAAAAAAACTAGCACGGCAGCCGATGAAATTATGTTGAACGATGAACAGATAAGGTTGGGCAACATTCGAACCGATACGATTCGCAACGGGACAATCGGCGATAAACTGGTTTTGACAGCCACATTAAATGCGGATGAATCAAAAGTAAGCAGTATCAATGCACGGGTAATGGGAAGAATTGACAAACTCTATTTTAAAAATATGGGCGATTATGTTCCAAAAGGGGTACACCTCTACGATTTATACAGTGAAGAACTGAATAATGCCAAACAGGAATATATAGCAGCGTTGGAAAAACAGCAATCCCTCGGCAATTCAATAATTGATTTTAACCGTTTGTTGCAAAGCGCTAAAATGAAATTGCTTTTATGGGGCATGAGTGAAGCACAGGTGAATGAATTGGCAAAGTTAAAAAAATCATCTCCGCTCACTTCCTTTTACAGCAATGCATCTGGCTATATTACTGAATTGCCGGTGATGGAGGGACAGTATGCATCAGAAGGTATGACGATTGTAAAATTGGCAGACCTGTCTTCTTTGTGGGCTGAAGCGCAGGTATATGCTTCACAGCTTTCCGCCGTTGATTTAAATGGTACCGCAATCATTCAGATCCCTGATTTACCCGGAAAAGAGTGGAAAGGGAAAATTGAATTTGCCAACCCTGAAATTTTACCAGGCAGCCGGCTCAACCTGGTGAGGGTTATCCTGCCCAATCCAAACGGAATATTAAAACCCGGTATGCCCGCCTATGTAAGCTTAAAAAGCAGGGAGCTAAAAACACTTACGCTTCCAACAGATGCGGTATTAAGGGATGGGAAAATGAGTACCGTTTGGGTTCAGTCAGGAAAAAACAGTTATAAAATGAAAATGGTGGAAACCGGTTTGGAGAGCGGCGACCGGATTGAAATTAAATCGGGTTTACAAAACGGAGATGTAGTGGTGATGCGGGGAGCTTATCTGCTGCATAGTGAATATGTGTTTAAAAAAGGAAATGACCCGATGGCAGGAATGAAAATGTAAAAGCAGGTCAGATGAATTTCATACTAAAGACAATATGGAAAAGAATAGTACTGTTTGCGGTGATAGCATTTGCATTGATACAATTTATCCCAAAGCCGAAAAGAAATAGTGATGATACAATATCTGAGGCTTCATTTAATACAGTTTATGTTGTGCCGGATACCATCATGCATGTATTGAAAACAGCCTGTTACGACTGCCACAGTAACAATACCCGCTATCCCTGGTACAGTAATATTCAGCCGGTGGCCTGGTACTTGAACCGGCATATTGTAAATGGAAAAGAGGAACTGAATTTTGATGAATTTGGCAGGTACTCCAGGCGCAGGCAACAAAGCAAGTTCAAAGCAATAGCAAGTCAGATAGAGGATAATGAAATGCCATTGTCATCCTACAGGTTACTGCATCGTGAGGCAAGGTTAACAAAAGATGAAAAAAGACTTCTGATTACATGGGCAAAAAGTAGCCTGGATAATATTGATTCAAAAAAATAAGAATAGTATGGAACATCAACAGCATCATTCACATGAAGACATGAACAAAAGGGAAATAATTGACATGGTTAATGATAAAATGGGCCATTCAAAAATGGATCACAGTAAAATGAACCATGATCATGGGTCGATACCTATGGGTATGGCGGGGCATGACCATCATCGTATGATGATTGATGATTTTAAAAAACGGTTTTGGATAAGCCTGGTGATATCCATCCCCATTCTCCTTTTCTCACCCATGATTCAGCAATTTTTCAGTTATCAGCTGTTGCTTCCCGGAAACAAATATTTTTTGCTGACACTTTCCTCCATTGTTTATTTCTTGGGTGGCTGGCCATTCCTGAAAGGTTTTTTCGATGAAATAAAAAAAAGGGCACCGGGTATGATGACATTGATTTCAATGGCTATCAGTGTGGCTTATTTTTACAGTGCAGCCACTGTTTTTGGATTAAAAGGAATGGATTTCTTCTGGGAACTGGCAACTCTTATTGTCATTATGCTGTTAGGACATTGGCTTGAAATGAAATCTGTTTTGGGAGCATCAAAGGCGCTGCAATTACTGGTAAGCATGATGCCGGCAGAAGCACACCGGGTAAAACCAGATGGGACTATTGAAGATATAAAACTGGAAATGTTATCACCAGGTGATGTGATACTGATAAAGCCCGGTGAAAAAGTACCTGCTGATGGAATCATTGCAGAAGGGAGCAGTTATTTAAATGAAGCCATGCTCACCGGCGAGTCAAAACCTGTAAAAAAAGAATTGGATAGCAAGGTCATTGGTGGCTCTATCAATGGTAATGGTTCTTTAAAAATTAAAGTGGAACATACCGGCAAAGAAAGCTATCTCAATAAAGTCATTTCACTGGTAGAAGAGGCTCAGAAATCAAAGTCAAAAATGCAAAACCTTAGTGACAGGGCGGCAAAATGGCTCACATATATTGCTTTACTAATTGGATTTGGAACCTTAGCCACCTGGCTCATCTTAGGTTACCCATTTGTGTTTGCATTGGAACGTATGGTTACAATAATGGTTATTGCCTGTCCTCACGCATTGGGATTGGCGATCCCTTTAGTTGTAGCGATTTCCACGGCAGTATCTGCACAAAATGGATTATTGATAAGAAACCGTACCGCTTTTGAAGAATCCCGTAAGATAACGGCCATCCTGTTTGATAAAACCGGTACATTAACCAAAGGTGAATTTGGAGTAACCCGGATTGTATCTGTGAACAATCAATTTAATGAAGACGAATTGCTTCGCCTGTCGTCCGCTCTGGAACAAAGCTCCGAACATCCGATTGCCATAGGTATCGTTCGCAAAGCAAAAGAGAAAAAAATAGAGATTCCCAAACCCGTGAATTTTAATGCCATTACGGGAAAAGGGGTTGAGGCAGAGGTGGACAGCAGGAAAGTAAAGGTGGTGAGCCCCGGATATTTAAAAGAGAAAAATATTCCTTTGCCGGATGATCAAAACAATAACGAAGCAGAAACAGTTGTGTTTATCATTGTCAATGAACAACTTGCCGGGTATATAGCATTAGCAGATGAGATAAGGCCTGAAAGTGCAGAAGCAATTACTGTATTCAGGAAGAACAATATAAAAGTGCTGATGGCAACGGGCGATAATGAGAAGGTGGCGAAAGCGGTCAGTGATCAATTGGGCCTTGACGGATATTTTGCAGAAGTGTTACCACATCAAAAAGTAGAGATTGTAAAAAAACTGCAAAGCAAGGGAGCATTTGTGGCCATGACAGGTGATGGAGTAAATGATGCTCCGGCATTGGCGCAATCGGATGTTGGCATTGCCGTTGGTTCCGGCACAGATGTGGCGGCAGAAACCGCAGATATTATTTTAGTAAACAGTAATCCGCAGGATATTGCCAACCTGATCTTATTTGGCAAAGCAACGTATAATAAGATGATTCAGAATATTGCCTGGGCAACGGGATATAATGCCATTGCCATTCCTTTAGCGGCTGGGGTTCTTTATTCAACCGGCTTTGTTTTAGGCCCGGCTGTGGGGGCGGTATTGATGAGTTTGAGTACTATCATTGTAGCGATCAATGCACAATTATTGCGAAATAAGCTTAGTAATAAATGAAAATAATATGTTTAAAAAACAATTTTATTCAGCAATCAACTTGAAGTCATTATTTTGGGTCTTGTATTGGGGAAACCATTAGGAATATTTTTTTTCGCATTCACAGGAACGCTAGCAGGATTTGTACTGTTTCTGAAGACCTTAATCAGAAAAAATAATTAGCATATGATTTCTGGGCGTATAGGCTTTACCATGTTCATATTCATAACGATGATTGTATATACATATTTACCCTTATGGGTGGTTAAAAAATAGCTATTCTATCAGCTTCGTCTATTGCTTTAATAGTAGGGTTGCTATTATTAAAATTCAGTTTGAAATAGAGTTATCCTCATCATATTTTGATGAGGATGCCCAAAGCCGTGTTATTTATTTTTGTGCAGTGAGTATTGTTTAAATTAAAACCGTGTGATTATGCTAACAACAAGTGATGTAGCCAAAGTGTACGATACTATACTCAGTATCCCAGGCATGAATGAAACAGTGAAGATTGACATGAGGATCTCCCGCAAAAACGTATTGTTATTGCACAGTGTCCTTAAACGTGGGTTAACGGCTAAAGACGATGATAAATCATCCGGTCTGCTGGAAAACATTCCGCAGGGAGCATTACAGGAATTACACGTAATCGCTGATGAATATCTTACTAAGGCAGGCTTAACGGAACTCAGCGAAAAACTAAAGGCGCTCAGTACAAAATAAAAGGGGCAACTCAGTAACCGGACTTTCGCTTATACGGCTCATTTTGTCGGATAAGCGAAAGTCTTTTTGTGCTATTCGGCAGGTGAAAATGAATATTGCCTTACTTTTTGATCGTAATCGCCCAGTCTTTTTCACTTCTTATATCCTGAACTTTATTCTCTAACAGCCATTTTCGAAACTCATTTACATTCTTCGGAGTAAAATGAACTATATCACCGTTTTTTAGCATAATGGTGAAGAACTCGGTTGCAGCAAGGAATTTTGATAATTGTCCGGCTGTATATTCAAAATCGGGATAGCGTGCGGCTGAAGTCATAGTATGTTGTTTTTAATGATTCCTCTGACTTGCTGCCCATATACAAAAAAATAGCGCGGGCAACAGCTCACCGCACTGAGGTCTTAGGAAACCTGGCAACGATAAGTGCGCCCACGCCGTAGCATGAGCGTTCTCACTTATGTCCCATTGCCATTTGAAAGTTCCTAAGTTTCAGTGCGGGACTTAAAGCTAAAACGCTTCAAGAATATTTTTGCAAATATACTATTTCAAGGGTTGAAATGTAGAACTTTACCTGTAGTTTATGAATTGTTCATAAGAAATAATTGTATATTTGCAGAACTTGAAAACAATTTCCTTCATATTGTCCATTTTGGTGTTAATAATGAGCTGCATGCCGTGTACTGATGGCCTTGACGCTATTGGAAATGGTGGTATGAAAAAAGAGGTGTCAAAATCATCTTCTCACAATAAGGAAACTCAACAAAAGGATAACTGCTCACCTTTTTGTAGCTGTTCTTGTTGTCATGGCTTTCCAATTACTCAACCAATAGTTAAGGATTTTCTGTCAGTAACCTATATTGAAAAATGCTACAATTCCTTTTATCCTTCTGGTATTAAAGGAATTTCATTGCCTATTTGGCAACCTCCTCAGTTATCGTAGTCTTTTATTTTTACTACTGTTAAGCTAACCTAAACTACAAGTAGTTTAAGGTGTTCCATATTTACAATTATTTTATATTTTCCTTGAATAAGAAAATGAAAAGGAAATCCAAACAGCAATTGGCGATAAGGGTTTTAAAAACGATATTAATCATATTGGGTTGTGCTATACTCATTGCGGCTATTATAGCTCGAATCATGCACTTTATCCAATATAATATTCTCAAATAGACAATAACACATGTTTCAAAAAATAATTCAGTTCTCTATTAAGAACAAATTAGCAGTGGGTGTATTTACGGTTGCACTCATCATTTGGGGCGTAATATCTGCTATGCGCTTGCCCATAGATGCTGTACCTGACATTACCAACAATCAGGTGCAGATAATCACACAAGCCCCCACATTAGGAGCCCAGGAGGTGGAGCAATTTATTACCACTCCTGTTGAATTAGCGATGGCTAATATTCCCAATGTAATTGTAAAAAGAAGTATCAGCCGTAGCGGTATTTCAGTTATTACTATTGTTTTTAAAGACAATGCGGACATTTATTGGGCAAGGCAGCAAATAAACGAACGGTTGAAAGAAGCCGAAGCGCAAATACCGCAGGGAGTTGGTGAACCTACATTAGCTCCAATCACTACCGGCTTGGGTGAAATATATCAGTACATCATTCATCCGGCAAAAGGATATGAAAATAAATACACGGCTACAGATTTAAGAACCATTCAGGATTGGATAGTAAGAAGGCAGTTAGCCGGCACAGAAGGGTTGGCGGAAGTAAGCGGTTGGGGTGGTTATGTAAAGCAGTATGAAATTGCTTTGGATAATGATAAGCTCAATGCCATGAACATTACCATTCCTGAAATATACAAGGCGCTTGAAAATAATAATGAAAATACAGGTGGCAGCTATATTGAGCAACGCAGCAATGCTTACTTTATTCGTGGATTGGGACTGGTAAAATCATTATCCGATATAGAGAAAATAGTTGTCAAAAATATAAATGGAATGCCGGTACTAATCCGTGACGTGGCAACAGTGCAGTTTGGCAGTGCTATAAGATACGGTGCCGTTACCCGTAATGGCGAAGGCGAAGTTGTGGCTGGTATAACCCTGATGCTGAAAGGTGAAAATTTTGCACAGGTCATTGCCAATGTAAAAGAACGGATGAAGCAGGTACAAAAATCTTTGCCCGAAGGTGTAATAATAGAACCTTTTATTGACAGAACAGAATTGGTGAACCGGGCAATGGGCACAGTAGAAAAAAACCTTATAGAAGGCGGGCTGATAGTAATCTTTGTGTTGGTGCTGCTATTGGGAAATCTAAGGGCAGGGTTAATAGTTGCATCTATAATTCCATTATCAATGCTTTTTGCCATCAGCTTAATGAATCTATTTGGCGTAAGCGGAAACCTGATGAGTTTGGGTGCTATTGATTTTGGATTAATCGTGGATGGTGCAGTTATTATTGTTGAAAGCGTAGTACATCACCTTTTTATGAGTAAGCACCACCACCATGGCATTCTAAAACTTTCACAGCCGCAAATGGATAACGAAGTGTATGAAACTGCAAGCCGCATGATGAGTTCTGCATCCTTTGGTCAAATCATAATTCTTATTGTTTATTTACCCATCCTTTCCTTAGTGGGTATTGAAGGCAAAATGTTTAAGCCTATGGCGCAAACAGTGGCATTTGCCTTATTGGGTGCATTCATTCTATCCCTTACCTATGTTCCCGTGGCAAGCAGTCTTTTTTTGAGTAAGAGAACTGCTCATAAAATAAATATTTCAGACCGCATTATGAACTTTATCAAAAAAGTCTATACACCTGTTTTGAACTTTACACTTCGCTGGAAAAAAACAGTTGTATTATCAATGATTGCTTTGTTTGCAATCAGCTTAATAATCTTCAATGGTTTGGGCGGCGAATTTATTCCAACATTAGAAGAAGGCGATCTCACAGTAGAGATACGAATGGAACAGGGAGTATCCCTGACCAAAGTGGTTGAGACATTTAGTAAAGCAGAAAAAATACTGAAAGACAAATTTCCTGAAATTAATCAGGCTGTTACAAGAATAGGTAGTGCCGAAATACCAACAGACCCTATGCCGGTTGAAAGGGGAGACATGATGCTTGCTATGAAATCAAAAGAAGAATGGACATCTGCACATACCCGTGAAGAAATGATGGAAAAAATGGAAGAAGCATTAAGCATCTTACCCGGTGTAAGCGCTGAAATTACTCAGCCTATGCAAATGCGTTTTAATGAGTTAATAACCGGCATCCGGCAGGATGTAGCAATAAAAGTTTACGGAGCAGATTTGGAAATATTAAATGCACAGGCAAATAAAATAGCAGGTCTTATAAAGAATGTAAAGGGTGTAAGTGAACCTATAGTTGAAAAAGTAAATGGCTTACCCCAAATACAAGTGGAATATAACAGAGATAAAATTGCTCAATATGGGCTTACCATCAGCGATGTGAATATGATATTAAAAACAGCTTTCGCAGGTAATGTAGCAGGCGTAGTGTTTGAAGGAGATAAACGATTTGATATGGTGGTGCGGTTAAAAAAAGATTTGCGACAGGATTTAAGCAATATTCAAAACCTGTATGTGCCATTGCCGTCAGGAAACAAAGTACCGCTTAACCAGGTTGCTGATATTTCATTTAAAGATGCTCCTGCTCAAATAAGCCATGAAGATGGGCAGCGTAGAACCTATGTTGGTTTTAATGTACACGGCAGAGATGTTGAAAGCACAGTAGAAGAAATTCAGCAAATTTTAGATACAAAACTAAAGTTACCCGTTGGCTATTATTATACCTATGGCGGTCAGTTCCAAAACCTGAAAGAAGCAAAGGGTAGATTGGGGATTGCTATTCCGGTAGCCTTATTGCTTATTCTAATTTTACTGTATTTCACATTTCATAGTATCAAACAATCATTGCTCATTTTTAGTGCTGTTCCATTATCTGCTATTGGCGGCATTATCGCATTGTGGGTAAGAGGTATGCCATTCAGTATTTCAGCAGGTGTTGGGTTTATTGCCTTATTTGGTGTAGCTGTGTTAAATGGTATTGTACTTATCGGCTATTTTAATCAATTAAAAGAAGAAGGTATAACAGATATTTACGAAAGAGTAAGAAAGGGAACAGCAGTACGATTAAGACCAGTAATAATGACTGCAATGGTTGCCTCTTTGGGTTTTCTGCCAATGGCTCTTTCAACCGGTGCAGGCGGTGAAGTGCAGAAACCTTTGGCTACTGTTGTTATTGGGGGCTTAATTACCGCAACGGTATTAACTATGTTGGTATTGCCTGCACTCTATATTCTTTTCAATTCTAAAATCAATCTGAAAATAACGAAAATGAAAAAAGAGCCAACCTTAGGCAACATTCCAATTATTTTATTAATCATTGGTTTAGGATGTTTGTTTGCTAACAAATCCAATGCACAAGGCAATCAAAGAACATTGCAGCAATGCATTGACACCGCTTTAAGAAACAATTTACAAATAAAAGCAGCAGACCTAAACATTCAGCATTCAACCGTATTGCAAAGAACAGCGTTTAATCCTGATAAAACATTCTTGCAGGTAACACAGGACCCAACCAGTGGCGGCAATATTGATAATAGTATTGGTATTACTCAAAATTTTGCTTTCCCAACGGTATATGCGAATCAAAGCAAGGTGCTGAAACAAGAAACGCTTTTAGCACAGAAATCAAAATTGTTATCAAGGAATGAAATTATTAAAGAAGTAACGGAAGCGTACTATGCCCTTTTATTCGGATTGCAAAGAGTAAAGCTCCTTCAACAACAGGATAGTATTTATAATAATTTCCTTCAAAGAGCTACACTTCGCTACAACACAGGCGAAACAAACCTGCTTGAAAAAATGAATGCTGAAAGCCGGTATAGAGAAAATCAGTTGCTGCTTAAACAGGCAAATACAAACGTTGGCAGTTATCAACTTGTCTTGCAAAAATGGTTAAATACAACTGAACAAATTTTACCGGAAGAAAAGGAATTGCAAAAACTCCCTGATGTTTTTAATGCAGATACGTCAGCCGTTAATAACAATCCTTTGATGTCTTATTTTAATCAAAGCCTTAATGTAAATACTGCACAGTTAAAGTTGGAGCAAAGTAAGTTTCTGCCCGATTTAAGTATTGGTTATTTCCACCAGGCAATTATAAAAAGTTTTGACCCGGCAAGTATTGACAGAAAATATTTTCCGGGTACAAGAATGGCTGGCATACAGGTGGGCATTGGTGTCCCTTTGTTTTTTGGCTCACAAAAAGCAAAAGTTAAAGCAGTGAAAATAAATAATACTTTAATTGAAACTCAAAGACAACAAGCATTGCTTTACCTGCAAAATAATTATGCCGTTCAATATAATGAGTATCTGAAAGCAAAAGAAGCATTACAGTATTATGAAACCGTTGGGCTCAAACAAGCTGATGATATTTTTAAAATATCAAGCACAGCTTACACCAAAGGAGAAATTGGATACATGGAATATATTCAAAACCTGCAAACAGCTATTAATACCAGGTTGCAATATGCAGATGCTGTAAATCAATACAATCAATCCATCATTTTGTTAAACTATTTAAAAGGCAATTAATACAATGAAATCAGTAAATATAAAATCAAGAGTTCTGATTGCCATCATAGTAATGGCAGCCATTTTTACATCATGCAAAAACAGCACTGTATCAGCGAAAAAGGAAGTTGAAAAAAAGGAGGCTGAAAAGCCTGATATTATTGAGCTATCCGAAGCACAAATGAAAGCAGTAGATATTGAGTTAGGTACAATAGAAATGAAAAACCTGAACAGCGTTGTTAAATCAAGCGGACAACTGGAAGTGCCACCGCAAAACAAAGCAAGTGTTAACTCTTTAGTGCCGGGGATAATTAAAAAGATTTTAGTATTGGAGGGCAATTATATTCATCAGGGTCAAACCTTAGCAGTATTGGAAAATACAGACATTGTAAGATTACAGCAAGATTATCTTACACTCAAAAAAGAGTTTGTTTATACGCAACAAGAGTATCAGCGCCAAAAGGAACTAAATACTGAAAGTGCAGGCACCGGTAAAGTATTTCAGCAGGCAGCATCAAAGTACGAGACAGATAAAGCAAGGCTTGCGGGAATGGAAACACAGTTACAACAGTTAGGTATCAACCCGGCTTCGGTGGCTGGTGGCGACTTTACCAAGCAAATTCCGATACTTGCCCCTATCAATGGTGTAATAGGTCATATCACAGTTAAGACGGGGAGTTTTGTTGATATGCAAACTTCATTAATGGATATAGTGGATAATTCAAAAGTGCATTGCGATTTGCAGGTTTACGAAAAAGATTTGTTTAAAGTAAAAGCCGGCCAGAAAGTTGAGTTTGTTTTAACCAATCAAAACAATAAGCAAATAGCGGGAATAATTTACGGCATTAATCAGTCATTTGAAAATGAAAACAAATCCATTATTGTTCATGCCCAAATTAATAATACAGGAAGCCTGAAACTCCTGCCTGGTATGTATGTTTCTGCACTAATCAATACCGGTAACCAAAATGTGCAGGCGGTGCCTGTTGATGCCGTTGTTAGTGCCGAAGGCAAACAATATATGTTTTTATTAACTAGCGATGAAGAAAAGAAAGCGGAAGACGGTAACACAGAAAAAGTATTACCGTTTAAGAAAATAGAAGTTGCCACAGGTGTCAGTGAATTGGGTTATATAGAAATAACGCCTTTGGAAGAGATACCTAAGAATGCAAGGATTGTAACGAAAGGAGCCTTTTATATTCTTTCCAAATCCGGAGGAGGAGAAGAAGAACATTAATCATAAAAGATAATAATGATGGAACACAAACATATATACGATGCACGTGGCAGGCAGCTTTGTTGCACCGAGGAAGCAAAAATTTATACTAAAGTAGATACCGATTTACTTATTAAAAAACATCCTGTATCGGGCAGACAAATAAAAAAGAATGAGAAAATTCAAACACTTAAACAGTTTGTCCCTTCAATTATCAGCTTTGTACTTCTAATTGTTGCGTTGGCATTTGATAACAACTGGATAAGCAAGCCTGCCTTTTTCAAAGACTGGATAAGGCTTGCATGGTACATTGTGGCTTACGCACCGGTAGGCTTACCTGTGATGAAAGAAATGCTGGAAGCCTTTACCAAAAAAGAAATCTTTTCTGAATTTACATTAATGGTAATTGCAACTGTTGGCGCATTTGCAATTGGCGAATATCCAGAAGGCGTTGCTGTGATGCTCTTTTATGCAGTTGGTGAAATATTCCAAACACTTGCAGTCCGTAGAGCAAAAGGAAATATAAAAGAACTGCTTGACCAGCGACCCGATGAAGTAACCATTATGGATAACAATCAGCCCAAAACTGTAAAAGCAGAACAGGTAAGCATTGACAGCGTTATTCAATTAAAACCCGGAGAAAAACTGGCATTGGATGGTGTGTTAATTTCAAATACTGCTTCATTCAATACTGCTGCACTTACCGGTGAAAGCAAGCCCGACACCAAAAGCAAAGGAGATACTGTTCTAGCAGGAATGATTAACCTGAATGGTGTATCATTAGTTAAAGTTACAACAGTTTATACTGACAGTAAGTTAAGTAAGATTTTAAACCTTGTGCAAAATGCCACAACTCAAAAAGCAAAAACCGAATTATTCATCCGCAGGTTTGCAAAAATCTACACACCTGTTGTTGTGTTTCTTGCAATAGCTATCTGCATTGTGCCAATGGCTTTTGCAGAAAACTATGTGTTCAGGGATTGGCTCTACCGGACATTAATATTCTTGGTTATTTCATGCCCCTGTGCGTTGGTAATATCAATTCCTTTAGGCTATTTCGGAGGCATTGGAGCCGCCAGCCGTAACGGTATTCTTTTCAAAGGCAGCAATTTTTTAGACATCATTGCCGGAATAAAAAATGTGGTGATGGATAAAACAGGCACCATGACCAAAGGTGTTTTCAAAGTGCAGGAAGTAAACATCAAGCCACAATTCAATAAAGACGAAATACTGCAAATGGTAAATGCTTTGGAAAGTAAAAGCACCCATCCTGTTGCCACGGCTATACATGAATATGTAGGGGAAATAAATCATAACCTTTCGTTGAATGGTATTGAAGAAGTGGCAGGACATGGTTTAAAAGCAAACATCAATGGAAAAGAATTATTGGTTGGCAATTTCAAACTGATGGATAAATACAATATCAGCTACGATATAAACCCGTCTGAAATTGTGTACACACTTATTGCCATTGCTAATGATAGGCAGTTTGCAGGGTACATAACCATTGCTGATGAAATAAAAGAAGATGCTGCTGATGCAGTGCAGAAATTAAAAGCGATGAATGTAACAGCAACCATGTTAAGTGGGGATAAATCAACCGTAGCAAAAGCAGTGGCAGACAAAATTGGAATTACAAATGCCTTTGGCGATTTATTGCCTGAAGACAAAGTAAACAAGGTAAAAGAAATAAAAGCCCGTAATGAAAGTGTTGCCTTTGTAGGTGATGGTGTAAACGATGCACCTGTGGTTGCATTAAGTGATGCAGGCATTGCAATGGGTGGTTTAGGAAGCGATGCAACTATTGAAACTGCCGACATAGTAATACAGGACGATGCACCTTCTAAAATTCCGCTTGCAATCAATATTGGTAAACAAACAAAACGCATAGTGTGGCAAAACATCATTTTAGCATTTGCAGTAAAAGCAGTTGTACTGTTATTAGGCGCAGGTGGTTTAGCTACCATGTGGGAAGCTGTGTTTGCAGATGTGGGAGTGGCGTTACTGGCAATACTGAATGCTGTGAGGATACAGAAAATGGAGTTTTAAGGTATGGGCAATAAAGCTTGGTAATCTGCTCGCAATATTAATAGCATTTATTTCATTAATAAAATTGAATATCATGAAAAACGCAAAACGAAATGACAAAGCTTTAGTAGTTGAAATATTAGCTAAATCGTTTGAATCAAACCAAAGCGTTAATTACATCTTAAGACAAGGCAAGAAGCGAGAACAACGAATACGTGCATTAATGGACTATTCCTTTGAGGTGTGCTATTTGTTTGGCGAAGTCTTCCTGTCCAATGACAATAAAGCCTGTGCGCTTGTTGTATATTCAGACAAAAAGAAAACCACGCTAAAATCAGTTCTATTAGACCTCAAATTGATATTCCAGTGCGTTGGCTTTAGTAATGTGAGCAAAACACTGAAAAGAGAAAAACTGATAAACAGTGCCCATCCTAAAATTCCATTCTGTTATCTATGGTTTATCGGTGTTGCGTCCGATGAACAAGGTAAAGGCATAGGAAGCAAGTTACTTCAATCTATACTTGACTATAGCGATCAGCAAAATCGGCCTGTTTATCTTGAAACCTCAACACTCAGAAACCTGCCGTGGTATAACAAATTCGGATTTGAATGTTATCATGAAGAAGAGCTAAGCTACCATTTGTATTTCTTTAAAAAGGAGTTTAAAAAGTGAGACAATGTTAGTGTTTGGAACACAAATGCACATTGTCACATTTCTTTTTGTGAGCATAGAAATAGTTATCTTTTTCTACCTGGCAATCTTTCATTTTGCCCGACCGGATGATAAGACAACTAAACTGAATTTGATTCTTATATTTTTACTGCTCACCTACAATATTACCGGAGGTTTATTGCCTGATCCTAAATTACCAGGCTCCTATTTCCTACAGGAAGTAATAGCGTATGCTACAGGTTTCATTACGCCATGCTATTTCCCATATTATGTATTTAAAGCGTTTGGCTTGACAAAGTTGAGATTTCACGCCTATAAGGGTGTTTATCTATTCCTGATTTTTCCCTATTGTATTTTCGTTTTTATTTTTTGGCTTACCGGAGATCTAAAAGACGCACAAAATCTGCTTATCATTCCTGTACTGTATGCGATTTGGGTAATTATCTCTTTAAGTAAAGCTATCCGCTACAAATACAACCATGATTTTTCCAGTGTAAACGCACGTCAGGAAATGATTGTGCTGTTATTTAGCTTAACTCCCTGGATAGGTCTCCCCATTATCACCTATTTCAATCTTGGGCAAGCAGTTGAAGCGTTGGTTACAAACATTGGCTTTCTTTTGCTATTCGGTCTGCAGGTAAACAGGCACGTTACAGAATTGAGAACTGAGCATGAAAAACTGATGGAATCAGAACAACGACTACGAAGCTGGAATGCTGATCTAAGGGACGAAGTTACCAAACGCACAAAGGAACTGGAAAAGATCAATGAGCAAAGAACGAACAACTTTATCAATCTCGTTCATGAAACCAAAACACCTTTGACACTGATAAAAAATTATCTGGATGAATACATAAGCAAACATGGTGCTGTTGAAGAACTTGATGTTATAAAAGGCGGTGTAGATAAATTGACCGCTGACGTAATTAACCTATTTGATATTGAACGTTTTTCAAAAGGTATTGATTCGTACACGCATGACCAGGTTTCTGATATAAGTAGTATTTTACGGGATAGCCTTCCCCTGTTTCAGCATTATTGTGTTAAACATAAAATCGAATGCTCAACTATTGTAGAAGAGAATATTTTAGTTAAGGCAGACCCCAATGCCATTTTTAGAATCATAAATAATATTGTTGAAAATGCTATCAAGTTTACAGACCCAGGGGGCGAAATCATTATTTCATTAACAACTCTTGAAGATGAAGTAGTATTTTCAGTAACAGATACAGGCATAGGTATTCCACAAGAATTACAAAAGAAAATCTTTGAACCTTATTACCAAATAGGATACAAAAATACCATCCTTCAGGGTATGGGGCTTGGTTTGCCGATAGTGAAGAAAGTGGTTGAAGGGCTGGGCGGAACTATTGTAATTGAGAGCAATCCTTCCAAGAGCCTGGGAACTAAAGTTATCATTTCGCTTTCGAGATACGAACCAAGAGAGAATGACAAGCCGGTTAAAGATGTGGATGGGATAACCAAGCTCAACTATTTTAACTATGATAATATCAGCGATGGCGAATATGAAGCAGAAAAAAGAACAATACTGTTAGTTGAGGATAACATTGCAATGATCAATTTTATTGCGAATAAGCTGCGGACTACCTACAATGTTTTTTGCGCTTGCAACGGGTCGGATGCTTTAAAAAAGCTATTTGCAATGCCCGTAACGCCTGATTTGGTACTTTCCGATGTTATGATGGATAAAATGGACGGTTATGCTTTCATTAAAACGCTTTCAGAACAGGATAAGTACAGTCATATACCCATTATTCTTTTAACCGCTAAATCTACTCCTACAGATCGCCTGAAGGGTTTACGACTTGGGGCGATAGATTTTATTTCAAAGCCGTTTTCATTTGAGGAATTAAGTCAGAAAATCGAAACCATACTCGATAACATTGTAAGGCAGCAAAAGGCAATAATCAACACATCCATTGCTAACCTCAAAACGGGGAAAAATCAAGAAGCTGACAAGATGGCTCAATCTTCAATTTCAACCTTTGAACAAAACTGTAAGTTACTTCAACTTACGGCAAGGGAAACAGAAATAGTTCGTCTGATAATGAAAGGAAAGACCTACAAAAACATAGCAACAGCGTTATTTATTTCGGAAAAAACTGTAACCAAGCACATACAAAATATTTTTATCAAAGCAGAAGTTTCCAATAAGGTAGAGCTTATAAATAAACTGAACAAATAGCCAACAAGGTGTTGATTTAGTAGTATTTAAGTACGAAAATAGTAGAAATGCCGTATAGGTTTGCGCAATAGCCGCATCTACCTTTGCAGAAGGCGAATAGTCGTCAGAACTAAAGTTAAGGGTATGTGTGAAGGCTATGTTTTGGAATGGTTGGACACTTTGGTTACCGTCACTTTAAATCCGGTAAAAACTAAGACGGTTATTACTACACCTGATGAAATACTAAAAATTCAGGAGCAGGTAATCACCCAAAAAGATAAGGTTCAGTCTGCCATTAAGTCAACTGTCTTTAATCTTAATGATGAGGCAAAAATCAGGTGTCTGATAAAAAAATATCACTCTAGTTTGATTACGTTACTGGATCAGGCATTGGAAGACCTGGCACTTATTTCGGAAAACGGTTCTGTAAAGCAGGTATTGGATTTAATCATTTCCTGTATTGATGAGTTATTGACTTTAATCGAACACAGATTTACAAGTTATTTAAGCGTAGATGAAAGAGTACCTACAACATATCTGGCAGTGTTTAAAAAAGAATTGACGAAGCGCCTTTCAACGATTGACAAAAAGTTACGTGGGAATGAGGCATATCGACAAGCTTTCAAAGTAGTGAAGCAGGAATTGGAGGCTTTTTTGATGCAACCATCGGATAAGTACACCTATATATTTCAGGAAATATTTTACATAAGGGATTTATGCTTAGAACTGGAACATCTTGAAGCGATAGACGATGCTACTGTCTATTCCAGGCTTGATGAACTGCTTATCAATATGAACTTCAATAGTAAGACTTATATCTATTTCTTAACGCAAAGATTGGCAGCTAACATTAATAACATTGAGCAAGCCGGTGAAAAAATGGAAAGGCTATTGTTTTGCCTTAAACTGTTTAAACAGTACCATAAAAAGCCGGGAATAATCTTTAATCCGAAGGATGCTGACTTGCATAAGCAGGTGTCCAACTGGTTTACTCAGGAAGTATTTTATTTGGAAAAGAAGATACACTATTCGATAATACCCATAAAAGGCGACACCGCACCTAAAGAAGTTTCTAACAAGGAAAAGCAAAAACTCTTATCTGTACTTTCAGTAGATCAGATGGCATTGATATTACGGGCAGCGGATGATTTGAAAATCGTTATGGCACGCTCCCTGAATAGCGTATTTAAGAATATTGTGCCTTATTTGTCCACGCCTTATCAGGAAAATATTTCTTACGACAGCATGAGAAGCAAATCTTATTCAGCAGAAATTCGGGATAAAGAAATAGTAACGGAGACACTAAAACTAATGATTAAAAAGATAAGTGAATATTGAAGTGTCGTTGTGTAATAACAAAACATTCCTATCACTTTTGTTGTCGGCGTTATGGCTGTTTATCCAGCTTCCAGCCTGTATCAAAATGAGAAAGGTTAGCACGCTTTGTTTCTTTTTCAGAAAGGTCACGTTTTAAAAGTTTGGCAAAAGGTGTGATGTTTTTATATACAACAGTGTACTCTACATTAGCACTTTTCTTATCATCCTGTAGCTGAATGCCGGTAATCTCTCCTAAGTCCATATCGGCAATTTTTACCACCTGCACATTATTGTATTTGTCGTCTATGCGAATAAGGTAGGGCTTTGCCTTTTCTGTAAAATGAACAATAGGCTGTCCGGCATCTTTTAGCTTCTGTGTTTTATCCACTGTTACCCATCCATCAGTCTCCAGTCCTGCATCCAACAGCTTTCTGGCACTTGCCGGATCAGTCATGTTGATTTCATACTCATACGCTTTGGGATAATTCTTAGCAGTGCGTATAACTGATGCCGCTTCTTCTTTTTCCAATTTGATCTGACTGCATGATGCCAGGAGCAATATGGCAAGCCCGAATACACTTACTGTTTTCATAACAATGCTTTTTAGCTATTCAACAATAAAGACCAATCAAAATTTCCGACTACTAATTTAAAAAAAATAATCGGTTCTAAGCACTTTGAAATAGCTGATACCCATAGGGGTACAAGGGGTACAACTTTAAGTAAAAGAAAAGTTGGACTTGAAACGCCTTGCTCGTCTTCGTTTTTTTGCTATCAGAAACGACGGAATACAAACGGCTTTAATGGTCGGATTGAAAAGTGTAAACGAAAAAAAGCAAGCGTATGTTAAAAAGCATTTCATGGTCAGACTACATCATTGCAGTTGCCATACTATTAGCCATCTACTACCTCTTTGTAGGTATGCGGTATTTTTCAGTTGAGATCAAAGATCTCCTGTCCGGGAAACGAAAGCTGAAGCTCAAAGCAGCCCTCCCTAATAATCGTGCTGCATATAATCCTGACGATGAACAGAGCCAACAAGAAATAGGCGGCTTTGAAAATACAACTGATGATGAATTTACAGAGGTAGAGCATCTCATTGAACGCCTTAAAGATGTTATTACTGACGCTTCGCGGAGGAAGATGATCCCGCAGGAATTTAAACAATACCTCAGTATGGTATTGAAAGAATATCCGTCCGTAAGATACTCCCCGCTTCGGTCATCTGTAAACGAACTAATCATATCAGAATGTCAAAAATATGGGACTGTTACACTTAATGAAGAGGAAGTGGAACTGTTGTGGAAAGAAGCAGTGTAGCAGCCCATTAACGGAGCGTGCTTCCCTGTCCCTCCTGGTGCGTAAGGGCAATGTGTGGAAGGATTAGCGGGATGTGTGACGGCGAAGCCGCTCCTTTTTTAAAGAGAGTTGATTTCAAATTTTAATAAACGTGTGTTATGGAAATGTGCAGCAGGAAAACAAAAGGAAATAACCGTAAAAAGGTTATCATGATGTGTGTCGCTTTGGCACTACTTGCCATCCACTACAGTGCATTCGCCCAGGATGGTATTCAGGGTATCAACGAAGCCAATACTAAAGTGCGAAGCTACTTTTCCGCAGGTACTAATCTCATGTACGCTGTGGGCGCACTGCTTGGGTTAATTGGCGCAGTTAAGGTGTACCAGAAATGGAACGCTGGTGATCAGGATACCGGCAAAGTTGCAGCCGCCTGGTTTGGCAGTTGCATTTTTCTGGTAGTAGTGGCTACTGTTATTCAATCCTTCTTTGGTGTTTAAAAAAAAGCAGGACGTATGCAAAGTATGCTAACGGAAAGGTTGTGGGCGTATATCGTCCACAACAATCCTGACCTTATGCTCAGGTTACAGGAAGACCATTCAGTTACCCGGTATCTGGAGGAAAAGGTAAATGCAGTAATGCCAATGGTAGCGGAGCTTCTTGGCGAAGGAAAGCCGCAATATATTATTGAGGAGCTATGTCTTAATGCCATGACGGAAGAATTGAAACCGTCCCGCTACCAGTATATCCGCACAGTCATAGAAGAAGAATTTAATACAGACTACGAGCGGATGAAAGAAAGCGGAACACTCACTTATGAAGTGGTGAACCTCATTGAAGTCTGCAAAGACATCTTTAGTGATTTTGATTTTAATACCGAAAACGAGGCAAACAGGCATTTGAGATATGCCATCATTGGGCAGGTACATGACTATCTCGCCTAAGCCAAAAAAGGAAAAGTGAAGAAAGAAAATGTGTGGTTATGGCTTACAATGTTTCCCAAAAGCTGCAAGATAATCTACGTGCTATCCGTATAGCATTGGATTATCAAAACGGTCAACCGCTTACAGCGGATGATTCCATCAGCCTGAAAAAATATGCAGGTTTTGGTGGCATCAAAGCCGTTTTATATCCATACGGCACACCGGAGGATTGGCAGGCGAATGGCGCTACAAAAGAAGACCTGAAACATCATGGTGCAATGATGGAATTGCATGGCCTGCTCAAAGAAAACTTCAACGATGCAGCCTATAAAGAAATCATTGCTTCATTACGCAACAGTGTGCTGACCGCATTTTACACACCAGAAGTTGTACCGCAAACATTGTATAGCGTACTGGCAGCACAAGGCATTCAACCGAAAAGATTGTATGAACCTTCAGCCGGTTCGGGTGTGTTTATTAGTGAAGCTGTTACTGCGTTCTCTGACATGGCGCAGATTACAGCAGTTGAAAAAGACAGGCTCACGGGATTGGTGCTATCTGCCATTAACAGTACACTCCCTGTTAAAGTAACAACACATATCACAGGCTTTGAAGAAGCTCCGGTGAAAGATAACGGTAGCTACGACCTGGTGGTAAGTAATACTCCATTTGGGAATTTTTCGGTATATGATGAAGCCTTTCCTGATAAGGAATTATCAGGAAAAATACACAACTACTTTTTTGCTAAAGGTCTGGACAAGCTGGCTGAAGGTGGTTTAATGGCTTTCATCACAACAGACGCTTTCCTGAACAGTCCATCTAACCACACGGCAAGAGAATACCTGTTTCAACGTGCAGATTTTGTGAGCCTGGCTGTGATGCCGGATAATCTGATGAAAGATACCGGCAATACCGAAGCGCCAAGCCATCTGCTGATTGTTCAAAAGAATACGGCAAAGGAAAAGATAAGCTGGGAGGAAGACCACCTGAATGAAGTAAGAGAAAGGGAAAATGAATTTGGACGCTTCCCCTATAACTATTTTATCTCTACCCACGATCACGACGTGGTTATGGGTAATATACGAAAATCAGGTACAAACCAATATGGCAGAGCAACAGAGGTGGTATGGCAGGATGGCGACATTAACCAGATCAGCGATAGCCTTTATGCCAGCCTAAACCACCAATTCCAAAATCGTTTCAATAACGGGCTATTTCAGAAAGCCCAAACAATAGCATTACCAGTTGCGGAAAACGAAGGCAAAAAGCTAACCTATCTACCAATGCCGGAAAATAAGACAGAAACGGCATCCGTACAATTAGGATTATTTGATACGGCCCCGGCAGAACAGATCAACCGGGCAATGGCGTATATTAATCCACTCGATGAAACAGTCGTACAAAAAACTACTGCGCGTATCATTGGCACAATCCGTACAACGGATAAGCCAAGCCATGAAAACGTAGTCTTACTCACAGCAAAGCAGCACAAAAGCAACCGTTTTTTATACAAGCTCTATTCCAATGTCAAAGAAGTAGATCACCTGTCCGCTAACTGGATGGATGCAAGATTATTGGGGCATGAGCTGACAGGTATTTCCAATTACCTCAAACAGTTTGACCACAGCTTCAGGTATGAAGGTGATCAAACATTGGAAGGGTTCTTCCGCTTTGAACAAAAAGCGCCGCTTCCTTTTATCGGGCTAAAGACTTATTACCAGGAAGGCACATTAGTCATACACATGGGCAGTATAGGCACGATTGGCAATCCTGATCCTGAATACAAGCAAGCTGTATTTCAGCCTCTTGGTCTTCAGGGAAATATCCGCTTCTATGAAAATTACACGGCGCTTCGTGATTCCTATCTCGAATTATCAGCTAAAGAAGTGTCAGGGGAAATGATAAGCGATGCTGACAGGGACAAGCTCAACAACGCATACGAACGGTTTACTGCTGAATACGGTCTTTTAAATAGCCACGATAACCGCAGGCGTATCCTGGAAGATACAGCCTTTGGCGTTATTGCGCTTTCCTCTCTGGAACGCAGGGACGGTGAACGGTTTGTAAAAGCCGATATACTTACTCATTCTATTCATCAGGTAAAGGAACGTTTTATAACTGATGATCCTATTGAAGCCCTTGCTCATAGCCTTAACGATACAGGCAAAGTAGATATAGGATTTATCAGTGCGGGAATGGGGTTAGAAGAAAACGAAGTTATTGCTCGTCTGGGCAATCATGTATATCTAAACCCTGCAACAAATGAATGGGAAACAGCAGACCAGTATTTAAGTGGTAACGTAGTAGATAAGTTGCGGCAGGCAGCGCATTTGCAAAATCAGTTCACGGATAACCTACAATACAAAAGAAGTGCTGAAGCAATATTAAAAGTACAACCGGAGCGCATACCCTTTGAGTTACTGGATTTCAATTTGGGTGAGCGTTGGATACCTACTTCTTATTATGAGCGTTTTGCCTCGCAACTATTTGAGCAAAATACAGACATCAACTATTTCCCTTCACTGGATGCTTTCAAGGTAAGCACAGGGATGAATATCAAGGTAACAAGGGAGTTTGCTGTTACACCAAAGAGTGGACGTACCACCTACGGATATACGTTGATGGAACATGCACTTGAGAACACTACGCCTTTCTTTACTTATGAGGTAAAAGGGCCTAACAATACAACCATCAGGTTGCCGGATAATGAGGCTATACAACTGGCTCACCAAAAGATTGAGCAAATCAGGGGTGGGTTTATTACCTGGCTGAATGAACTGCCTGATTCAGAAAAGAAGGATTTAGAGAACCTGTACAATGACACATTCAACTGTTATGTATTACGGGAATTTGACGGAAGCCATCTCAAATTTCCCGGCTTGGATAAAAAAGCATTAGGTATTGAAGATCTGTACAGTTCGCAAAAAAACGCAGCATGGCGCATTATACAGAACCGTGGCGCTTTGATAGACCATGAGGTAGGATTAGGCAAAACTCTTACCATGATTGTTTCTGCGCAAGAAATGAAACGCCTGGGCATCGTTCATAAGCCTATGATTGTGGCGTTGAAAGCAAACGTGAACCAGATAGCGGAAACTTATAAAAAAGCCTATCCTAAAGCCCGTATTCTATTTCCCGGACAAAACGATTTTACACCAGCGCAACGGCTGAGACTATTCCACGAGATAAAAAATAATAATTGGGATTGTATCATCCTCACACATGATCAGTTTGGTAAAATACCGCAGTCACCGGACATACAAAAAGAAATATTTCAGGTAGAGCTGGATAATGTAGAACGTGATTTGGAAACTATCAGGGAACTCGGTGGCGAAATATCCAAAAAGATGCTCAAAGGGTTGGAAATCCGAAAGAACAATCTGGAGGGAAAACTAAAATCAGTCCTCAAAGACATAGAGGAAAAGAAAGATGCAGGTATCAACTTTAAAGAAATGGGTATTGATCATTTGTTCGTAGATGAATCCCATAAGTACAAAAATCTCACTTTCACTACACGTCATAACAGAGTTGCTGGCCTCGGCAATATAGAAGGCAGCCAAAAGGCACTCAATATGCTGTTTGCAGTTCGGGAACTGCAAAACCGTTTTAACGCTGATCTGTGCGTAACCTTCCTTTCGGGTACACCTATATCCAACAGCCTTACCGAAATGTATTTGCTGTTCAAATACCTGCGCCCAAAGGAAATGGAGCGTCAGCATATTGAAAACTTTGATGGTTGGGCAGCCGTATTCGCACGCAAGACAACCGACTTTGAGTTTTCAGTAACCAATGAAATCATAGCCAAAGAACGGTTCAGGCATTTTATCAAAGTGCCTGAATTGGCTTTATTCTATAATGAAATCACCGATTACAAAACGGCAAAACATATCAACCTCGACAAGCCGGATTTGAATGAAACGCTGGTAAACATTAAACCAACGCCGGAACAAACTGAGTTCATCAAAAACCTGATGCAATTCGCTAAAACCGGCAACGGTGAACTGATTGGACGTGGCAGGCTGACGCCAGAAGAAGATAAGGGCAGGATGCTCATCGCTACCAATTATGCAAAGAAGATGGCCGCAGACATGCGTCTGATTAACGAGTGGAAATATAGCGATCACCCCGACAATAAAGTAAATGTTAGTGCCAGAAAAATTGCGGATATATACAAACTAAGTATGGAGCATAAGGGTACGCAAATTGTCTTTTCTGACATAGGCACACCCAAATCCGCTGAGTTCAATATTTATGATGCTCTTAAAGAAAAACTGACCAGGGATTTTAATATTCCTGAACGGGAAATCACTTTTATCCACGATTGGACAGATGTTAAGAAGCCCGAACTGTTCCGTAAAATGAACAGAGGTGAAATACGCATTCTGTTAGGCAGTACAGAGAAAGCAGGAACAGGCTTAAATGTGCAGCAGCGTGTCGTAGCCATGCACCATCTTGATATTCCGTGGAAGCCTTCGGAACTGGAGCAACGTAATGGCCGTGGTGCACGTCAGGGCAACCTTCTTGCTAAAGAGCATTACGGCAACAAAGTGCAAAACTATGTATATGCGGTAGAGCAATCATTGGATAACTACAAATTCAACCTGCTAAAGAATAAGCAGACGTTCATTTCACAAATGAAAAATTGTGAGTTGAATGTACGCACGATAGACGAGGGCGCAATTGATGAAAAAAGCGGTATGAACTTCTCCGAATACATAGCCATTCTTTCCGGCGACACTTCATTACTCGAAAAATCAAAACTGGAAAAAAAGATAGCGGTAATGGAAAGCCTGAAAGTATCCCACTTCAGGGAAATATCACGCAATAAATATCAGTTGGAAAACCTGCAAAACGAAAAAGCATCGGCTATTAAAATCCTCGATAAGCTCACAGCAGATGAAAAGGTGTACAAAGCCAGCCTTCAACTGGATAAGGAGGGTATTAAAGTCAATCCCATCAAACTGGATAATATCAGTTCAGCAGATAGCGAAGCTATAGGCAAACATATCATCAAACTGTACCAGGACTGGAAACCTGCTGCTACAGGTGAGCATACAGCACAGATAGGTACACTATATGGCTTCAATCTGTATATCCGCAGGCAACAGGAAGCCTACGAGGAAAATGGTGTTTTTGAATATCGCTACTCCAATAGCTTTTATGCTCAGCGTGGTGATGATGGCATTAAATACACCTATAACAATGGTCTTCCCAATACAGATAATCCTAAGCTGGCTGCAAGGCATTTTCTCAATGCTATTGACCGGGTTGAAAGCCTGAGAGAAAAGTATGAGCATACATTGGCTGACCTGAATACAGCCATACCCAAAATGGAGCAGCTTACTGCGAAGCCTTTTTTGCAGGAGACCGAATTACTACAAATGAAGAATGAACTGGCTAATCTGGAACGGCAGATAGCCATCAATATACAGGAAAACCAGTTGAAACAGCAGCAGGGAGAAGGAAGCGAACCGGAAGATATTGGCGAAACACCTGTGATTCAACTGGCAGAAAAAGTAAATGGGCATTCCGTTCCGAAGGAAGTTGTACTGGCATCGCAACAGGTGGCAGAACGTTCTCGCAGCAGGATGAGATTATAAACATTCAATACAAAAACGACATGGCAAATAGTGTATATCAGATCAACAAAGGCATTAACCAAAGCATCGAGTTTAAAGGCTTGAAAGCACAATACATCTGGTATTTGGGCGGTGGTGTTGTTGCGCTGCTTATTGTATTCGCCGTGATGTATATCGTTGGTTTGCCCACCTACTTGTGTATCGGTATCATACTCACAGCAGGAACATTTCTCGTCATGAAGATTTACGGCATGAGCCATAAATACGGAGAACACGGTTTAATGAAAACGCTTGCCAGGAAACAGGTTCCTAACGTGATCAAATCAAGAAGCAGAAATGTTTTTATGGGAACTAAAGCAATACATTCATGAAAAGAGAATTGCCGGTGTACAACATCGAAGGAACCGATTTTATCGTGGATGTAGCTAATCTACAGCTTCGGGAAAAAGCAAACCCGGAGAATGTGATACCTGTATTTGACATGCGGGATGTTGGAGATGGATATGTATTTGATTACAGCCCGAAAGAGAAAAACATACCGATGCTGTTCAGTGATGATACAGATGTAAGAACAGTGAAGATACCGGAGCTGGTTCAGCTTGACGCTACGGGAATGGCAGAAAAATATGGGCTTTCTGCTAACAATGTGCAGGGCAAAACGGATTTCGAGCTAATGGTGGATCAGCAGGCACTCGGACGAAGATTGATGGGGCAGCTCCCGACAATAGATATTGCCGGACATACTTTCTATGTTGACATCCGAATGAGTATGCTTCGACCTAAAGACGATTTTCTTTCCAACGGGATTGTGTTGAGCCAGATTGATAATTTCTATGATGATGAACGGAAAATTTACGCCTTCCCTTACAACCCGAAGACACATGAATTTCAGGAATTAGATTACGATAACATCACAGCTATTCCTAAAGACCTAATTGTTGTTTCCTTTCCGCATGAAAGCATATTAGACCCCGTAGGGTTCAACAGGAAACATGGTTTGGATGAAACAAACGGATTAAAAGAAACCAATGTGAAATCTCATTTCGAGGCAACACGGGTGGACTGGAAGGAAACCGGCATCGAAACCACAATACGGGAGAACATCAACAAGCAGCATCAGCAACAACGATTAAAACAAAAAGACGAAAAACAAAAGCCGGGCAAGCGGCAGCGCAGAGGCCCGAAGCTATAAGACAGTGCTGCCGAGGTGCAGTAAGTAATGAGAGATAAAAATATAGTGAGATGGAAAAAGTGCTGGATGATATTTTACCAATAATGGATGTGGAGCATGACTGCATCCTGAGCAAGCAAGGCGATGTAACAATCGTTTTTAAAGCTGACCTGCCCGAAATATTTACGCTCTCCGATCAGGAGTATGAAGCTTTTCATCAGGCATGGATAAAAGCAATAAAGCTATTGCCAAAATTCTGTGTGTTTCATAAACAGGACTGGTTTTTAGAAAGTGGTTATACGCCGGATTTTACAAAAGATGATACCAGCTTTCTCAGTCGCGCCAGTGAGCGTTTTTTTAATGAACGACCTTTTCTCGCTCATACATGCTATATCATGCTCACTAAAAAGCCTGAAGGCCGGAAAACTGCCAGTTCTATGTTTTCGAACTTGCTGCGTAAATCTATTGTACCCGAAGAGACATTAAAGCCGCAATTGCTTCAGGACTTTCTGGACAGCGCAGGGCAGTTCAAACGCATAATGGAAGACAGCGGCTTTATGAAGCTGACAAGGCTAAGGGAGAAGGAACTACTAAGCCATAGCCGTAAGATGGGCATAATAGAACAATATTGTTACCTGTCTGAGCGCAACGATAGCTTCCTGATGGCTGATATTACCTTCGATGAAGGAATGCGTGTGGGCGATAAGTATTGCCAGTTATACACGTTGGGCGATGCGATAGATCTCCCGCCATTGTGCGGCAGCCGCATCAATTACGATAAATACAGCACTGATAAAACAAAGTTCAGCGTTGGATTTGCTTCTACGTTAGGGCAGCTACTACCCTGCAATCATATCTATAACCAATATCTTTTTATTGAAGATGCTCAAAAGACCATTCAAAAGCTGGAGAGCAAAAGATTAAGGCTGCAATCCCTTTCGGCATACAGCCGGGAAAATACAATAGCGAGGGACGCAACTAATGATTTCCTGAACGAAGCCATCGGCCAGCAACGGCTACCCGTGAAAGGACATTTCAATGTGCTGGTATGGACGGACAATAAGGAGGAACTGAAAGACCTGAAAAACATGGTGTCCTCAGCATTGGCACAGATGGACGCTGTAGCCAAACAGGAAACCATCGGCGCTCCGCAAATCTTTTGGGCAGGCATACCAGGGAATGCAGCAGACTTTCCCATGAATGACACTTTTGATACGTTCGCGGAACAGGCAACCTGTTTTCTTAATCTGGAAACCGGCTATCGTTCCTCATTAAGCCCGGTGGGTATTCGTATGGGCGACCGGCTCACCGGCAAGCCCGTTCATGTGGACATTAGCGATGAACCCATGAAGATGGGGATCTGCACGAACAGGAACAAGTTTATACTTGGGCCATCCGGTAGTGGAAAATCATTTTTTACCAACCACATGGTACGAAGCTATTATGAGCAAGGCACTCATATCGTGTTAGTGGATGTGGGGCATAGCTACAAAGGTCTGTGCGATATGGTGAAAGGATATTATTTCACTTATAGCGAAGACAATCCCATACGCTTCAATCCCTTTTATATTGGCGAAGGCGACAACTTGGATACAGAAAAAAAAGAGAGCATCAAAACATTGCTGCTGGCACTCTGGAAAAAAGATGATGAAGAGTTTAAGCGTAGCGAATATGTTGCCCTGTCAAATGCCATTGGCGGTTACTACACTTACTTAGAGAATAACATTGATGTATTTCCCTGCTTTAACAGCTTTTACGCTTTTCTGCGGGATGAATATACGCAAGTGCTGGAAGGCGACAGGGTAAAAGAAAAGGATTTTGACATAGATAATTTCCTGTACGTGCTTCGTCCGTACTACGATGGTGGCGAATTTGATTACCTGCTGAATGCTACCGAAAATCTGAATCTCTTAAAGGAACGGTTTATCGTATTTGAGCTGGATAACATTAAGGATCACCCGATTTTATTTCCAGTAGTAACCATCATCATTATGGAGGTTTTCATCAACAAGATGCGTAAGATGAAAGGCATCCGTAAAATGATTTTAATTGAAGAAGCATGGAAAGCATTAATGAAAGAAGGCTTTGCAGAATACATTAAATACCTGTTTAAAACAGTCCGCAAATTTTTCGGTGAAGCAATTGTCGTAACCCAGGAGGTAGAAGATATTATTTCTTCACCAGTAGTAAAACAGGCAATTATTAATAACAGCGACTGTAAGATACTACTCGACCAAAGCAAATACCAGAACAAATTTGACCAGATACAGGAATTGTTGGGGTTGACAGAAAAAGAAAAAGCATTGGTATTGTCCGTTAACAAAGCAAACGACCCCGCTAAAAAATACAAAGAAGTCTTTATCAGCTTGGGCGGTATGCTCAGTAAGGTGTACCGCACAGAAGTAAGCGTGGAGGAATATCTCGCTTACACTACTGAGCAAACCGAAAAAGTAAAGCTGATGGAATATGCTGCAAGGTTTGATGGGGACATACGAAAAGGTATTGCGGCAATGGCAGAAGATATAAGAAACAAAAATCAATAACACAAGTCATGAAACTGAACACTCTAATACATGATCTGCGATTGGCTATTAAAATACTCCTGCATTTTGGGAAACAGCACCATGCTACGCTTTCTATGATGCAGGGCATGTATGTAAGACAGCCGCTACACAATGAAATGATTGCAGGCATAGATACTACACTTACCATAAAGCCCGATGGCTGCTTATACCAGGTTACCCGTACAGTTTATATCAGCAATATACCGGAATGTGAAGAAACATGGCTGGCTACCTATGGTTGGCATTCTAACGGCCATCTTATTGAAATAGGTGGAGATCGGTATTGCATTTTTGATGCGGCCTCAAAATCCATGTACCTCGAAATACTGACGGAGCAAGGAAAAACAATGATTGAATTATTTATTAAAATCTCCAAGACATGAAAAAAATATGGTTCATCACGCTATTAGCGACTACGTTACTGGTAGTAGCTCCTACACAACAAAGCCATGCGATTGTTTGGGTAGTAGTAAAAGCTGTCGTCAAAAAAGTAATTAAGGCGATTGACCTGCAAATTCAACGGTTGCAGAATAAAACAATTTTATTGCAGAATGCTCAAAAGACCTTAGAGAACACGCTATCCAAATTAAAGCTGGACGAGATTTCCGATTGGACAGAAAAGCAAAAAGAGCAGTACCGCAAATATTACGAAGAGCTGGCGCAGGTAAAAGCCATTATCTCCTACTACCAGCGCATAAGAGATATTACAAACAAGCAGTTAAGCCTTGTAGATGAATATAACAGGTGTTGGGCACACATTCGGCAGGATAGCCATTTCTCAGCTAATGAAGTGCTGTACATGGAAAAAGTGTATTCAGGTATCTTGGACGAAAGCATGAAAAACATTGACCAGATCAACCTTATCATAAAATCATTCACTACAAAGATGAGTGATGCCAAAAGGTTAGAGCTGATTAATAATGCAGCCGACCAGGTAGATGCAAATTATTCTGATTTGGTGCAGTTCAATAGGCAAAACACTTTGTTAAGCCTGCAACGAGCTAAGACCGATTCAGAAGTGCAAGCTGTAAAAAAATTATATGGACTTCCTTAAATCAATACGTATGAAAAAGATGCTCCTGCTTTTATTGCTGTTTGTATCGGCAGTAAGCAGTCTGCAAGCGCAAACCTTTGAAGAATGGTTTGAGCAATCGAAGACACAGAAAAAATACTTGCTTCAGCAGATTGCCGCACTACAGACTTATATCGGATACGCTCAAAAAGGCTATAAGATAGCTAAAGAAGGTTTGAATACTATCGGAAGTTTTACAAAGGGAGAATTTAATCTCCACACAGATTACTTCAATTCATTGAAGTCTGTTAACCCTGAAGTGAAACGGTACGCAAAGGTCGCAGACATTATCGCACTACAGAAAAAAATTGTACAAAACTACAACCGGACTTACCCGCAGCTAAACAGCAGCGACGCATTTTCGGGTGATGAGTTAGCATATATCAGCAGGGTGTTTGACAGGCTGCTCGATGACTGTGACAAGACGCTGGATGAACTGATAACGGTTACAACCGATGGTAAACTGGAAATGAAGGATAACGAACGTATTGACAGGATTGATAAGCTGTATTTGGACATGCAGGACAAGTTTACTTTCTCGCAAAGTTTTTCCAATAGTGCAAAATCTCTTGCTGCATCAAGATTAAAAGAAAAAACAGATGTACAAACAAGCCGTGTATTGCAGGGCATCAAAAACGAATAACAATGAAAAAGCTAATCTTAATTATATCGTTATCATTCTTCGGCATGTTGCCTGCTTTTCGTGCATCTGCACAGGCAGACGAACTTGCGCAACTGGCGCTCGATATAGAAAAGCTGTCGCAATTCAAACAGATATTGAGCGATATGAAAAAAGGCTACCAAATTCTGGAAGGTGGCTATAATACTATCAAAGACATTTCTAAAGGCAACTTCAACTTACATAAGGCTTTTCTTGACCGCTTAATGGATGTAAGTCCAACGGTACGTAACTACCGGCGTGTTGCAGACATTACCAATTGTCAGATCGCATTGGTAAAAGAATATAAGAATGCCTACGAACGGTTTAAGCAGGATAACAATTTCAATGCAGACGAGTTGGCGTACTTAGGTCGTATATATGACAACTTATTTAAGGAAAGCCTGCGCAATCTCGATGAATTGCTCACGGTGATCACGGCAGGCAAAGCCAGAATGAGCGACGATGAGCGATTGCAGACTATTGATAGAATATACGCTGACATGCAGGACAAGTTGATGTTCCTGCGGCACTTTAATAACAATACAACAATTCTGGCGGTGCAGAGAGCAAAAGAACGCAACGATGCACAGACCATTCGTAAAATTTATGGATTGAACAATTAAATAAAAAGATATGGCAAAGTGTAGAAAGACCGCCTGGCTTGTGGTAGTGGGATTGATAATGCCTTTTATAAGTCATGCCCAGGGAATAGCAGATGAAATGAAGGGGATGCATGGTGTACTGGATCAACTGTATGATGAAATGATACCCTTATGCAGCCAGTTGATTGGCGTAGGTCAGGGTTTGGCAGGCTTTGCCGCCATGTGGTATATCGCTTCAAGGGTTTGGCGACACCTTGCCAATGCAGAGCCGATAGATTTCTATCCCTTGTTTCGCCCGTTCGTGATTGGATTTTGCGTGTTGATATTCCCATCTGTATTAGGATTGATCAATGGCGTGATGAAACCAACTGTTACGGCAACTGCAGCTATGGTAGAAAATTCAGATAAAGCAATAGCGGTACTGTTACAACAAAAGGAAGATGCCATCAAGAAAACGGATGTATGGCAGATGTATGTGGGAGAAAGCGGTAGCGGCGACCGGGATAAATGGTACAAATACACGCACGATAATGAAGACCCATCCAATGAAGGTTTTTTTGAGCGCATTGGTAATGACATCAAGTTTGCCATGTCCAAAGCCTCTTACAATTTCCGCAATTCAGTAAAAGAGTGGATGAGCGAAGTGCTGCAAATATTGTTTCAGGCCGCATCCTTGTGTATAGACACACTGCGAACGTTCCAGTTAGTTGTATTAGCGATACTCGGCCCTTTGGTATTCGGGATTGCTGTGTTTGACGGATTTCAGCATACGCTCACCGTTTGGATAGCACGATACATCAACATTTTTTTATGGCTTCCTGTTGCCAATATTTTCGGAAGCATCATTGGCAAGATACAGCAGAAAATGCTGGAGCTGGATATATCGCAGGTACAGGATTACGGCGACACGTTTTTCAGTAGAACGGATATGGCATACCTGGTCTTCATGATCATTGGTATTGTCGGATATTTTACCGTCCCTTCTGTAGCTAATTACATTGTTCATGCCGGTGGCGGTGGTGCATTAGGTCAAAAAGTAACCAGCATGTTCGGCAGCACTTCCAGATCAGTAGTTAACACTGCTTCAGCCGGCGCAGGCATGGCCGCTGATGCAATGGGCAATGCAGCAAGCCGTATTTCTCAAAGCATGGCAAGCAACGGCGCATCCAATCCTTATTTCGGTGAAGGCAATAACGGTGGCTCAGGCTACATGAACGACAAGCTAAAAGGTAATTCCTAACAAACTAAAGGAGGTTATATGTTCAAAAAAATGAAAAATATAGATACAGCCTTCCGCCATATCAGGAGCTTTACCCTGGTGGTGATTGTAGGTTGTATTCTGATATGCTGTTTCGCATTGTATAAGAGTTTCAGCTTGGTGTCACAGATGCAAAGCAAAATATACATTCTCGCTAATGGCAAAGCGTTGGAAGCCTACGCATCAGAACGAAAAGATAACATACCTGTTGAGGCAAAAGATCATGTCAAAACATTTCACACCTTATTCTTTACTCTTGACCCTGACGATAAAGCCATCACAGCAAATATTACTAAAGCATTATACCTCGCTGACGGAAGTGCTAAACGTGCCTACGATGACCTGAAAGAAAACGGTTATTACGCAGGGCTTATATCCGGCAACGTCAATCAAACCATTACGGTTGATAGTGTGGCAGTAGATATTAACGAGTATCCCTATAAATTCCGCTGCTACGCTACACAAAGTATTGTACGCCCTACCAGCATTACTACCCGCAGCCTTGTTACAGAAGGCGCATTGCGAAACATATCACGCAGCGACAATAATCCTCATGGTTTTCTCATCGAGCGGTGGACTACGATTGACAATAGAGATATAAAAACAGTAAGCAGACGGCAATAAAAATAAAGCTCATGAAACTATTTCAGAAAAGAAAGGAAAACAGCGTCGAACCTAAACCGAATGCCATTTCAAAAGAAATACAGGCAGGTTACAAACGCTTGCAGGGTGGTTGGGCAAACTGGATGATGAAGCGTACAGAGAATTTCTCACGCCGCACATGGGTCGTGCTGCTAACTCTTTTTATTCTATCCACCAGTACGTACAGTGTTTACCTCGCGGTGAGTGCCTTTACAGGAAAAGCAAGCAATGCCATTTCCATTACGCCCATCAAAAAGCCAACACACATAACTGAAACAGGAGAAGCAAATAGAGGAACTGCGGAGGTGTCGGAAGCTGAGTATAGCCGCATTAAAAAATTCAGGGTGTATATGGATAGTCTTGCACGAAGTCATTCAGGAAAAATCCTTTACGACAGCATAAACAGGCAACGTCCTGGCTTAATGGACAGCATGCGGTTTATCGAAAATTATTATCAACAATTAAAACAAAAATAGATATGGAAAAGCAAGTAAAAGCTCCTAAAGAAATCAGGCAGCGCAAATTCCTATTGGTATTGCCGCTGCTCGCATTGCCTTTTATGACAATGATTTTCTGGTCGCTGGGCGGCGGTAAAGTGCAAAAAGTGGAAGCTCAGGCTGCGGTAAAAAAAGGGTTTAATATCAATCTGCCGGATGCCAACCTGAAAGACGATAAACCAATGGACAAGATGAGCTATTACAACCAGGCACAACTGGATTCAGTAAAGTTTCGTGAATTGATGAAAAACGATCCTAACTACAAGAACATTGGATTGACCGACACAGATGGATATGTGGCCGGGCAGGAAGATAGCTTTCCGATACCCGCTTATAAAAGAGGGCTGAATACATCTCTTTACGGCAATCAGGGGCATAATGACCCTAAAACCGATAAGATTTATAGTAAGCTGGCAGAGTTGGATAAAGAGATGAACAAGCCGATAACAAAGACAGCGGAAGATGAGTATAATGATATGTACCAAAATGCGCCTCGCAGAAGCGGCAACGGCACAACGGTTAATTCATCGGATGTGGACAGGCTGGAACAAATGATGAATACGATGAATCAGTCCAATGGCGAAGATCCCGAAATGAAGCAATTGAATGGCATGTTGGATAAGGTACTGGATGTGCAATATCCTGAACGTGTACAGGAAAGATTAAAACAGGCTTCAGAAGCTCACCGGGGACAAGTATTCGCAGTATCATCACAAAAGGCGGATAACAACATTACCCTGCTGGATAACGACCATATTACAGGTGGCACAACCACCAATGGGTTTTATTCGCTCACTGAAACAACAGCCGTAGCTGATTCGCAGAACGCTATACAAGCGGTCATTCACGAAACGCAAACTTTAGTAGATGGTTCTACAGTCAAATTAAGATTGCTCAATGATGTATTCATTAATGGTGTCCATATTCCTAAAGATAACTTTCTGTTCGGCATTGCTTCATTAAGAGGTGAGCGATTGAACGTGAAGATTACAAGTATCAGGTATAATAATTCGATCTTCCCTGTTGACCTGGCAGTTTATGATATGGATGGATTGGACGGCATTTACATTCCCGGAGCGATCACAAGGGACGTTGCCAAACAATCTGCTGACCGCTCCATGCAAACACTCGGTTTAACATCACTCGATCCATCTTGGCAGGCGCAAGCTGCCGGTGCTGGTATTGAAGCTGCTAAAACGCTATTCAGCAGAAAAGTAAAGCTGATAAAAGTGCAGGTAAAAGCCGGTTATAAAGTGTTGCTACGTGACGAAAAACAAAAACAATCCAACTAAATATTTCAATCACTTAAAAATTCCGAAAGATGAAAAAGATCAGTGCAGTAATGGTAATAGGAATTTTCTCGCTTATTACAATCTTCAAAGCGCAGGCACAGACAAGTACGACCTGGCAAACAAAAGCAATTGAACCGTATCATGTGGCAGTTGCTTTCTCAAAAACAACCAACATTATCTTTCCTTATTCTATTGTCAGCGTAGATATTGGAAGCAGGGATGTGTTGGCACAAAAAGCAAAAGGAGTAGAAAATATTTTGCAGATAAAGGCTGCAAAAGATAGTTTCCCCCAAACTAATATCACCATCATAACCACTGATGGAAAACTCACTTCTTTCCTTGTGGATTATGCTGAACAGCCTTCTGTACTCAACCTGTCATTAGCAGGCTTGCCGACAAAGCAAGCTATCGCTATTCCTTCGGAAAGCATCAACCAAGAACAAATGGAGTATTATGCTTCAATTGCCACTGAATCGAAAGAAAAGGCAAGAGGTATAAAAGATAAAACTTTCGGCATTCACTTCAAGCTGAATGGCATATTCATCCATGATGATGTTATGCTGCTTCGTTTCAATATCGCTAACGAAACAAATATAAATTATGATATTGACCAGTTACGCCTTTATATACGTGATCAGAAGAAATCTAAGAGAACGGCTACACAAGAGATTGAAATATCACCTGTACTCGTGCAAAGCAATATTGGCAAAGTAGCAGGGAAATCGGACAGTACCATTGTATTTGTCGTACCAAAGTTTACAATTCCAGATAAGAAGTACCTCGCTGTACAACTTATGGAAAAGAACGGAGGCAGGCATTTGGAGCTGCACGTAAAGAATAAGAAAATCGTAAAGGCGGTTCCGATTGAATGATGCCACACACAAGCCAGCAACCATTATAAATCTATTTCTGTATTTGTTTCTGCAAAAAATATAAATATGAAAATCAGGAAAGACGATTATCAGGACATTCTTGAATACCTCATCAAAAAGAGGTGGGAAGGTGAAGAATTTGTCGCCTTTCTCGATAGTCCATCTCCTGTCAGTAAAGAAGAACTATTTACGTTCTGCGAACAATACGATGTCAGGGAGTTTTGCTACGAAATGTCAACCGACATAGACTTTTACAACTTTATATCATTAAGGTCTGCATACAAAGCTATGCAGGAGGCTATTGAAAATGATAAGCTGTTGATTGAAAGGGACGGCCTTATTGATGTATCCCTTATGGTAGCTGTGCGGTATGAACGGTTAGAAAAAGAGCAATTAAATAACAATCAAAATTCAGAAGTCATGAATCAGAAAAATTTTGAGTACCTGCGTGATCAGGTTAAGTACACGGGGTTTGGCGAAGGATTGGAAAATGATCTGAAGCAAAAAATTCAGGAAGGCAACCCGGAGTTTAAATTGGCCTATGAAACTAAGTATGGCAATGACAGTGTAAACGCTACATTAAATTTCAGCCAGTCGAAGCAAAGCGATATGTACTTCTTCAACTCCTACCAGGTGAATGTACAAAAGGAGAATAGTGCTGAAACAATGGAGCAAACCTTTTACATCAACAAAGGCAACAACATCACCCTGAAAGAAGCCTATAACCTGATGGAAGGCCGGTCGGTAAATAAAGACCTCACCAATAAGGAAGGGCAAGTTTATAATGCCTGGGTACAAATGGACTTTAAACAAAGTGATGACAACGGCAACTTCAAACTGAAACACTACCATGAGAACTATGGCTATGATCTGGAGGCTGTCTTGTCCAAGCATCCAATCAGGGAATTAGGCAACGAAGAATACAAGTCCAACCTAATGGATTCTCTGAAAAAGGGCAACCTGCAATCTGCAACTTTTCAAATCAACGGGGCAGACCAAAAGCAATACATCGAGGCAAACCCGCAATTCAAGACAATCAACATTTATGATAGCAGTATGCAAAGGGTGGATAACCGGCAATCGAAAAAAGAACAGCAATCTGAAGGCGAAGGCCAGTCAGTTAAACAAGATGGTAAAAAGGAAAAGCAGACACCTGCTGAAGATGATGGACCTGAGATACCGAAGGCATCTAACAAAAGAAAAAAAAGACAAAGCATCAACTAAAGGTTGAGTAGCCCGGCTTTCTATAAATAGATGTGAAGCTGGAATTGTGAAGAGGAAACTATTTATAACAAAAAAGCAAAGCGAAATGAAAAGTCAAATATTAATGCTGCTGGCATTTATTATAAGCCTCTCAGCATGTAAAAAAGATAATGCACCTGTAAAAGCAGACAGTCAGGAAAAAACTATGCTGTTAAGGTCTGCATCCGATGCAACAACTCCCGAAAACACTGCAAATGCCTACGATAGTATAGGCTACTGGCACAATCAGATTGTCGCATACGTTGAGAACTGCAAGCCGGTTACAGAAACGCCGGATGTGGAGGCATCAACTCAATGTGTGCTGCGCTTTTGCAGGGAAATGCAATGGCCTGAACCATCTGTATCATTTTTCTCAACGGTTGAACAAACGGTGAATCAAAGCAATGAAAGTATTGAAAACCTTATTGCGAATTGTCCTTATGAAAAACCACTAAAGGCTGCCTTGGATTCATTAGCGCATTTGATAAAAGGTCTTTCGGACAGTGATAGTCCTTATCCGGTTATTAAAGCTGCAATTGTGGACTTTGAACGCACAGTAATGCAGGATAAGCAGCTTACACCCGAAGGGCGTGCAATTGCCCTTAAAGCGGCATCGGTAGCACGTTATTCCATTTATTATTGGATAAATACGCTCCAGCCGCCAGTTCCTTCGGCAGCTTTTAAGTTTAAAAACATCGTGAAGTGGATAGCTGCCGTAACAAGTGATATAGGCGGCGCTATTGTAAGTGGAAGTGTTGAATACGCCGCCGATTGCAGTACGTATGCCTACGATTTGGTAACATACAGTATGCCTTAGTTTGATATTCTTTAAAAAAGTGGGTTATGAATAACAGTGTAAACAGAGTAGAAGCAGAGCTGAACCAATGGCGATCAAAAGAGGAACGTTTTAGCAAACTATTCTCTTTCAGTCTTTCCAATAACAAGGCATTGCTCAAAGAGAAGCTGGATTACTATGACCGTATTGCAGCAAAGTATAAGGGTACACAGGATCTGGACGAAAGGTTTGCACTAAGGATGTTGCGGCAGGAACGTAACCGCATAGAGAAACAGCTTTATCCTAATCTGCTAATAAGGCTGTTACGCCGGTTATTGATTGCGCCCGTGAAGGAACAAATAGTAATTAGACAGGATAACAGGAAGACAGAACAAAACAGCCAGGCACTGCACCAACAGGTGCAGCGCACTGGCTTTCCTGACCTTTCCGCAAAAATTGATGAGCAGATCAGGCAGGGGCAACAGCAGTTTTCTATCCCTGTTTCTTATTATCTCAACGACAAAGAAAGAATAGATCACCAGCTATCATTTATAAAAGACCAATCAGGGCAATATCATTTTGAAGGGTATAAAACGGCTCTGTACAATGAAGCCAAACCGGATGAAAAACGTCAGCAATACTTTAGTATGCGTCACGAACATAATGTGAATGCTATGGAAGCCTACAATCTACTGTCAGGGCGATGTATTCAGAACGGTGGAACATGGCTGCAGCTTGACTTCAATGATAAAGACCAGCATGGCAACTTTCGGATCAAACAATTTCATTCGGATTACGGATATGATCTTGGCAAGGTGCTACAGCAACTCCCGTTGAAGGAACTATTGAATACAGGAGAAGCGGAGAAACTGAAGGAAGCATTAAAAAATGGCGAACGGGTTTCGGTGAGCTTTATAAAGGATGGCAACGAACAACGGTTTTACATTGAAGCGAACCCGCAGTTCAAATCAGTCAATATCTATGATGAGCATTCCAGAAAGATAACGCTCCATACGGCATTAGGAAATAAGACAATGGATGCCATGAAGGAAACTCATAAGGTCAATGAACAACAGCAGCAACAAGCTAAAAAGAACGGTATCAAAATAGGTTGAAAAAGCATGGACAATGGACAGGTTGTGTTACTTATCGGATTTTTTTGAAGCCATAGGAACTGATGCCCGCATTAGCATTACCCATATAGGCATATACGCCGCTTTGTTACAGTACCGCGTACAGAATGACTTTGCCAATCCTATCCAGGCGTTCAGCCATGAGATATTAACTATTGCAAAATTGTCCTCTGCTATCACCTACCACAAATGCGTGAGGGAATTAAGCGAATACGGCTACATAAGGTATGAACCATCATTCAACAAAAACAAAGGGAGCAAGATTTATTTCGTGGAAAGGAGTGATTAAGATTATTTGATTTGGAAACTTAGGAAAGCCTGTTGATGGGCTTTTCTATTTATAAAGGAGGTGTGAGATGGATGATGATGTGTTGATAAGAATAACTCCTGACAAGGCAATAGAAATCTTGTGTAAAGATGGTATTAACGTCAATATGGAAGAAGCGCAAATAATACTCGACTTCTTATATAGCATGGCAAACATAGTCGTTGAGCAGTACGTTAGTAATCAGCAGCATGATATTCTAATCATAACAAAGGAAAGATAGGCTATGAAAATTACAGACCTTTATATCAGAGTAAGTACAGATGAGCAGGCAGACAAGGGATATTCCCAACGTGATCAGGAAGAAAGATTGCGCAGGTATTGCAACATAAACAACATCCAGATACGCAAGGTTATTTTTGAAGATCATTCAGCAAAAACCTTCAAACGACCAGCCTGGCAAAGTCTTTTGGTTGACCTGCGGAAACAAAGGGGGCATTCCGATCTTATCCTTTTTACAAAATGGGATAGATTTAGCCGTAATGCTGGAGATGCCTATCAGATGATAAGCCTTTTACGGCATTTTGGAGTAGAGCCGCAGGCGGTGGAGCAACCGTTAGATTTATCCATTCCTGAAAATAAAATGATGCTGGCGTTTTACCTCGCAGCGCCGGAGGTAGAAAACGACCGCAGGGCATTAAATGTATTCAATGGTATGCGGCGAGCTAAAAAGGAAGGCCGCTGGATGGGCACAGCTCCTATTGGTTATGTGAACAGAACTACGGAAGATGGCAGGAAGTACATTGCACCGAAAGAGCAGGATGCTAAAATAATGAAATGGGCATTTGGAGAAATCTATCGCAATAAGCTGAACACTGAACAAATTTGGAAACAAGCCCGTGAGAAAGGTTTGAAATGCAGTAAGAATAATTTTTGGGTAGCGATAAGAAATCCTATTTACTGCGGACTAATCTTTGTTCCTCAGCATAAAGATGAACAAAGCCAGCTTGTGCAAGGACAACACGAGCCGATTATTACAGCATCGCTATTCTTTGATGTGCAGGATGTGCTGGACGGTAGAAAGAGAAAAGCTGTAAGTAAAAAAGTAATTGCGCAGGATGACATTCCCCTTAGAGGCTATTTGATTTGTCCAAATTGCGGAAGATTTTTAACCGGCAGTGCTTCAAAAGGCAGGAAAAAATATTATCATTATTATCATTGCAGTTCTGAATGCGGCGTGCGTTATAAAGCGGATGATGCAAACAATTTAATGATAGAAACAATCGGAAATGAAGTCAGAGATGTTCCCCGTCTTAAATTGTTCAAGGAAATTCTTACCGCCACTTACATGAGTGTGAGCAATGTAGAAAAAACAGACCAGAAACGCATGATAGCTCAACTGGATCAGGTAAAGCATCGGCTCTCGAAGGCTCGTGAACTGTTGCTTCGTGGAGAAATTGAAGGTGAAGACTATCGCACAATTAAGTCAGAAGCCAGCGAACGAATGACAGAAATTGAAGCAAAGCTACAAACATCTACTTCCTTTTCAGGTAATATGGAGCTGCTATGGAATCTTCCCATTTCCAACATCTCGCATTTAGATGAGTTATTTCAAAACGGAACTGTTATGCACAAAAGAAAAATAGTCAGCATACTATTTCCTGAAAACCTAACGCTTAATGACGCAAAACTTCTGCATACAAAAGTAAACGCTGCCATCACATTGCTAAATAGGAAAAACAAAACCCATAGAGCGGATGAAATAATAGCCAGTACAACGCCCCCTGCTAATGGTGTTCATTTGAACCGAAAGCAGGGTTTAGCAGCTATGCGGAATAGAGTATAGTTCTTTGCGCTATTTAGTTTCCGGCAGTTTAGCCACGATCTTTCCATGTAGCCGCTCATTCACCAAATAGGCAATAAAGGAAGCAAACGAAGTTATATCCTGCGCTACACTTGCCTGCTCTAATGCCTGCATATAATCAGCCCTTCTTTCCACGGGTATTACAGTCCAGGGGTATCCACCTGAAGAAAGCATTACATTCATTAAAAAACGTCCTATTCTTCCATTGCCATCCATGTAAGGGTGAATAAACACAAAAATGAAATGGCCTAATACAGCTCTAACCGATGCTTCTGGTTCTTCTTCCAACAATTCAAATAGTACAGGCATGGTATCTCTCATGGCATCCACATTCAATGGGACATGCTTGGAATTGCCGATATACACCTGATGACTTCGATAGCCGGCAAGGTCTGCTGCTTTTAAAATTCCTGCGGCAACACTTGGGTCAAAAAGTTGTCTGTACCATTTGGAATGATCTTTATCAACCTGCTTTCCTGAATTGGCGCCGTTCAGTATTGCTGTAATGGTTTCCTTCACCTGTAAGAATGCTTGGTAGTAACCTCTGGCAGCCATAGCGTCTCTTTGCTTGCGGTCTTCCTCATTCTCTTTACTATTCCACTGGCCACTACTTACTCTTTCAATCAGTTCAGGTGTTACACGATACCGTTCAATGGAAAGTGAGTGGTAAGCATCTGTAACATAAATATCATCAACGTCTTTAAGGTAGGCTTGTGTATCATCAGGTATGCCCGGCGCTTTAGGAAAGCTGGCAATAATGATTTCACGCATTTGCTGCCACATAAGCCTGATTCGGTTGGCATAGGGAGAACGTTCACGGGAAGAAAGGTTAAGATTTATTTTGGTTTCAAAAGGATCTTCTTCCCGTATATCGTAATCGGCTTGTTTGAGCGTTTCAACAATCTGGTCGGCTATTTTATCCCTGTTTATATTCCTGAAAGCACCTGCTAATCTGCCTCCGAATGTTGTATGTCCGTTCTCCAGCAGGATAGGCAATACTTCTGAAGCATCCCTGATCAATGCGAGGGCTGTGCGGGCATCTATGGCGTTTCTTGTGTAAATACTTGGAGAGCTATAAACCAATGCAGCCGGTAGATTGTATATTCTGATTCCGTTTGCTATAATGGTTTTATCCGCAGGCGGGATATTTGCCTTTAAATTGAACAAAGAGGTATTATGCGGCAAGGGAGTAGGATTATTATTACCTTGTGGCGAACGTATCATTAACTGTTGGGGTACGGCACTGTTTCCCGCATGGATAAGGAGCGACTGATCTGCTGATAAACACCATTCTTCTCCAAATTTGTTATTAAGAAATTTGGCAATAAAGTCCCAATAAGAGCTGTACCACGAAGTTGTTTCACCTGCTTTTTCCGCAGGATCGGTAGGTATGTACCATCCCTTTGTTATCTCGCGGATAAAGCCGTTTTTAAGCAGTATTTCCCTGTATTTTCTATTAGGTATCTCATCGGTATGAATACCGACAACCCCGTTGTCCTGTAATTCTTTCAGGAACTTTAGGGCTTCTACTAATCTTTCTCGCGGTGTTGCCATGTTACATTTTATTAATGTTGAATTGCAGCCATTGACTGCATTTTCATTGTTGGGTATCTTTTATTAAACCTTGTCGTTTCTTGTCTATTAAACAAAGATGTGTCAAATTTAGTAAATTTTGACGTGATAATTCTATTAAATCTTGTTCATTCTTATTTTTCTTCTTATCTTTACATCATATCACGCTAAATATCTATAGTATGAAAATAGCAGACCTTTATGTACGGGTAAGTACGGACGAACAAGCCGATAAAGGCTATTCGCAACGCGACCAGGAGGAACGTTTGCGGAAATACTGTGAAATAAACAATATACGGGTCAGGAAAGTGATACTGGAAGACCACTCAGCTAAGACGTTTAAACGACCAGCTTGGACTGGATTGTTGGGGGAATTACGTAAACACAAAGGGCATACTGACTTAATAATATTTACAAAATGGGACAGGTTCAGTCGCAATGCCGGGGATGCGTATCAAATGATTAGTACTCTTCGGCGTTTAGGTGTTGAGCCGCAGGCAGTAGAACAACCGCTTGATCTTTCCATTCCTGAAAACAAAATGATGCTGGCATTTTACCTCGCAGCGCCGGAGGTAGAAAATGACCGCAGGGCATTAAATGTGTTTCATGGTATGCGCAGAGCTAAAAAGGAAGGCCGTTGGATGGGCACTGCTCCTATAGGTTATGCTAATAAGGTTAATGAGAATGGTAAGAAATATATCGCTCCGAAAGATATTCAGGGTGACATAATGAAATGGGCGTTTGAGGAACTTTCCCGTAATCAGTTCAGCACAGAACAGGTATGGAAAAAAGCGAAGGAAAAGGGATTAACATGCAGCAAAAATAACTTTTGGGTTGCTATAAGAAATCCAATCTACTGCGGATTGATATTTATTCCAAAGTATAAGGAAGAAGAAAGCCTGTTAGTGAAAGGACAACACGAGCCGTTAATCCCTGAAACGCTTTATTACGATGTTCAGGATGTCTTGGATGGACGCAAACGGGTTTTAGGTACAAAGGTTACGGCAGATGATAATATTCCATTGAGAGGATTCCTAATTTGTCCAAAATGTGGGCGAATGCTGACTGGTAGTGCGTCAAAGGGAAGAACGCAATATTACCACTATTATCACTGTAGTTCTGCTTGCGGTGTTCGTTACAAAGCAACAGATGCAAATGATAAGATGTTTGAAGAAATTAAAAAATATGTGTGGCCTCTATCAAGACTTGAAATGTGTAAAGATGTAATTACTTCAACATACAAATCAAAAGAACGTGGGGAAAGAGATGAACAAAAAGATTTGAAGTCACAATTGCAGGAAGTTAATACTAAAGTTGTCAAAGCAAGAGAGTTGCTTTTGTGTGGCGATATTGAAGGTGATGATTATCGGGCAATCAAATCCGAATGTGAGGAAAAGATTAATCGTCTGGAAGCAAAACTGAAGGCTGCTGTAAGTTTTCAAACAACAATAGAACCCCTATGGGATAAGGCTTTCAGTAACATTGCACAGCTTTATACGATGTATAAAGAAGGGTCAGTAGAACTAAAAAGAAAAGTAGTTGGTTCGATGTTCCCCGAAAATGTCGTATTCGACGGTTACGAACATCGAACCAAAAGAGTGAACGAAGTTATTGACGTTATATCCTTAATAGACAAGGAATTAAAGCGCAAAAAAAATGGGACAAGTCGTTTGAATTTTGACTTGTCCCATATGGTGATCCCGCTGGGACTCGAACCCAGGACCCATACATTAAAAGTGTATTGCTCTACCAACTGAGCTACGGAATCGAACCATTCACCTTTCGATGAATACCCCGTGTTTGATTTGGGAGTGCAAAAATAGGAGAAATAAAAAAATGGCCAAATTTTTATAAATCTTTTTTCAGCCAGTTACCCACATTACTGCTGATAACTGTTTCAGTTATGCCTATTTTTGCAGTAACAACAAGCATAATATGTCGGACTTCACAAACAAGGTAGTCGTTATCACGGGCGGTTCTGAAGGAATTGGAAAGGCATTGGTAGACGCTTTTTTATACCAGGGAGCCAAAGTGGCTACCTGCGGCCGTAATTACGATAAACTCTATCATTTGCAGGCTTCTTATCCCGGTAAACCCTTCATGATCCATACGGCCGATGTGAGCAAAGAGCAGGAAAGCAAGAGCTTTATCGATGCCGTGGTTAAAAATTTCGGCACCATCGATATACTGATCAATAACGCAGGTGTTTCTATGCGCGCTATGGTACAGGATGTAGAATTGGAGACCATCCGCAAAGTGATGGACGTGAATTTTTGGGGCACGGTTTCCTGCACCAAATTCGCACTGCCGCATATCCTCAAAAACAAAGGAACTATCGTAGGGGTTTCATCCATCGCCGGGTTCCGCGGATTGCCCGGTCGCAGCGGCTATTCCGCTTCCAAATATGCTGTCAATGGTTTCCTGGAAGCCCTCCGCACTGAATTACTGCACAGCGGTGTGAATGTGATGTGGGTTTGTCCGGGCTTCACTGCTTCTAATATCCGTAATGCGGCGCTCAACAAAGACGGACAAGCACAGGGAGAATCACCGATGGACGAAAAAAAAATGATGACCGCCGAAGAATGTGCCAGGCATATTTTGAAAGCGATCAGCAAAAGGAAAAGGACCCTGGTGCTCACTTTCCGGGGAAAAGAAACTGTGTTCCTCAACCGGTTCCTGCCCTCCCTGGCCGATAAACTGGTGCATCGTTTTTTCTTTAAAAATGGAAGATTGGTGAAATAACTCATCTTTCCAGACGTTTATCATCCGGCATGCCCATCTTAACGTTGTCAACCGATATAGGCCAGCGCGACTTTCTCGTAGGCGCCATCAAGGGCCAGTTCCTGTCTCTGGATCCTGCGTTGCAGGTATGCGATATCACGCACCAGCTTTCGCAGACCAACTTTCCGCAGGCCGCCTATATCTGCGGCAATGCTTTCCGTTATTTTCCGGCAGGTACCCATCATTTTATCCTGGTGAATGTATTCGAGACACCAGTCACGCATCTGCTGGTGGCGAAATTCAATGATCAATTCATTACCTGTCCGGATAATGGCCTGCTTACCATGATCACCGCGGAAAAGCCCCATGAGATCGTTCGTATACCTGCTGGCGGCCAACGCACATTACTGGAACTCACCCAACTGGCCGCCACGGCTATCACACGTATCATCCATCGGGGTGGACTGGCAGGGGAGGTGGCTGCCGGGGAGATCGTTGAGAAGTATCCTTTGCGGCCTACTTATGGTCCGGATTGGATCGAAGGACAGATACTGTTCATCGACAATTTCGAGAATGTGGTCATCAACATCACCCAAAAAGAATTCAACGACCACTGCAAGGGCCGGCGCTTCAAAATTGTTTTCAAGCGCAATGAAGTCATCGATACCATCAGCGATAACTATGCCGCCGTTCCCGAAACGGAAAAACTGGCCTGGTTCAATTCGGCCGGTTACCTCGAAATAGCGCTCCGAAACGGTAATATGGCCGGTCTGTTCGGTCTCCAGGGCTTTAACGAGCAAATGCAGCAATCGGGTGGAAGCCAGAGCCACAATAAATGGTTTTACCAGACGGTAAGGGTGTTTTTTGAGTGATGGCTGATTTCCAGTATTTTCGCATCCGCAAATCCATGTTTGCATATCTGTTTAATTCAACAATCAACATCTTATGGCATACGACGTCATTGTCATTGGTAGCGGTCCGGGTGGTTACCCTGCGGCCATCCGTGCATCTCAGTTAGGATTTAAAGTAGCGATCATTGAAAAGGAAAGCCTGGGCGGCATTTGCCTCAACTGGGGATGTATTCCCACCAAGGCCCTGCTGAAAAGTGCGCAGGTGTACGAATACATAAAACACAGTACCAATTATGGTATCAATGCCACCGGAACCGCCGATTTTGGCGCTGTGATCAAACGCAGCCGCGGTGTGGCCGATAAAATGAGCAAAGGCGTTCAGTTCCTGATGAAGAAGAACAAGATCGACGTGATCATGGGCTATGGTAAGATCAAAGCCAAAGGCCAGGTAGAAGTTACCGCCGCCGATGGCAGCAAGCAGGTAGTGGAAGCCAAATACATTGTTATTGCAACAGGCGGCCGCAGTCGCGAACTGCCCAACCTTAAACAGGATGGCCAGAAAGTGATCGGCTACCGCGAAGCCATGGTATTACCCAATCAGCCCAAGAGCATGATCGTGGTAGGCAGTGGCGCCATCGGTGTTGAGTTCGCCTATGTGTATAACAGCATGGGTACCAAAGTGACCATCGTAGAATTCATGCCGCGCGTGGTTCCGGTGGAAGACGAAGAGATTTCAAAAGAACTGGAAAAACAATACAAGAAGCAAGGCATCGAGATCATGACCAACGCTTCTGTAGAATCGGTAGATACCAGTGGCGCCGGTGTGAAAGCCCTCGTTAAAAAACAGGATGGCAGCACCGTTACGCTGGAAGCAGATGTGGTATTGAGCGCGGTAGGTGTTGTGGCCAATATAGAGAACATCGGATTAGAAGAGAATGTCATCAAAACAGAAAAAGGCAGGATCATCGTGGATCAATACCAGCAAACTTCTGTTCCTGGTATCTATGCAATTGGTGACTGTTCACCGGGACAAGCACTCGCGCACGTAGCTTCTAAAGAAGGTATCAATGCTGCCGAGCACATGGCTTACCTGGAGAAAAAACACAATCACCTGCCCGATCCGCTCGATTACAACAATATCCCCGGTTGTACTTATTGTACACCGGAGATCGCCAGCGTTGGTTACACAGAGAAAGCTGCTAAAGAAGCCGGTTATGATATTAAAGTGGGCAAGTTCCCCTTCATGGCCAGCGGTAAGGCCAGCGCAGCCGGCGCTACCGAAGGTTTTGTAAAAGTGATTTACGATGCCAAATACGGCGAATTCCTGGGTTGCCACATGATAGGTACCAACGTAACCGAGATGATTGCTGAAGCAGTGGTGGCCCGTAAACTGGAAACCACAGCCCACGAGATTCTCAATGCGGTGCATCCGCACCCCACTATGAGCGAAGGCCTGAAAGAAGCTACCGCCGCCGCTTATGGCGAAGCCATTGATATTTAACTTCTCTTTCTATCGTCATCCCGAGCGAGCAAAGCGAGCCGAGGGACCTGCTGAAGCTTTCGGTAGGCCCTTCGACTCACTCCGTTCGCTCAGGGTGACGATTATGTATTAGAAATCACCTATTCCCTCGTACTTTTGCGCCCATTATATGAAATACGAGAAGGAGATCAACCGGCGCAAAACATTTGCGATTATATCACACCCCGATGCGGGTAAGACAACCCTCACAGAGAAATTGCTCCTGTTCGGCGGCGCCATACAAACGGCCGGCGCAGTGAAAAGCAATAAAATTAAAAAACATGCTACCAGCGACTTCATGGAAATTGAAAGGCAGCGTGGTATCTCGGTGGCCACTTCGGTGATGACCTTCGAATACGAAAACACCCTCATCAACCTGCTCGATACCCCCGGTCACAAAGACTTTGCAGAAGATACTTACCGCACACTTACGGCGGTAGACAGCGTTATACTGGTGGTGGACAGCGTAAACGGGGTAGAGGAACAAACACGCCGCTTGATGGAAGTCTGCCGCATGCGGGATACACCCGTGATCGTTTTCATCAACAAAATGGACCGCGACGGAAAGAACCGGTTCGATCTGCTGGAAGAAATAGAAAAAGAACTGCGCATTTCATTGCACCCCATGACCTGGGCCATCAACAGCGGTAAAGAATTCAAGGGCGTATACAACCTGCATGAAAAAAACCTGCGCCTTTTCACGGCAAGCACCAAGGCGGAAGAAGACGATACCATTGCCATCAGCGACCTTTCCGATCCTTTGCTCGATACCAAAGTGGGAGATAGAGATGCCGAACAATTAAGGGAAGATGTAGAACTGATCGACGGGGTACACGGTGAACTGAATGTACCCGATTACCTGTCGGGTAAAGTGGCGCCGGTATTCTTCGGAAGCGCCGTGAATAATTTTGGTGTGAAGGAAATGCTCGACACTTTTATTCAGATCGCCCCCACGCCGCGCGACAGGGAAACATCTGTCAGGAAAGTAAGTGTGGATGAAGACAAGTTCAGCGGCTTTGTATTTAAGATCCATGCCAACCTCGATCCCAAACACCGCGACCGTATTGCATTCATGCGTGTGTGCAGCGGGCGTTTTGAGCGAAACAAATATTATCATCACGTACGCCTCGATAAAGACATACGCTTCAGCAACCCGTACAGTTTTATGGCGCGCAGCAAAGATGTGATTGAAGATGCGTATGCCGGAGACGTAGTAGGTTTGTTCGATACAGGCAATTTTAAAATAGGAGATACCCTCACGGAAGGAGAAGATTTTTTCTTCACGGGCATTCCCACTTTCTCACCGGAGATATTCAAGGAACTGGTGAACAAAGATCCCATGAAGACCAAACAACTGGAAAAGGGCATCAGTCAGCTCACCGATGAAGGTGTGGCGCAATTGTTCACCCAATTCGGTGGCAATAAGAAGATCATAGGTTGCGTGGGAGAACTCCAGTTTGAAGTGATCCAATATCGTTTGTTGCAGGAATACGGTGCAGCCTGTGAATTCAGGGCCATGCCTTTTTACAAAGCTTGCTGGCTTACCAGCAATGATCAAAAGAAACTCGACGATTTCCTGCGTTTCAAACAGCAGAATTCAGCCGAAGACAAAGACGGCCACCCGGTGTACCTGGCGCAAAGCGAATGGTTTTTGAATACGGAAATCACCAATAATCCCGATATTCAATTCCATTTCTCAAGCGAGGTGCACAAATAATAAAAACGAGGTTTAATAGCGTAGAGATATATGCAGGAAACACTGGACATCATCATTGTAGGGGCAGGGCCTATTGGTCTTTGTTGCGGACTGGAAGCGAAAGTCAGGGGATTGCGTTATATGATCCTGGAGAAAGGCTGCCTGGTGAACTCCCTGTATCATTACCCGGTGAACATGACTTTTTTCTCCACTTCGGAGCGGCTGGAGATTGGGGGTGTTCCTTTTGTAAGCAACAATGCCAAACCCACGAGGAACGAAGCGCTGGAATATTACAGGCGGGTGGCTGTTGCTGCGGCATTGGATATCCGCTTGTTTGAAAAAGTGGAAACAGTCGGAAAAAACGCAAATGGTTTCGAAGTGCATACATCCGGTGGGCATTCATACCAGGCGAAATATATTGTAATGGCAACCGGTTTTTACGATATGCCTTTTCTGCTGAATGTGCCCGGAGAGGACCTGCCCAAAGTAACACACTATTATAACGATCCGCATTTTTATGCTTTCCGGAAAGTGCTGGTAGTAGGAGCGAACAATTCGGCAGTAGACGCAGCACTGGAAACCTGGCGCAAAGGCGCGGCAGTCACAATGGTGGTACGGCAGGAAGAGATCGGTACCCGTGTGAAATACTGGGTGCGGCCGGATATTGTAAACCGCATACAGGAAGGTTCCATCAAAGCTTATTTCAATTCCTGTATTAGTGAAATAAGAGAACAGGAAGTGGATATCTTTACACCAGAAGGGAAGATCACCCTGGCCAATGACTGCGTGATCGCCGCTACAGGATACCAGCCTGACCTGTCTTTCCTGCAAAAACTGGGCATTGAATTATCGGAGGATGTAGTGCGAAAGCCCAGCTACGACCCCGTCACCCATGAAACGAATGTGCCGGGAATATACCTGGCAGGTGTGATCTGTGGTGGCATGGATACGCATAGCCTTTTTATTGAGAACTCAAGGGAGCATGCAATAAAGATCATGGATCATATTGCCGGCAACCTTTCATAACCTATGCAAATATTTGAGACAGCACGACTAACGGTCAGGCGTTTTGCTCAGGAAGACGCTGAAGACTTTTACCGCTTCAACAGCCACCCGGTTGTTATGCAGTATATCAGGCCGGTGAAGAACCGAACCGAATGCGATGCCTTCCTCACAGAGAACCTCAACCTGTACCAGCCGGGCTCCTGTTTAGGTCGTTATTTTGTAGCAGATAAACATACAGGTCATTTTGTGGGTACTTTTTCTCTTCTTTATATGTCGGGCACCGATGATATTCATATCGGGTACGGACTGATGCCGGAATGCTGGGGCCGTGGCTATGCGGTGGAATTACTGAAAGCAGGCATTGGGTATTTTTTTAATAATACGAAACGTGCTGTCATTTTTGCCATTACCGAACCCGCTAATACCGCTTCCCGCAAAGTGTTGGAAAAAGCGGGCTTTATGCGCAAAGTACCTGTAACACAACAGCAAAAACCGCTGGACCTCTTCTATATGAACAGGGAAGATTACCGGGCCTGACTCGCCTTTTTGCGGTATTTTTACCGCTTATGAAAGTTCGGAGTTTAAAAAAGGATAAGGTCAATATCATTACGCTGGGTTGCAGCAAGAACCTGGTAGACAGTGAAGTGTTGAGCGGACAACTCGCTGCCAATGATATTGCCGTGGTGCATGAAAACAAAAACCTGGACCATAACATCGTGGTGGTGAACACCTGCGGCTTCATCGATAAAGCCAAAGAAGAAAGCATCAACACCATTCTCGACCAGGTAGAATTGAAACGAAGAGGCGAACTCGACAAAGTGTATGTGACCGGTTGCCTCAGTGAACGTTATCGCGGCGACCTGGAATCTGAAATACCTGAAGTGGATGCCTGGTTCGGCACCATGGAATTACCCCTGATACTGAAAAAGTTTGAAGCAGATTATAAAAGCGAATTGTTAGGTGAACGCTTACTGAGCACTCCCCAGCACTATGCATACATGAAGATCAGCGAAGGCTGCAACCGCACCTGCGCTTTTTGTGCCATCCCGCTCATGCGCGGACAGCATGTAAGCAAACCCATTGAAGAATTGGTGGCCGAAGCGGAAGCATTGGTGAAGAAAGGCGTGAAAGAGGTCATGCTCATTGCACAGGAGCTTACTTATTACGGATTGGATATTTACAAGAAGCGGGAATTGCCCAGGTTATTACATGCCCTGGCCGATGTAAAAGGGTTGGAATGGATCAGGTTGCATTATGCATATCCAAGCAAATTTCCATTGGAGATACTGGACGTCATGCGGGAACGCGATAATATCTGCAAATACCTCGATATGCCGTTGCAGCATGCCAGCAACAACATGCTCAAAGCCATGCGCAGGAACATTACCCGCGAAGAAATGACCGAACTGATTCAACAGATCAGGGAAAAAGTGCCGGGTATTTGTTTACGTACCACACTGATCGCAGGCTTCCCCGGCGAAACAGAAGCCGATGTGTCAGCGTTGAAAGCATTTTTACAGGAACATCGTTTCGATCGCGTAGGTATTTTCAATTACAGTCACGAAGAAAATACATCGGCCTATGATATGGTTGATGATGTGCCGGCCGATGAAAAATCAAGACGTGCACAGGAGATCATGGAAGTGCAGCAGGAGATCAGCTTTGAAAAGAACCAGGAAAAAGTAGGAAAGATATTCAAAGTGCTGATCGATAAAAAAGAAGCGGGCCGCTATTTAGGCAGAACAGAATTCGATAGTGTGGAGGTTGACAATGAAGTGGTGGTGCATGCGGGTAAAAAACTCACCATCGGCGAATTTGTACAGGTAAAAATTACCAAAGCTTACGATTACGATCTCGAAGGAGAAGTGATCTGATCATACCGATGTCCGGTAATGCCCGGGTGTTTTTCCTGTGATCTTTTTGAATATCCGGTTGAAATGCGAAAGGTTGCTAAACCCCGTTTCATAACAAACCGTTGATATAGGCTGGTCGCCGGCCAGTAATAACTTGCAAGCATTGTTGATGCGGATCTCGTTCAGGAAATGCGTATAGGTTTTACGGGTCCTGGTCTTGAAATATTTGCAGAACGCCACCACTGTCATATTAGCCACAGCAGCAATCTCTTCCAGCCGGATGGTACGATGGCTTTCCCGGAATGTATATTCCAGTACGGCATTGAGCCGGCTGCCATCGAAATCGCGGATAGGCCTTTGTACAACGGCATGGGACAAAGCCGTCGTTTCTTTTTTAGAAGACAATAGTTTGATCATTTCCATGAACAGGATGATCTTATCCATTTTTTCGGCACTGGCTATTTGCAATAATAAATTACGCAACTGCTCCTGTTTCTTTCCTTTGAAACGATACCCGCCCAAACTGTTCCTGAAAAAAGGAAGGAATGATTTTACTTCTTCCTGCTGCCAAAACAGGTTGCCCAATGTACTTTCATCGAAGAATAATGTAATGGCTTTGGCTTTTAGTTTCTTCTTGAAATATACCGCATCATTCCTGAATACATGTGGTTGGTTGGAGCCGATCACAAATACATCCCCCTCTCTAAACCTGCCTACATAATCACCGGCAACCAGCGTGCCATGGCTTTCCACCACCAGTGTAAGCTGTATCTCTGGGTGCTGGTGAAGGTGGTTGTAAAGATGCGGCATGGCATCTACCTGCACACGAATGGCTTCATTTCCTGAGCGGGGAATTTTAAAGGGAACGATTTTCATAAAGGGCCTTGGAGTCGATTAGTGATCCTAAATTAATTCAATTATGAAATATTTATTTAAAAAATGGATAAAATAGTATCAGTATTGATGAATTGCGATCAATAAGCGCTACCCGGCGCGAACTACCTTTGATTCAAATTTTATACGTATGCAGTTTGCATGGAAAGGCGTTTTTCCCGCCATCACTACACAGTTTACCGCAAATGACGGACTGGATATGCCATTGTTTGAAAAAAGCCTGCAGGCACAACTGGATGCCGGGGTAGACGGCCTGGTATTGGGTGGCACATTAGGTGAAGCCAGTGTATTAACCACCGATGAAAAAGAAAGACTGGTAAAGTTCACGATCGATAAAGTGAAAGGTAAAGTGCCAGTGATACTCAATATTGCAGAAGGCAGCACCAGGGAAGCTTTGTTACAATCGGCCTATGCCAAATCATGGGGCGCCGATGGATTGATGTTATTACCTCCCATGCGATACAAAAGTGACGACAGGGAGACCGTGCATTATTTTCAAACCATAGCAGCAGCCACAGACCTGCCTATCATGATCTATAATAACCCGGTAGACTACCGGGTGGAAGTAACACTCGACATGTTCGGTGAACTGGCTGCCAGCAGCAATATCAACGCCATTAAAGAATCTACCCGTGATGTTTCGAATATAACAAGACTACGTAACCGTTTTGGCAATCGATACAGCATATTGTGTGGTGTAGATACCATTGCACTGGAAGAGATGGCATTGGGGGCGGATGGATGGGTAGCCGGATTGGTATGTGCTTTCCCCGCCGAGACCGTAGCCATTTATCGCCTGGTTAAAGCAGGCCGTATAGCAGAAGCAACTGCCATCTATCGTTGGTTCATGCCTTTGCTTGAACTGGATATTCACCCCAAACTGGTACAATACATTAAATTAGCAGCAGCGCAGGCGGGTGTTGGTGCGGAGTATGTACGTGCGCCACGTCTTAGTTTGGCAGGAGCAGAGCGTGAAAGGATTTTGAAGATCATCAATGATGGTATCGCATCCCGCCCCGTATTGCCGGATTATTTGCAAATAAAATTGTAATCAAATGAATGCCGCTATCAACCAGGTCATGCAGCAGGCAGCACAAGCATTTGCGGCCTATAAAAAAATACCCGCTACAGATAAAGCCCGTTTCCTTGAAACCATTGCCTCGAATATAGAAGCGTTGGGCGATCATTTATTGAACCAGGCCGCAGCAGAAACCAACCTGCCTTTGCCCAGGTTAACAGGAGAGCGGGGCAGAACCACTATGCAGTTGCGCATGTTCGCAACCATGCTGCGCGAAGGAAGCTGGGTGGAAGCATCGATAGATACAGCCATACCCGATAAGAATCCCCCCAGGCCTGATATTCGTAAAATGTTGTTGCCATTGGGCCCTGTTGTGGTATTCGGCGCCAGCAATTTCCCTTTTGCTTATTCCACCGCAGGAGGTGATACTGCCAGTGCGTTGGCAGCCGGCTGTACCGTAGTAGTTAAAGCACACCCGGCGCATCTGCACACTTCTGAAATGGTGAATGAAGCCATTCAGCAAGCCATCACAACCTGCGGCATGCCCGAACATGTTTTTCAGCATGTAACCGATACTTCATTTGAAGCAGGAAAAAACCTGGTAGAGCATCCGGCTACTGCAGCCGTTGGCTTCACCGGTTCTTACAAAGGCGGTAGGGCATTGTACGATTACGCCATTGCGCGGGAAAAACCCATTCCTGTTTTTTCAGAAATGGGCAGCACCAATCCTGTTGTATTCCTGCCGGATGCCATTGCGCAGAACGGTGCAGCGCTGGCGCAACAATATGCTGCATCCATTACATTGGGAATGGGACAATTCTGCACCAATCCGGGACTGATGTTGGCCATTGAAACAAATGCCTTGCCAGCATTCATCGATACCCTTCGTGCAGCGATTGAAACAGTAGCTCCCGCTAAAATGTTGCATACAGGCATACATAAAGCGTATTACGAAAAAATGGAAGCGGCTTTACACGAGCAGCATGTAACAGTGATACAACAGGCAGCCACCGCTCCGCAGGAGATGGAAGCATTGCCCACTGTTGCCATGGTAGACGGCACTACTTTCCTCGCCAACCCTTTGTTGCGCGAAGAAGTGTTTGGCCCCTATTCATTGCTGGTGCGATGCAAGGATATGGATGAATTGTTGAAAGTGTGGATCTCGCTAACCGGTCAGTTGACTACCAGCTTAATGGGTACCGATAAAGATTTTGCCAATTACCCAGCGTTACTCGATACTGCCACTGCTATTGCCGGCAGGATCGTGTTCAATGGAGTGCCTACCGGTGTGGAAGTGTGCCCCAGTATGGTACATGGCGGCCCATTCCCGGCTACTACCGACAGCCGTTTTACAGCTGTTGGCATCAACGCCGTGAAACGATGGGTGAGACCTGTATGCTACCAGCATTGCCCCCCAACACTTTTGCCCGAAGCCCTGCAGGAAGGCAATCCTTTGAACATCTGGAGGATGCGCAATGGTGTAATGGGAAAAGAATAAATATGATTTGCTCTTTGATATTGTTATAAGGAAACCGTTGTGTTGCTCTGCTTGTTACGGGATACAAAGTACAGGCACACCAACATGGAAAGCAGGCATGGCAATCAACAATATTTTTCCGTAGGTTTCCATATAACAATCGGGTCATAACAAATTTAAACATCATTGTTCAATAAAAGAATCCGTACATGAAGACAGGTCCGGTTGCCTTTGCCAGGCAGCATACAGAAAAGTTGAGCGGACATTTGTTCCATTGCATCGATGCGCATACCTGTGGCAATCCTGTACGGGTAGTGGCCCAGGGAGGTCCCGTGCTGGAAGGAAAGAACATGAGCGAAAAGCGGCAACATTTTCTCCGTGAATACGATTGGATACGCAAGGGATTGATGTTTGAACCGCGCGGACATGATATGATGAGTGGCAGCATCTTGTATCCGCCGCACGACCCGCAAAACGATGTGGCGGTATTGTTCATTGAAACCAGCGGTTGCCTCCCTATGTGCGGACATGGCACCATCGGCACCATCACCATTGCCATTGAAGAAGGATTGATTCAACCCAAAACGCCTGGTATCGTACGCATGGAAGCGCCGGCAGGATTGGTGTTGATCTCTTACCGTCAGGAAGGCAATAAAGTAACATCGGTTAAACTGAAAAACGTACCAGCCTATCTCGATTCGGAAGGACTGAAAGCGAATTGTCCCGACTTAGGAACATTAACAGTAGATGTAGCCTATGGTGGTAATTTCTATGCGATTGTAGATGTGCAACCCAATTTCCCGGGACTGGAACATTATACAGCCAGTCAATTGGTAGCCTGGTCGCGTGAGTTAAGAAAAAACATCAACGAAAAATATTCATTCGTTCACCCGCAGGATGCTACCATCAACGGATGCTCGCACATTTTATGGGCAGGAGCGGTGCTGGACAAACATTCAACGGCACGGAATGCGGTTTTTTATGGAGATAAAGCCATCGACCGTTCGCCCTGCGGCACGGGCACTTCGGCACGCATGGCACAATGGTATGCCAAAGGAAAACTAAAAGAAGGAGACAGGTTTGTGCATGAAAGCATCATAGGTTCTACATTTACAGGTACCATCGAAGCGGTAACAACAGTAGGCGATAAGCCAGCTATTGTTCCGGGCATCGAAGGATGGGCTAAAATTTACGGGTATAATACGATCAGCATCGATGCGAATGATGATCCTTATGCCCACGGATTCCAGGTAATTTAGCATCAGATCATAATTTATAGACAAATGCGGATCGTTATCATCGGAGGAGGCATCATTGGTTTAAGCAGTGCTTATTATTTGCAGGCAGGCGGACATGAAGTAACTGTCATCGATAAAACCGATATGAGCAGTAACTGCTCTTATGGCAATGCGGGATATGTTTGTCCCAGTCATTTTACACCGCTTGCCACACCGGGTATTGTAAAGCAAGGGCTCAAATGGATGTGGAATTCTAAAAGTCCTTTTTATGTGCAACCGAGGCTAAGTCGCAGTTTGATCAACTGGGGCATGCAATTCATGAAAGCCGCAACCCAACAGCACGTGGAAGACTCAGCCATACCGCTTAGGGATATTGCGATCCTGAGTAAAAAAATGTATGAAGAATGGACAGCATTACCGCAGTTCAACTTCGCTTATGAGCACAAAGGATTGTTAGAGATTTTCCAAACGCCGGAAGGTGCAGAACATGCCAAACACGTAGTAGAGAAAGCCCGCGAACTGGGATTGACCGATACTGCCTTGCTGGATTACGATGCATTGCAGGCGATGGAACCCCAGACAAGGATCAACGCGCAGGGTGCTGTTTTCTTTCGTTGTGATGCGCATCTTTATCCCAACAAATTAATGCAGCAACTGATAGCCGATCTGAAACAAAAAGGCGTGCGCATACAAACAAATGAAGAAGTGATTCGTTTTGAAAATGCCAATGGAAATATCACTCAACTAATTACAACCAATGGCGCTTACCATGCAGATACGGTTGTGATAGCCGGCGGCTCCTGGAGCCGTGAACTGGCTGCCAAAATGAATGTCAGTATACCATTGGTGCCCGGCAGGGGATATTCGGTTACCCTGGAAGATTCACCTTACCGGCTCAACTATCCCGCCATATTGGTGGAAGGCAGGGTGGCCATGACGCCGATGGACGGCAACAAGCTGCGCATGGGCGGAACCATGGAAATTACTTCCACACAAACACCCCCTCGCCTCAAAAGGGTGCAGGGCATTCTGGATGCAGTGAAAAATTTTTACCCTGAATTCAATGTGCCGATGCCTGCTGCCGATAAAATATGGTATGGCTACCGGCCTTGCTCGGCGGATGGGTTGCCCTACCTGGGACGCACCAGGCAATGGAAGAATGTGGTGTTGGCTACGGGGCATGCCATGTTGGGACTGAGTTTGGGCGCAGGAACGGGAAAACTGGTGAGTGAAGTTGTGGATGAGCGGGAAACGAGCATGGACATCCGCCCATTCAACCCCGACCGTTTTTCCTGATTTCGAAATGGCCTATTACAGGAGCGGAAACGGCAGTTTACAGTAAGTTGTAATTTAGCAGCTTATATGAACCATACCTCCACCCGTATACCATACGAGCGCACCGGATATTTTACGAAGATCGTTTCGGATTATCTTAACCAATCCGCCTCCCTGCAGCCTTTTTATAAACACAATGCCAACCTCGAAGGCATACAGCAAGCCATACATGAGCGGCAGGCTTTTGATACACCACGTGCTTTGCTGGTAGAGACCCTGCAAGCGCAATACAAAGGGTTACCTGTAACAGAAAAACTCCAGCAGCATATTGCATCACTGGCATCAAACAATACTTTTACTGTTACTACAGCCCATCAACCCAATATATTTACCGGTCCGCTTTATTTTATTTATAAGATCATGCATACGGTCCGGCTGGCAGATGAATTATCACGACAACTGCCTCAATACAAATTCGTGCCCGTTTATTATATGGGCAGTGAAGATGCGGACCTGGATGAATTGGGATACCTCAACCTGGGCGGACAAAAACTGGTTTGGAATACCCGGCAAACAGGCGCCGTAGGGAGAATGAAAGTAGACAAAGCGCTCACGAAAGTATTACACGCCATCGAAGGGCAGATAGCCGTATTGCCCAAAGGAAAAGAACTGGTTGGTTTATTCAAACGATGTTATACGGAAGGAAAGACCATCCAACAGGCAACGTTGGAGTTGGTAAACGAACTCTTCGGCGCTTATGGTGTAGTAGTGCTGGTACCCGATCATGCCAAACTGAAATCGGCTTTTCGTTCAGTAGTGAAAAAAGAATTGCTGGAAGGTTTCTCCCATCAAATGGTAGCAACAACCATTGTTTCGTTGAGTAAACACTATAAAGTACAAGCCGGTGGAAGAGAGATCAACTTATTTTACCTGTTGGATGATAAGCGCGAGCGAATAGAACGGAATGGGGGTGGATATGAAGTGAAGACGCTTGGATTGCGGTTCAGCAAAGAGGCTATTCTTGCTGAACTGGATGCGCACCCCGAGCGTTTCAGTCCCAATGTGATCCTGCGCGGCGCTTTCCAGGAAACCATATTGCCCAACATCGCATTCATAGGCGGAGGAGGAGAGTTGGCTTATTGGTTGGAATTGAAAGCTGTTTTTGAAGCCATACAGGTACCTTATCCGGTACTGGTGTTGCGTAATTCCTTTTTGCTGATGCAGCGCGAGCAGGAACAGAAACTGCAAAAGCTTGGCTTTGACCCTACCGCACTTTTCAATACAGAACAGAACCTGGTGTATGACCTGGTGATGCGTGAATCGAATGTAAAGCTTTGCCTGACAGATGAATTGAAAGAGGCGGCAACCTATTATGAAAAACTCAAAACGTTGACAGGCGCTATCGATGCTACCCTGAAGCAGCATGTAGAAGCATTGGAAGTAAAGGCGGTGAAGCGTTTGAAAGAACTGGAAAAGAAAATGCTGCGCGCAGAGAAGACTAAATTTGAAGCGCAGCAAAAACAGATTGCCAAACTCAAACAGGATCTGTTTCCCAACAACAGTTTACAGGAACGTGTGGAAAATTTCGCCACCTGGTATGCAACTTATGGCCCCCAATGGTTGCAGATGATATATAAAGTTTCGGAAGGATTTCCGAACAACTTTACGATCGTTGCATACGAATAACCATGCAGCAATTATTTTGCTTCTTTGTTTAATGCATCAACCGGCTGAGCAAAAGATAGCGATTGCGGTGCATTTCTGTTTGAGCTGCTGTATGTACGCCAATATGCATGACTGCAGCCGGTACTCCTTTCTGTACAGCAGGCCAGGCAGGTACCCCTTCTCCGTTGGGATTACCTGATTTGATAAAATGCACAAAATAACTTTGCAGGATGGCAGACACTTTGTAATCTTCCGGTTGCCAGGCGAATACTTTATTGGTGGGCAGGTTTCCCATGGCATATTCGATTTCGGCAGAATGTACAGCGCCTCCTTTGGCTCCGGGCCTGGGCCGTGTATAAAAATAACGGTATACCGGCTGGGCGGCGCTGCTGTGCAGATCGGTCCATTTCCAGGTACTGAATCCGATGAAGCGGTCGCCTGCCAGGTCGGTAGCTGCCTGTGTCAGTTCCTCAGGCGTGGTTGCCTGATAAACATTCAATATGGCTGTTGCCTGGTCGCCGTATAATTTTTGTACTGCTTTGGCGAAGTTCTCTTTTGTAAGGGTGTCTTTGCCCATCAGTGCGCGGTAATTCATTTCTTCTGAATTCCATCCGGCCAGCAGCGGAACCTTTGCCTGTTCGCCAGCGTTGTATATTTTGAGAGGTGATTTTGGGAAAAAATATCCGTCTATCGTTATGCGGAATAATTCCCACTCATGGCCAGCTGCCACTTCCAGCAGCTTGTCCGCCGGCAGGTTGCGCAATGCTGCAAGCGAACCCGCACCTGCCATGCTGGCAAATTTCAGTCCGCTTTGTTCTGCATCAGCCAGTGATACCGGCGATAGCGTACCCAGTAATGAACCACTTTCACCAATGGCTCCTGCGATCAACTGTTTGGATAATGGCGATGCCATCTGTGCGCTCACTGAAATGGAACCTGCAGATTCACCGGCAATGGTTACCCTATGCGGATCGCCGCCAAAAGCAGCAATATTATGTTGTACCCACTGCAAGGCGGCGCTTTGATCTAACAACCCATAATTACCCGAAGCATGGTGTGGCGATTCTTTGGTTAGTTCAGGGTGTGCAAAGAAACCAAACACATTGAGCCGGTAGTTGACGGTAACAGTTACGATCCCGTTGCGGGCCATACTCTCTCCATCGTAACGGGGCTCGGAGCCATCACCACCCATGAAACCACCGCCAAAAAAATACACTAATACCGGCAAATGCGCTTTGCCGGCCGTTTTAGCCGGCGTCCATACATTGAGGTAAAGACAGTCCTCACTCATTCCATTGGAACGAAACACCATATCGCCGAACAGCCCGCGCTGCATGGCCCTGGGTCCGAACTGGTCTGCTTTGCGCACGCCTTCCCATTGCTTCACCGGCTGTGGTTCCCTCCAGCGGAAAGCTCCCACCGGAGGTGCGGCATAAGGGATACCTTTGAAAATATACACACCGGATGCATCTATGCCCTCCAACACACCATTGGCAATGGTTACCCTGGGCGAAGATGGCAGCGGACGATCGGTTTGTGCAAACAATTGTATTGCGCTGAAAGAACTGGTCAGCAGGAATGATATTATTTTTCTCATGGCTCTCCATTGATATAGATAAATGAAGTATAATCTTATCCTAAGATAAAACGAAAAAGCTTTCCTAAAACAGGTCACCGGCTATATAATCATTTTATTGTAACTTGATTGACTATTTTGTTGACCACGCTATGAAAACACAAACTCGTTTTTTTGACCAGCAGCACCTGTCACGCACAGCCTGCTGTGTAATATTGTTCCTGCTCAGCGGATGCTCTAAAGGGCAGCCTGCTTCCAATGCTACTTCCAATCCCAACCCGGGCACGGGCGGCACTAAGACTTATCAGTTGGTTTGGGCCGATGAGTTCAATGGCACCAGTCTGGATACCACCAACTGGGTATTTGATATTGGAGGCAACGGTTGGGGAAACAATGAACTGGAATACTATCAGAAAGCAAATGCAACCGTGGTTGATGGCAACCTGGTGATCACTGCCAAAAAAGAAACAGTAGGTAATAACCCATATACTTCATCCCGGTTGAAGACGCAAGGAAAACAAAGTTTTACTTACGGCAGGATCGAAGCCCGTATCAAAATGCCGGTAGGACAGGGACTCTGGCCCGCTTTCTGGCTGTTGGGCACCAACATTAGTTCAGTGGGTTGGCCCAAATGCGGTGAGATAGATATTATGGAACACATCAATGCCGACAGTCTTATTTATGGTACGGCACATGCTTATGATAATGGGCAGCATGTATCTTCCGGCGATAAAATGCTTTCCTCACCTGCCACTTATCATGTGTATGATGTGGAATGGGATGCGAATTCCATTCAATGGCATATCGATGGTACACTGTACCACACTGTTAACCTCAACAGCAATATCAACAGTACCGGCGCTTTTTTCAATCCCTTCTTTATCATCTTCAACCTGGCGGTAGGAGGCAACTGGCCCGGCAGCCAGATAGATAATACCCGTATACCTGCCAGTATGTATGTAGACTATGTAAGGGTGTATCAGCTGAAATGATCACACATTACTACATCCCGTTTAATTACTGAATGCGTAAATCGTTTTCCCGATTTTAAAAAAGTTGATTTTAAGCCGTATTTAATTTGCGCCACAATCAATTTTTTAAAACAAATCGGAATAATGATGAGAAAATTTACGCGTGTTGTACTCATTTTTGTTGCTGCGTTTATTGCACAGATGAGTCGTGGACAAAATGGTACCCTGACCTTACATGGGGTTATTACAAACAAAGCCAATCATCCTTTAGAGGGTATTGTAGTTTCGATAAAAGAATTATCCAAAATAGTGATTACAGGTGAAGACGGCGCTTATAGTTTTAAGAAGCTGACTCCCGGGAATTATACTATTGATATCAGCGGTTTGAATATACAATCGCATTCAAGAAGAATTATACTCAATCAAAATACGGTTTTGAATGTTGGATTGGAAAGTTCAGCCAAAGAATTGGATGCAGTTACCATTACGGCCGGCGGACTTCGTCGTAAAATATCGGATCTGCCTGGCTCCATTTCTGTTATTGATGGCAGAACCATCCGTGAATCGGGCGCGCAATCCCTTACAGAAGTCATTACCCGTATTCCCGGTGTAGTGGCTGTTGATGAAGATGGCAGAGGACTAAAACCCAATTTCGGACTTCGCGGACTGGATCCCAACCGCAACAGAAGTGCCTTGATTTTGATCGATGGCAAAATTCCCAATGGTACCATGTATTATGGCGACCCCGGTGGTTATTATATGACACCGCTTCAGCAGATTGAAAAAGTGGAAGTGATCCGCGGAGGTTCTTCTGTATTGTATGGCGGTTATTCAGTAGGTGGTGTGATTAACCTGGTTTCCAAAAAAGCATCGGCAGTTCCAGCAACGTTATTGAAATTAAATTATGGAAGCTGGAATGCATTGACAGCGGAAGTAAATACCAGCGGCAGCAATGGTAAGTTTGGCTACATGGTGAATGGTGTGAGGAGACAGGGAGATGGGTTTAGGGAAAGAAGTCAATTCGGCGTTAACGACCTCACAGTAAAACTGGACAATCAAATCGATGCTACTACCAAACTTTCTTTTTACCTGAATGGGTTTAGTGAAAATTCTGAAACGCCCGGTGGATTAACCCAGAGTCAATATGATCAAAATGTCAAGCTCAGTCAGCATCCGTTTGACCATTTTACATCGGATCGTTATACGGCTACCATTTCTTTGGATAAGCAATTGACAGAGCACCAACAGCTCAATACCTCTATTTATGGTAACTACTTTAAAAGAGATTGGTTTGTATCACGCAAGAAAAGCGCTGCCAGTACCAGCTTTGACACAACGGTTGCATTTATCCGCGATATCCACCTGATAGGCATCGTATCTGATTATCAGAATAACAACCCGATCGGGAACCTGCAAAATAATTTTGTAGTAGGTGTCCGGTTACATACAGATCGTTTGAATGATATGACCATGACAGCGAGCCTGGGAAACCAGGAAGTTGGGAAGGCCAGTGGTTACGGCATCAGCGCCAGCCTGATCAAAGAAGTATACGCTTACAATACGATCAATTTCTTACCACAATTTTCCTTTTCACTAGGCGCGCGTTATACTTCGGTGAATTATAAGAAGAAGGATTTTACTGCAAAGAACCCGTTAACCAATAACATTGGTCTGGATGTAAAGAGCAACTCCGATGCCGTAGTTTTTTCGACCGGGCTTGTATATAAGTTCAATGAGAAAAGCAATGTATTCGTGAATGTTTCCAGGGGTTTTCAACCGCCTGCCATCTACTGGGCTCTGGATGCGAACACGGTTTCTTATGCCGGCGAGCTGAACCCCGAAACTTCTATGAACTATGAATTAGGTCTTCGTACACAACCGGCAACATGGATCAGCGCTAACCTTACCGGATACATCATTGATTATAAAAATAAGTTTGTACAGGTGATGACACCGGATAACCAATTCAAGGTATGGCAAAATGTAGGCACTTCATTGCAGAAGGGAGTAGAACTGGAATTGGATCTTTATCCTGTAAAAAATGTGAGTCTGTATGGAAGCGGCGCTTACCAGGATGCTAAACAAACAAGCGGTAACACTAAAGATAAATACATGGTGTATGCTCCCCAACTCACTTACACAGCCGGGGTACGTTATAGTAACCGTTTGGGTGCGGGCCAGTTTACAACCAATGCATGGATGACTTATGTAGGCAAGCAATACACTGATCTGGCAAATAGCGAAACAGGAACAGCCAATGGACAAAATGGTCCCATATACGCTTATCATCCGGTTAACTTTTCATTGCAATACCAATTGAAAAAATGGGGCTTCAGTTTTACATTGAACAATGTATTTGACGAGCGGTATTTTACGAAGCGGGAAGGCGCTTTTTGGGAAGGCATCATTCCTATGCCTGGCAGGAACTTCATGACAGGCATATCTTTTAGATTTTAACATCATCACACTAACATAACAGAACTGGCGAATCGTTGTATTCGCCAGTTCTGCTTAGTGATCGATTACACGTCAAACTTGTTATTCCAATCGCTTTTGAGTTTTTTTACTTTGCCCGATACTTCATCGTTCATCTCGGCTTTATAGGTGTCCAACGCAGTAGCCACATCGCGGTTGGTGCTGCCGATGATCTGTGCGGCCAGGATACCGGCGTTTTTGGCTGCATTCAATGCTACGGTAGCAACAGGAACACCATTGGGCATTTGTAATATGGAAAGCACGGAATCCCATCCATCGATAGAGTTGGAAGATTTGATGGGAACGCCGATCACCGGTAAACTGGTGAGCGCTGCCACCATTCCCGGTAAGTGTGCGGCACCTCCTGCGCCGGCAATGATCACGTGTAGGCCTCGCTCCCTGGCAACAGTAGCATATTCCACCATACGCAGCGGCGTGCGATGAGCGGAAACGACTGTTAATTCAAAAGGAATATCAAATCGTTTGAGTACATCGGCGGCGGCCTGCATAATGTGCAGGTCGCTGTCGCTGCCCATGATAATGCCTACAAGAGGAGAAGGTGTTGTCATATTGCTGTTGATAACGAATGCAAGATACTCGATTTTACGGTATGCTTTTTACAGCAATGTGCCATGCATGATAAGGAATGCTACGCTGAAATAAATGATCAGTCCAGTTACGTCTACCAAAGTAGCGACAAACGGAGCCGAAGATGCAGCAGGATCGGCGCCCACCTTTTTCAATGCAAGAGGCAACATAGAGCCAGCCAGGGTTCCCCACAAAACCACGCCCAGTAAGGCGAAGGCAACGGTGGTGGCGATCAGCAGCCAGTGCAGACCATAATCATGAATATGAAGATTCTGCCACAAAAAGATGCGCAGGAAACCCACGATGCCGAGGATGATACCCAGTGTGAAACCGGATATGATCTCTTTCCGCATCACATACCACCAACTACTGAATGTTACTTCACCAAGTGCCATGGCCCTGATGATGATGGATGATGCCTGGGAACCGGAATTACCGCCGCTGGAAATGATCAGGGGAATGAAGAGTGATAACACAACAGCCCTGCTGATCTCTCCTTCAAAATGCCCCATTGCAGTAGCGGTCAGCATTTCTCCCAGGAACAGGATGATCAGCCATCCCGCTCTTTTTTTGATGAGGTTTACAAAAGAGATCTGTGTATAAGGTTCGTCGAGTGCTTCAGAACCACCTATCTTCTGTATCTCTCTTGTATTCTCCGTTTCTGCTAAACGCAATACATCGTCGATCGTTACAATGCCAATGAGTACGCCCTTTTCATCGGTTACGGGCAATGCAAAGCGGTTGTTCTTCTGGAATATTTCAATAACATCTTTTTGCCGGTCGGTAACTACCAGGTTCAGGAATTTATTATCCATCACCTCGCTCACTTTTTTGCCGGTATCGACAAATAAAAATTCACGTATCCGGATGTCATCGATCAACACACCATTGTCATCTATCACATAGATCACATTTACGGTCTCGGAATTCTGACCATGTAATTTGATGAAATCAAACACTTGTTGTACCGTCCAGTCTTTTTTCACCGCTACATAATGCGGCGTCATGAGCCTGCCTACGGTTCCTTCTTTATAACCCAGCAATTGCAGGGTACTGCTTCTTTCTTCGGGGCTCAGCAGTTTGATGAGCTCATTCACAATGAGGCTGGGAAGTCCCTCGAGGAAAGCGGTACGGTCGTCGTCGGGTATCGCATTGAGCAGGCGCGCCGCTTTTTCGTGGTGCATGCCCCGGATCAGGTCCTGCCTGGTTTTGAAGCTGAGTACTTTGAAGGCTTTGATAGCAGTATATTCATTCAATGCCTCGAATACTTTTACCTGGTCCTGGTCTTGCAGTTTGTTCAGTATGGATAAGATTTCCCCGAATTTTGTGTGCTCCAGCTCTTTCTTTAACTGTGCATCATTGCTGTTGCGGATGCAGGATCTGACCGTGTTGAAATGGTTCATAAGCCCAGTTTTACGACATAAATTAACGGGAAAGTTAACATCATAAGACAATTGGCATGCCAGTTTATGGGGGCTGGCATGGGCTTTGGGGATTGCTTAACAATTGCATAATAAACCTTTCCTGCCGGCTGTTGTCAGTAAAGAAGAGCAAGCACAAATTTTAAATCGTATGTTATGAAAACGATGACCCTGGCAATGATTTTTGGAATGGCGGCACTCAGTTCTTGCGGACCGTCTATTCAATCTACCGATGTTGATTACCATGTTTCGGCTTCGGTTGGATATGGCACATTTTACGACGCCCTCAGCCCTTATGGCCGTTGGTTCGATTACCCTGGCTACGGACGTGTATGGACACCCAGTGTGGAAATAGGGTTCAGTCCCTATGCTACCAATGGCCGCTGGGTATATAGTGCAGACGGATGGGTGTGGGCTTCGGGCTATAGTTGGGGATGGGCCCCCTTCCACTACGGACGTTGGCTTTATGATGGTCCTTATGGATGGATATGGGTTCCGGGCAGCGAATGGGCGCCTGCCTGGGTAACCTGGGGCAGCTGCAATGGTTATTATGGATGGTCTCCGATGATGCCGCATGGCGGGGTATCTGTTTCAGCCTATTGAGCAGGCGCGCCGCTTTTTCGTGGTGCATGCCCCGGATCAGGTCCTGCCTGGTTTTGAAGCTGAGTACTTTGAAGGCTTTGATAGCAGTATATTCATTCAATGCCTCGAATACTTTTACCTGGTCCTGGTCTTGCAGTTTGTTCAGTATGGATAAGATTTCCCCGAATTTTGTGTGCTCCAGCTCTTTCTTTAACTGTGCATCATTGCTGTTGCGGATGCAGGATCTGACCGTGTTGAAATGGTTCATAAGCCCAGTTTTACGACATAAATTAACGGGAAAGTTAACATCATAAGACAATTGGCATGCCAGTTTATGGGGGCTGGCATGGGCTTTGGGGATTGCTTAACAATTGCATAATAAACCTTTCCTGCCGGCTGTTGTCAGTAAAGAAGAGCAAGCACAAATTTTAAATCGTATGTTATGAAAACGATGACCCTGGCAATGATTTTTGGAATGGCGGCACTCAGTTCTTGCGGACCGTCTATTCAATCTACCGATGTTGATTACCATGTTTCGGCTTCGGTTGGATATGGCACATTTTACGACGCCCTCAGCCCTTATGGCCGTTGGTTCGATTACCCTGGCTACGGACGTGTATGGACACCCAGTGTGGAAATAGGGTTCAGTCCCTATGCTACCAATGGCCGCTGGGTATATAGTGCAGACGGATGGGTGTGGGCTTCGGGCTATAGTTGGGGATGGGCCCCCTTCCACTACGGACGTTGGCTTTATGATGGTCCTTATGGATGGATATGGGTTCCGGGCAGCGAATGGGCGCCTGCCTGGGTAACCTGGGGCAGCTGCAATGGTTATTATGGATGGTCTCCGATGATGCCGCATGGCGGGGTATCTGTTTCAGCCTACTGGAATTTCGTTCCGTCTCAGCATATCAACCAGGTTAATGTGAATAATTACATCGTTCACAACAATACTACTGTAGTAAATAACCTGACCAAAAATGTAACCATCATCAACAATAATAATTATTATGCTGGCGGAGATAATAGGCAGGTATCAGGAAGAGCAGTATATAACCGTGGACCGGAAGTACATGAAGTAGAGAAAGCAACCGGACAGCGTATTAATCCTATTGTTGTGCAAACAACTGGAAAGCCGGGTCAGCAGCTGAACAACAGACGCCTGGCCATTTACAGGCCGGTGATCAGGGAAGATGTTTCCAAGCAGCAGCCGGTAACCAATCAACCTGTACAGAATAAACAGGTAGCGCCGGCCCAGCCACAGCAAAACAATCCTGTGTCATCAATGCCACAACAGGAGAGAAGAGTAGACCCGGCTCCTCAGCAGGACAGAAGGATATACGATCCCCAGTCCCGGGAACAGGGAAAAAGATATTATCCGGTACCTCCGGCTTCCCGGCAGCAGGATAACAGAAGATATGCGCCAGCACAGTCTCCTCAACAGGACAGAAGGTATAATAGAATGCCGCAACCCGTACCATCGGGTAACGGGCAGGGTCGCGGCAATGAAAACGATACAAGAAAAAGCAGGAAAAAAGAGGACTGATTTAGTTATTGATGTCTTTCCCTTTTTTTAATGATTCTATTCCATTCTCTACCATGCTTTTATTGGCGCCCGGAGGAGCCAGCGGCAGTGCCTTGCCGGCATACTCCAGGGCCTTGCTGAAGTCGCCCGATGCAGAATAACCACGAACCAATCCCCAGGTGGTCATGAATTGATCGGGATTCTTCTCATAATTCATCCGGAACACTTCCAGTGCTTCTTTATTTTTCTTTTGTACCAGTAACTGGCGGGCATATTGATGTACTTGCCCCATATTCCCCATCGGTAATGCTTCTTTCATGATGGCATTGGCCTCGGCATTCCTGTTCAACTTATCCAGCACGGCGGCTTTGGTTGAAAGTGTAGCAAAGTTCCGGTCACCAAGTACCTGCGGATTGATGGATGTATCGGCCCATGCCAAAGCCTCTTCCAGGTTGGTATTGTGATCAACGCACCATTGAGCGGCCGTTTGCCATGGTTGCCAGATGAAGCCTTTCTCCGTACGTAATTCCTTTCTGAATGAAGCGAGTTGGGTTTTGACCAGGTCTACCTGTACTGTAAAAGGGATGACCAGCTTTTCCCATTTCAGGTTAACGACAGCACTGTTATCTGTTTCGTTGCTGAACTCATAAGCCAACCATTCTGTTGATTCGTTATTGGCTACAGGCTTCACTTTAACGCGCAAAACATCTTTGGATGGATCGTAATAAAAACTGCCCCATGAACTGTTGTCCTGCGAAAAGATCAATGTACAGGCGTCGGGTGCGTAAGCCACAAAGAACCCGTATTTGCCGGCTGCAAGGGGTTGTCCTTCAATACTAACATCCGTGCTGAATTCAATGGTGGTAGACTCATTGGCGCCGGCACGCCAGGGAGCTTCTTTGGTATTGCCAAACCCCTGATCAGTAAAACCTGCAGGTACCAGTTGCCCCCATATTTTTCCTTCGCGGCCTTTTACATGTGGCCGGTCATAATGAATGGTAACATCGGTAATGCCGATTCTTTCACCTACCATGGCTTTTTTGTTTCCACCGTTAGGTGGCATGATAAGCGGTTGGGATTGTGCTACTGAAGCGCTCAATAGTAATATCCCCAAGCATAAAGATTTCATACAGTATAGTTTTAAGAAGACTAAACTATATAACCCTTATGCAGGCAGGAATCTAAAAATGACCAATGCTCAATAAACCGTTTGAGTGGTTACCTGCTGATGGCATAAGCGGCAATACTCCTTAGTACAGGAGCGGCTTTTGCTTCCTGCACTGTTATCCGGATACGGTCGGTTTCTTTTCCTTCGAATGAGGCAATTTTTTTACGGCCGATGGTGGTGCCGGTAAACACTTTTTCGTATTGCCCGTTTTGATATAATTCAATGGTAAAAGCCGCTACCCGCTGCCCGTAGCGGATCATTTCTTCCAATACCAGTGTATTCACCAATGTTTTATTGGGAAGCCTGAATTCCAGTTGCGCATCATCGACCCGATGAGCTATCCAGTAAGTTTGGATATTGTGATCGGTGAGATGTTTCAATTGCTTTTCATCACCGGCATTGGTGCTAATAGAAGCACCTTCCAGCAGATCGTGTTGAAAAGCCTGATTGCGTAATTGAAGGAATCCCATGAGTGATGCAGAATCGGCATCAGCGATCTTTCCGCGTGTATCGGGTGGCACATTCAGCAACAGGTTGCCGCCATTACCAACGGATTTAAGGTAGATGTTGAAAAGTGTCTGAGGCGATTTTACTTTGCTATCTTCTGAAGCGCGGTAAAACCATCCTGGTCTGATAGAGACATCGGCTTCGGCTGGTATCCAGTTTTTACCATTTCTGTTTCCCTGGTTCAGTGTGTCATTGGGTGGAGCGCCGTGACCTCTTTTAAAACCGGCTGTGTCCAGCAGGCTCCAGTTGGTATTGCCAATGATGCCTCTTTCATTGCCTATCCAGCGTACACTCGGGCCAATATCGCTGAATACAATCAACTGTGGTTGCCATTTAAAAACAGAATCCTGGAATCTTTTGAAATCGTATACCTGTTTTTTGCCATTGGGGCCTTCACCATTGGCGCCATCCCACCAGAGTTCAAAGTATTTGCCATAACCAGTGAGCAATTCTTTCATGGTAGAAAGATAAACATCGTTGTATGCAGCCGTACCATAAGCAGGATGGTTGCGATCCCAGGGGGAGATGTAAACGCCCATTTCAATGCCTTCCTGCTTACAGGCAGCGGCCAGTTCTTTGATCACATCGCCCTTGCCATTGCGCCATTTACTTTCCCGAACGGTATGTGTGCTGAATTTACTGGGCCATAAACAAAAACCATCGTGGTGTTTGGCGGTGATGATGATGCCTTTGGCGCCGGCCTTTTTGGCGATCCTTGCCCATTGCACGCAGTCAAGATCGGTGGGGTTGAAAACATTGGGGTCTTCTTTGCCATCTCCCCATTCTTTATCGGTAAAAGTATTCGGACCGAAATGCATGAACAGGTAAAATTCTTTTTCCTGCCATTTCAATTGTTTTTCTGTGGGGACAGGTAATACCGGCTGGATATGTTGTGCGTGAAGCTGGGTTGTTTGTAAGGTCAGACCCACTAACAGGCATGCTGCAACGAATGGTTTGATGCGATTGGTCATGATTATTATTTGCAATGGTGCAAACAATAATAACCATTTTTTGATAGTGATTTACAATGCAACAGCAATTATTTTTGGCAAACGATTGTCAGGCCAGTTGCCGTTTGTACAATTGTACCGTATTCTCAAATCCCAGGTAAATGGCATCGCAAACAAGCGCATGGCCGATGCTTACTTCGTCAAGAAAAGGGATATGCTGTTTGAAGTATTTTAAATTGGTCAGGTCGAGGTCGTGCCCCGCATTAAGACCCAGCTTCAGTTCTTTGGCGCGGTTGGCTGCATGTACATAAGGCGTAACAGCTTCGAGTGAATTGCCCGAAGCAAAAGCGCTGGCATAGCCTTCTGTATACAGTTCTACGCGATCGGTGCCGGTGAGTGCGGCGCCTTCTATCATTTCTACTACCGGGTCTACAAAAATGGAAACACGAATGCCGGCCTTTTTGAATACACCAATGATGTCGATGAGATAATCTTTGTGTTTGATGGTGTCCCATCCATGATCGCTGGTAAGTTGCCCAAGTGCATCGGGAACCAGCGTTACCTGGTGCGGTTTGGTTTCCAGTACCAGGTCAATAAATTTCTGTTCGGTAGGGTTGCCTTCGATGTTGAATTCGGTGGTGATGATCTCCCGGATATCACGCACATCCTGGTAACGGATATGACGTTCATCGGGCCGTGGGTGCACGGTCACACCATCGGCGCCGAATTGTTGGGCATTGATGGCGGCCCTTAATACATCGGGGTTATTGCCACCGCGGCTATTGCGCAAAGTGGCAAATTTGTTGATGTTCACACTCAGCTTCGTCATACCACAAAGATACCGAACTAAAGCATGAAATTAAATAGCTCACGCCGCCCCCATTTGCCCCAATCGCCCATGGCTTTCTGCAAAGTGGTCAGGAAGTTTTTATAATCTGTTTTTTTCAACTTACCAGGTGCAGGCGGTACCAGCTTATCGGCCTTGGGTGTTTCCAGTTCCAGTTTGGTTGCCATAATAGTAATGTTCAACCTGGGGACGGCAATGCCCAGGATCATGCCGGGAAGATTGGTGAAACAAAGCGGGCCACCACTAACAGGAATCTGATCGGTATAAAATGCGACCACATACACCGAGTCCATGATAATGCCCGCAGCTTTCCTGCATTCGAACCCTGCAATATCGCGGGTTTCATTGAATATGCGCCAGTTGATCTTGCGGATGGAATCGGCGAGCAGGAATTTTTCGTCATATACTTTCTGTTTTTTCTGGAAAGTGCCGTGCTCCAGGTCGCAATAGATGATATCGTCTATTGCTCTGTCTTCACCAAAGAAAGGAACTTTTACATCTGAGTCTTTCCCTTTCTCATACAATGTTTTTCCGTCTTTAAAATACAGATTGAAATAACTGGTCTGGAACTTGGGTATCTTGTCTTTGAAGTTATCGAGAAAGGTTTCACCTTCTATTTCTTTATAGACGTTCAGTTTCTTTTCAAATTCTATTTTTCCCGATTGAATGAACTGGGTTTGTGCATGCACGTGGAGGGTAGCAAAGACAAGTATCAGTAATAATATCTTTTTCATGTTGTCGTTGATTAGTTGTCTGAAGATTTTCTGTTCTTGTTGAATTTCCATCTCAGCGATAACAAGGCATAACGTTGTACCGTGGTATAGGTGTTTTGCGATATGAAATTGCTGGTAATACTTGGTTGGAATCCGACTCTCTGGTTGAGGATGTCATTGATGGATGCAATAAGAGAAATGTCTTTTTTCGGTATGATCTTTCTCTCAATGGAAGCGTTCCACACGAACGTATGGATTCCGTTATCACCAGGAGATAGTTTCTGCCGGTAGGTGGCGTCTATATCGGTAGCGAATATCCAGTTTTTGATCATGAAATAATGGAAGTTTAAACCGAAGTTTTGGGTCCAATATTTAGTGATGATACTTGTGCTGAAGGATGATGTAGACTGGTTATACCCCGGTCCATAGGAGAGATTTAAATCGAATTTCTTTTCGGAATACCGGCCAATATTTATTTCCGGTGAAATAGTGAAATTCCTGGTGGTATTTTCAAGCCCATTGATGAAACTCTTGTACTGGCCACCATTCATACGTGGCGAGAAATTAATAGAGAGTTTCATGAATTTGATTTCCTTGCCAATATTAATTCCTAAATAATAGTTGTAATTGCCGTCTACATTGACCGCCTGGTTGGTCCTTTTACCTTGCTTATCTACAATACTTTTATTACTGAAAGCATTTTGGTTGATATTAATGCCACCCCAAAGATTGATATTTCGCTTGGAAATGACTTTATAATGGTACATGTAGAAATTAAAATTGTGATTGAATGCCGGTTTAAGATCGGGGTTGCCAATGGTGATATTCAAAGGATCGATATTATTTAAAATAGGTTGCAGTTGAGAGAGAGATGGCTGCTGTGTGTTTCCATTGTAACCAAGGTTGAAGACACCTGTTTGGGCAAATCGCCAACTGAAATTAGCAGAAGGAAAATAATTGACAAAATTGCGTGCATAAGAAGAATCTTTGTACAGGTTGGTTTGTTTCATTGAAAGCTCCTGCAAACCTAAACCAGCCCGCAATGTGATCTTTTTATAAATGTAGTTCCAGCTGATGCCTCCGCGGTGAGAATAGTAATCGTATTTGAAATGGTTACTGTAAAGCAGGTTCAGTGAGTCATATTTACCATTGCCTCTTTCATAAGAACGCGCGTCTTGTTCACTGTTACTGCTGTTGAATGTATAATTCAGATTGATAGAAGTCCTTTTAGTTAACGGTTCAACATAAGTCACCATTGCCTGGGAAGTAGTAATAATACTGGCATTGCGTTTGCGTTGGTCGATCAGCTGTGTGGAGTCGACCAGCCCGTTGGTATAATACTGGGTCTTGTTATACAGGTATCCATCTGAATTGTCGGTGATCTTGCCCATGCCGGCACTGATGGTTACTGAACGGGTACCGGCCTTATTCAGTTTACGTTTGAGAAATACATCTGCTTTGAGGTCGTTTTTATCGCCATTGGAATAGTGGTGACGAAAACTGTTGTTGATAAGGGCCTGATGGCTGTTCAGGTACTCGCTGGAACGGGTGGCATCCTGATCGTTTTTACTCCAACTGCCTCTTGCATTGATGGTGAGGGTAGTAGCGGAATCGAGATTCAACTCATTCTTGGTGCTGATGCGATTTCGCATGCGGCTTCCCCTCATGTGTTCATCCTGGTTATTGTAATACAATGAGTCTGGCAAAATATAGGTAGAGCGTGTATAGCTGTCGCCCGAAAGAAATTGATGGTTATACCCATAATTGTTGGCAGTATTGCTTTTCAACTTGCCGAACTTATTGTTGTACATGAAACTCATTTGCTGGCTTTCTGGAATACCCTTGGCATTCCAGGTGTTGAATTCGTCGCCTTCATTGTTAATCATGATTCCGCCGCCATCCATCATCTGCATATTCAGACTTCCAAAATCCTGTTGTTCTTCCCAGCTCATGTGGTTATTGCCTGTTCTGTCGGCAGTCAGGTAAGCTCCCATTTTTTTAGTACTGGTAAACCAGTTGGCCGTAATTTTCGATTGATAATATTGTTTGAAATCACTACCAGCTTCCGCTTTACCGAAATATCCTTTCTTGGCATCTTCCTTCATCACTAAATTGATGGCTTTCTGCTTCTGTCCGTCATCAATACCTGTGAGGGCCGCCTGATCGCTCTTCTTATCAAATACCTGCACCTGCGCCACATCTTTTTTATTCAGGTTCTGTGTAGCCATAGTAGGGTCATCACCAAAAAACTCATCCCCATCCACATATACTTTCTGCACTTTTTGTCCCTGTGCAGTGATCTCACCTTTGCTGTTCACAGAAATGCCCGGTAATATTTTCAACAGGTCTTCCACCGTAGCATCGGGCCGCATCTTGAAACTATCAGCCATGTAAATGGTGGTATCCCCCTTGATACGGATAGGAGCAATGGTTTGCCTTACAATTACTTCCTGCAACAGGTGCGCCTTGGTGTTGAGCGGGATCAATCCGAAATCATAAGGGGTTTGTCCGTTCAATGATAAAGTGTCGATCATTTCAACATAGCCAGGATAAGTGACCATCACTACAAAGAGCCCTGCAGGCATGCCTTTCAACTCAAAATGCCCCTTGTTATCAGCCCGGGCAAATCCCACCAGGGTAGAGTCTTTCGAATGCAGCAAACTGATCACCGCGTGTTCCAGGTTTTGCTTGGATACCGTATCGGCAATCCTTCCTTTCACTACAGATTGTTGTGCATAAGAAACAGAAAAAAAACAAGTAAAAAGTAATAAGGGTAAAAGCGTCAGTTTTTTCATATTTTTCATAGCAGATTGTAATGTGAGATGCAACGCAGTGCAAAATCCATAAATATGTTATAAAACTAAAAAAATAGTTGTTAATTAATGTTAAAAAATTTCATAATTTAACAATGACTTGATATACGGTCAAATGAGCTGATGAATGCAGTTGATAAGAAAACCTATTCACCCGAAAGTTGGAAAGCAGATGAAAAAAAAATACGAAGACATCCATTTTGTTGAGACGGAACAACCCGTGTGGAATTATTCATTGTTTACCGATGAAGACATCCGTAATTTCCAACAGGGCACCCATTACCGGCTCTATGAACTGTTCGGCAACAAGCAGTTGACAGTATTGGATACACCCGGCACTTATTTTGCCGTATGGGCGCCCAACGCCACCTATATAAGTGTTACAGGGTATTTCAATCAATGGAATAAGGAATCACATCCTTTGAAAGTACGCCTCGACCATTCCGGTATCTGGGAAGGATTCATTCCCCATCTGAAACAGGGAGAAGCTTATAAGTATCATATACATGGATTCAAAGGCGTTCGGCTGGATAAGGCTGATCCCTTCGCGCATTTTGCCGAACTGCGTCCCTATACAGCCTCCATCACCTGGCAAACCCACTACGAATGGTCAGACACCCAATGGATGAAAGACCGCAAAAAGAACAATGCTTTAACGGCGCCATTTTCTGTATACGAAGTGCACCTGGGCAGTTGGATGCGACCCGATAAATACAATGAAGATTCTTACAACAGCTATCAGCAGTTGATAGAAAGATTGGTGCCTTATGTGCAGGAAATGGGCTTTACCCATATCGAACTCATGCCCGTGATGGAATATCCGTACGATGGTAGCTGGGGCTACCAGGGAACGGGATATTTTGCGCCCACTTCGCGCTTCGGATCGCCGCAGGATTTTGCTGCGCTGGTCGATGCTTTTCACCAAGCTGGTATTGGTGTGATACTGGATTGGGTGCCTTCTCATTTTCCTTACGATGCGCATGGACTATTCATGTTCGACGGGACCCATACTTATGAGTATGCCGATATGCGCAAGGGATACCATCCCGACTGGAACTCCTATATATTCAATTACAAAAGGGGAGAAGTAAAATCTTTTCTCATCAGCAGCGCGCGCTTCTGGTGCGATCGTTTCCATGTGGATGGATTGCGCGTAGATGCGGTAAGCTCTATGCTGCGGCTCGAATACAGCAGGGATGAAGGACAGTGGGAACCCAATGAGTTCGGTGGAAATGGTAACCTGGAAGCCATCGCTTTCATCAAAGACCTGAATGAAACCCTCTATCGCGATTTTCCCGATGTGCAAACCATTGCAGAAGAAGCCACTGACTGGCCCAAGATCAGCCGGCCTACTTATGAAGATGGCCTTGGCTTTGGTATGAAATGGATGATGGGGTGGATGCACGACACACTTGACTACTTCAAGATGGACCCGGTGTTCAGGCAGTTCCACCAGGATAAGTTTTCGTTCAGCATGATGTATTTCTATGACGAACATTTCATGCTGCCATTGAGTCACGATGAAGTGGTGCACGGCAAGAGCCCGATGATATATAAGATGCCGGGCGATGAATGGCAGAAGTTTGCCAACCTGCGGTTACTCTATACTTATATGTATACACATCCCGGCGCCAAACTGTTGTTCATGGGGAACGAGTTTGCCGCTACCAGCGAATGGAATCATAAAACAGAACTGCAGTGGGACCTGCTGCAATTTGTGAGCCACAGTGGTATGAAATATTGCGTACAAAAACTGAATGAATTGTATCGTTCAGAACCGGCACTCTACGAAAAACAGTTCGAGCCCGGTGGTTTTGAATGGATCGATCTCCAGCATCGCAGCGAATCGGTGATGGTGTATAAACGCAAAGGAAAGAAACCCGAAGACGATGTGCTGGTATTACTGAATGTGACACCCATCGTGCGGCATAATTGGGAAGTATATGTACACGATAAAAAATCCTGGAAAGAAATATTCAATAGCAATGACCAGGCTTTCTGGGGAACGGGTGATGTGTATAACCCTGAGATAAAGACCGAACTGGTTGATAAACCCAGCGCCTGCTATAAATTGACGCTGAACTTACCTCCTTTGGGTGCCATCGTGCTTAAATAATACCGGCCCATCTGTAACATATTTTCAGCTCTCCCGTTCCATGAAAAAAGAGCTTATGAAAAAGATATGGATTGTTGTGTCCTTATTTGTTGCCTCACTGAGTGGCCTTCGCGCCCAGGATGTGGTTTACGGTGAAAATGCTGAAAAAAGAGAGGTCAAAGGATTCCACGCCGTCGAAACATCATCCGGCATAGCCGTAGTACTCACGAAAGGCAACAAGGAGGAAATTGCGCTTACCGCTTCCGATAAAGAAATGCTGACGAGGGTAAAAACAGAAGTAGTGGATGGTGTACTGAAGATCAGCCGCGAAGACAACTGGAAGTTTTGGGAAAAATGGAAAAACTGGAAGATCACTGTTTATGTTTCTTATACCCGGTTAGACGGAGTGAGGGCATCCAGTGGTGGATCCATTACCAGCAAAAATGTTGATCTTTCTACTTTGTCGGCCCGGGTAGGCAGCGGCGGCCATATCAACCTCGCAGGTAAGGTAAACGAGTTAGAGGTGGATGGCAACAGTGGCGGGCATTTCAGGGGATACGACCTGAGTGTGGTCAACTGCAAGGCCAGCGTAAGCAGCGGAGCCGGCGTGCAGGTAACCATTACCAAAGAGATCACAGCCAAAGCCAACAGCGGCGGACAGATCCGGTACAAAGGAACAGGAATGATACGCGATATCAATGTAAGCAGCGGCGGGTCGGTAAGAAGAGGGGATTAAGCAGGCAATACGATCCTGAAAGTAGTGCCCTTACCCGGCTCGCTCGATTTTACAAAGAGCCTGCCTTTGTGGTATTCCTCAATGATCCTTTTGCATAATGGGAGCCCCAATCCCCAACCTCTTTTTTTGGTAGTGAAACCCGGCTTGAATACTTTGTTCAGGTTGTTTTTGGGAATGCCCTTACCGGTATCCGTTATATCCAGGATCATTTCTTTGCGGTCGTTCACCTGCGAACGGATGCTGATCTTGCCATTTCCTTCAATAGCATCCAGTGCATTTTTGATCAGGTTTTCCAATACCCAGTCGAACAGGGGCGGACTCAGCAATGGATTGGCATGTGCCAGCGCAGCGCCGTTGAATTCGAATTGAACATGTCCCCCCGTTCTTTTCTTCATGTATTCCAGCATGTGCTGTATCTGTTCTGTAGGATTGCTTCTCTCCAGCTTGGGCAGGCTTCCGATCTTTCCAAAACGATCGGTGATCAGCAGCAGCCTGTTCACATCCTTGCTGATCTCTGGAACAATGGAAGCATTGGCTTCCTGCTCTTTGAGTATTTCCAGCCAGCCCTGTAAACTGGAAACAGGCGTGCCCAACTGGTGTGCCGTTTCCCTGGCCATCGCAGCCCAGAGTTTGTTTTGGGCGCTCTGGTAATAACTCCTGGTGGCAATGATGGCAATGGCTATGAAGAGTGCAATAATGATCAACTGCACGATGGGATACAATTTTACTTCTTTGAGCAGGCTGCTTTCGCCGTAATAATATTTATTGGCGGTGTATGGGCGCTCGTGGATGATCAATACAATGGGTAACCTGTTATAGCGTTTGAATTGTTGCAGTTTTTCTGCTAAATAATGTGGGTTTGATTTTACCAGTTGGGAATCTAGGTTCAGGTAATTACCGGTGATCTGGTCTTTTTCATTGGTCTCGATGATGGGTATCCGGTTATTCTCTGTAGAGATCTTTGTGGCCAGGTTGAGGTTGACGCCAGGCGATGCATTGAGAATGGTACGCTGCGCTTCCACCCAGGCTTCCACATTTTTTCTTTCTTCCCAGGCGATCTTCCCGGCCAGGTAATTCGAATAAAAGATGGTGCCGCTTACAATGAGTACGGCTATAAAGACCAGTATGGTGCGCCAGTTGAGCCAGGATGGAATCATCTCTCTAAAATAAGACTAAAAAAGAAAAGCAACCCGGAAGGTTGCTTTTACATTTATGGGGGGGAATTTGTCATTTAACTGAATAATCCGCCTTTTTTCAGTTTTTTCACTCCTTCGCCGATTTTGAAACCGTTGTTGTAGATCTCGATCTTGTAATCGCCTACCTGGTATTTATCGGTTTGCTTGATATCGAAGCTAACGGGGGTTACTTTGTTCTGCTCGTAGTTCACTGATACTTTGCTGGTGAAAGACTTGGAGCCTTCTTCGCGGGTGTCAAATGAACTGCCTCCATCACTGATGACCTTACCGTCGGGAGCTGTTACACATACATAAATGTCTTTGGTGCCGGTAGTGGTGATCCTGTTAGGATCGAGTACGAAAGACACGCGCATGGCATTGGTTCTCTTGGCGGTAGTAGTTACTTTTTCCTTGCCGGAACTGCCTATTTTCAAAGCAGTGATACCGATGTTGGATGCATGCAGGGTAGAAGCTAAGTCTTCAATTTGTTTTTTCTCTGTGCTGGTTTTATCCAGGTTTTCCTGCAGTGTCTGCTTGTCGGCGGTCAATTGTGTTTTTTCGGTGGTCAGCTGCTGGTTCTCGCCTTTGACTTTTTCAAGCTCGGCAACGAGACCATCCATCTTGCCGTTCAACTCACCAATCATTTGCTTGGCCTGTGCCAGTTCTGCCTGGGTAGCATTTTTCTTTTTCAGGATGCTGCTGATATTGCTTTTCAGCTTCTGGATCTCTGAACCTCTTTCGGCCAGTGTGCCTTGCAACTGGATATTGTTCTGTGTCAACGAATCGGCTTTAGCGGAAACAACGGTAAATTCCTGCTGAACGGCCGAGCGGGCACTGTCTACATTATTGATCCGGGTTTCAAGCTGTGTCACAGCCTGACGGGTCTGACTTTTGTCATAAAAGATATAACCCCACGTGCCAATCAAGGCAGCGATCAAAACACCATAAACGATCTTGCGGTTGTCTTTCGGTTGCTCAGGCTGGGGGGTATTAGTGGCTTGAGGGTAACTCATACAAAAATGGTTTGGTTTAATTTATAGTAAAGTTAAAAATGGATTTGTTTACGGATTCCATTAATTCTGACGAAGAGAACCAAAACCGTGCCAAAAGATTGTTGGCAAGTTCCTTTGTTCGTATTTCATTATTCATGAACCGTATTTGATATTTGCGCTATGTCGGCAGAAAAGATCATAACCGAATGGAAGAAAGGGAGTTTTAAACCTGTTTACTGGCTGGAGGGGGAAGAACCTTTTTTTATTGACCAGGTAGTGGATTATGCGGAAAAACACCTGCTCAATGAAAGCGAAACGGGCTTCAACCTCACCGTTTTTTATGGCAAGGATGCCGACTGGCCCTCCGTGGTAAATGCCTGCCGCCGTTATCCCATGTTTGCCGAACGGCAGGTGGTGATACTGAAAGAGGCGCAACAGATGCGGGATATTGAAAAGCTGGAAGCCTATGTAGATAACCCGCAGCCTTCCACGGTCTTTGTAGTAAGTTATAAGGATAAAAAGGTAGACGGGCGGTCGAAGTTGGCTAAAGTGCTCAAGCAAAAGGGCGAAATGCTTACCACTAAAAAGATATATGACAGCCAGTTGCCGGAATGGGCGGGGCAGGTAGTGAAGCAGCACGGACTCAGCATTACCCAAAAAGCGCTTTCCCTGTTGGTAGACCATATTGGTAATGACCTGAGCCGCATACAGAACGAAATAGAAAAGCTGGCGGTGAACCTGAATGCCAGGAAAAATATCACCGAAGATGATATTGAAAATTATATAGGGGTGAGCAAAGAGTTCAATGTGTTTGAACTGCAGGATGCCGTAGCGCGTAAAGACCTGCCCAAAGCCATCCGCATTGTACAATATTTTGAAGCCAACCCCAAAGCGGCGCCCATACAACTGGTGCTGCCTGCACTATACAATTTCTTTAGCAAGTTGTATATGTTATATGGTATTCCCAATCCAGATGAAAAGTCGGCCGCGTTGGCCCTGGGCGTGAACCCTTATTTTGTGAAAGATTACCTGGCGGCTTCCCGCAAATACGATTACCAGGGTGTAGAACGGTTGTTGCTGCTGCTGCACCAGTACAACCTGCGCAGCATAGGTGTGAATGATGGAGGTACTTCCGATGCAGGTTTGCTCAAGGAAATGTTGGTGAAAGCAATGGCGTAATGTGCAAATGGCTCAATGGCTCAATTGCGCAATGGCTGCTTCTTTATCTTTTTGCAATTGTGCTTTCAGTTCTTCCAGTCCATTGAATTTTACTTCGCCACGCAGGTAATGCACTACATGCACTTGTAATACCTGTCCATATATATCTGCATCAAAATCAAAAATATTCACTTCTATCACACGCTTCCTGCCGCCAATCGTTGGTCGTACACCAATATTCATCATACCATTTAAAAATGCAGTTGAATTGCTGGCGTCTTTTATATTCACCCGTACTGCATACACCCCATCGCCCGGTATCAGTTTTTCTTCTGAAGTGATGTGGAGGTTGGCAGTAGGATAGCCAATGGTACGGCCTAACTGGTTGCCTTCCACGATGAGCCCCTCAAAAAAATAGGGATAACCGAGTAAGGCGTTGGCTGTTGCAATATCGTTTTGCGCGATGGACTGGCGAATGCGGGTAGAGCTGACAACAATTTGATTTTGCAATTGCTCGGCAATCTCTTTCACTTCAAAACCCAATTGCTTGCCGAAATCTTCCAGCAAATGATAATCCCCCTCGCGGCCTTTGCCAAAACGATGATCGTATCCTATAATAATGGTATGCGGTTTAAAATAGCGGTAGAGGAAATCGGTTACATAGGCTTCTGCAGGCTGGTTGGAGAAACGGTGATCGAAGGGCACCACCACCAGGTGATCGATGCCTGTTTCGCTGAGCAGGGCGATCTTTTCATTCAATGTGTTCAGCAACTTGATATCGCCGGGAACAGAAGAAACGATCTTGCGGGGGTGGGGATGAAAAGTAACGATCACGGTTTCTCCGTTGATGCGCGCCGCCTCCGTTTTCAGTTGTGCAATGATTTGCCGGTGCCCCAGGTGTACCCCATCGAAAGCCCCGATGGTAACTACTGCATTGCGGAATTCGGGTAGAGAGCCTGCCAGTTCACGATGTACCTTCATAATTGGGGGCAAAAGTAAGTCAGAAAACAGAAGAACTGGTAAGTAAGCGTGTTGTACATTTGCACGAATTCAACATTTCATTCATGTCGTTATACGCAAAACGTGGTGTTTCTGCCCAGAAAGAAGAAGTGCATGCGGCCATACAGCAGCTCGATCAGGGCCTTTACCCGCAAGCTTTCTGTAAAATATATGCCGATTTTTTAGGGGGTAACACCAACTGGGTCAATATCATGCACGCCGATGGCGCCGGTACCAAGAGTATCCTGGCCTATCTCTATTGGAAAGAAACCGGCGACGCAAGTGTATGGCGTGGCATTGCACAAGATGCAGTAGCCATGAACCTGGATGATTTGTTGTGCGTGGGTATCACCGATAACCTGCTCTTCTCTTCTACGATAGATCGCAACAAATCAGTGATCACAGGAGCGGTATTACAGGAAGTGATCAATGGTACACAGGCATTTTTTGATCAGCTGCGCGGTTTTGGGGTGAATATCCATTACCTGGGCGGAGAAACAGCCGATGTGGGAGACGTGGTAAGGACCATTGCCGTAAACGGTACCATGACCGCCCGCTGGCCCAAATCGAAACTGATCACCAATGAAAAAATAGCGCCGGGTGATGTGATCGTGGGTTTTGCCAGCGCAGGGCAGGCTGTTTATGAAACGGCTTATAACAGCGGACTGGGATCGAATGGACTTACCAGCGCCCGCCACGATGTATTGCATAAATATTATGCGGAAAAATATCCCGAGACTTTCGAAACCACGCTCAGCAATGAAGTGGTTTACATCGGTAAAAACAAAATGACCGATACCATGGAAGTGCCGGGCTATGGGGCTATCAGCGTAGGGAAATTATTATTGAGTCCTACCCGGACTTATGCCCCCCTGATGAAACGCGTACTGGACGAGCATTTCGATGCCATCAACGGACTCATCCATTGTAGCGGCGGTGGTCAAACCAAATGCATGAAATACCTGCCGCGCCCTTTAAAGATCACCAAAGATCATTTATTTGAACCGCCACCTATCTTCCGGTTGATACAGGAAAACTCCGGCGCTGATAACAGAGAAATGTACCAGGTATTCAACATGGGGCATCGCCTGGAGATATTCACCAACGCAGACACGGCTGCTGCACTGATTAACATGGCGCAGGAGTTCAATATTGAAGCAAAACTGGTAGGAAAAGTAGAAGCAGCAGAAAGGTCAAGCCTGGTGCTGAAAGGAACATTCGGAGAACTGGTTTACGAATATTAACAGTTCGAAGCTTGTCCGATTTGAAGCACAATCATTAATTTAGCTTTATGTCAGAAACAGTTGTATCCATCAATCATGCCAATATATACCAGGGAAATAACCTGATTCTCCAGGATGTGAATTTTACTGTAAATAAAGGAGAGTTCGTATACTTGGTAGGAAAGACAGGTACTGGTAAAAGTAGTTTGTTGAAAACTCTTTACGGTGAATTGCCATTGAAAGAAGGGACGGCTTCTGTGGTTGACTTTGATTTGCGTGAGATGACCTGGAAAAAAGTGCCCTTCCTCCGGCGCAACCTGGGCGTTGTATTCCAGGATTTTCAACTGCTGACAGACCGTAATGTGCACGAGAACCTGAAATTCGTACTCAAAGCCATCGGTTGGAAAGATGATCAACTGATCGAAGAGAAGATACATGATGTATTGGATAAAGTGGGCCTGAAAAGCAAAGGCTTCAAAATGCCTTTTGAAATGAGCGGTGGAGAACAGCAACGTGTTGATATTGCCCGCGCATTGCTGAATTCTCCCAAACTGATATTAGCCGACGAGCCCACCGGTAACCTCGACCCCGAAACCAGCGATGAGATCATGCAACTGCTCATACAGATATCTAAAGATTATGGAACAGCCGTGATCATGGCCACACATGATTTTATTGTCATCAACAGATACCCTTCACGCATGCTCAGTACCGAAATGGGAAAAGTAGTTGACACCGGCGCACTGGCTGAAAATCAATCAGTTATTGGCTAGAAAAATACACAATTATTTATTTTTTCATTTCTCCACCTGTTATGCACAGGCCTTTATTCTTTTCTGAGAATATAGCCCTTTTCGTGTATGTTCGCAGGTACTAAAACTGGGACAAAAGTGAGATTAAAGTCATTAGAGATCAAAGGATTTAAAAGTTTTGCTGATAAAACGGTGGTGAGTTTCGACGAAGGTATTACCGGTATCATCGGCCCCAATGGTTGTGGTAAAAGTAACATCATCGATAGCATCCGTTGGGTGATCGGTGAACAGAAAATATCGGCATTGCGTAGCGAGAACCTGGAAGCGTTGGTCTTCAACGGAAGTAAAACAAGAAGTCCGAGCGGATTGGCCGAAGTGAGTCTCACTTTTGAGAATACCAAGAACCTGCTGCCCACAGAATTCAGTACGGTAACAGTTACCCGCCGTTTTTACAAGAACGGTGAAAGCGAGTATCGTTTGAATGATGTAAGCTGCCGCCTCAAAGACATCCATAACCTTTTTCTCGATACCGGTGTAAGCACCGATAGCTATGCCATCATTGAGTTGGGCATGGTAGATGACATCATCAAAGACAAAGAGAACAGTCGGCGCCGCATGTTGGAACAGGCGGCCGGCATTACCATTTATAAAACAAGGAAAAAAGAAGCCAAGAATAAACTCGATGCTACCGAGCAGGACTTAGCGCGTATCGAGGACCTGCTTTTTGAGATCAACAACCAGTTGAAGACCCTGGAAAACCAGGCGAAGAAAGCAGAGAAGTATTACGAGATCAAAAAAGAATACAAAGAAGTATCGATAGAGCTGACCAAGGCTGCACTGGAAGGCTTCAATCTTACCTACAAAGACCTGAACGAACAACAGGAGAACGAGACCAATAAGAGGATACAATTAGAAGCAGAGATCGCTACCGAAGAAGCCGCTTTGGAACAGGAAAAAGTAGGTTTCATTGAAAAAGAAAGGGCTTTGCAAAGTATGCAGCATGAGTTCAATGAATTGCTGCAACACCTGCGCAGCAAGGAAAATGAGAAGAACCTGGCTACGCAGAAACTGCACTACCTGAAAGAAAAAGAAGGTAGCCTCAAAGATTTTCTGGAAAAAGCAGAAGGGCAACTCAAAACCATTGGAGATTCTATTGAATATACCCAGTTGCAGGTGGGCGAAGAAGAAGCCCGTTTGCAGGAACTGCAGGATAGGGTAGAGACTGCTAAAATGGACATTGAAGACAAGCGCCGCATTTTCGATGAGAAACGCAGTGGTGTGGATGCTTTGCGTGGTCGTTACCAGCAGATACAGCGCAACCAGTTCGATGCAGAGAAAAAAGTAGCGGTTGCCGATACCTCTATACAAAACTTACAACGTGCACATGCACAACTGGCCGAAGAACAGCAGAACCGCGCTTACCAGTTGCAGCAACTGAATACGGAATTACAAGAGAAGGAAGAAAGCCTGGAGGCTAAACGTATTGACCTGCAACAGTTGCAGGAACAACATGAGCGTACCAAAGAACAGATACTCGAAACGCAATCACAGTTGGAAGTATTGCGCAATCAATTGGCCGAAGAGAACCGCAAGCTCGATGCCAAAAAGAACGAATATGATCTGCTGAAAAGCCTGATCGATTCAATGGAAGGTTACCCCGAGAGCATCAAATTCCTGCACAAGAACCCCAGCTGGAATCACGCAGCGCCCATTCTTTCCGATATCATTTATGTAAAAGAAGCATACCGTGCAGCTGTTGAGAATGTGCTGGAACCTTATCTCAACTATTATGTGGTGAACAACCTGCAGGAAGGCTTGCAGGCGATTCAACTCCTCGATGAGCATAAAAAAGGCAAGGCCAATTTCTTTATGCTTGAGAAATTCGCTGCTGTCAATGTTGAAACGCACCAGCCTGCACACACCATCAAAGCCATGGATGTGATAGAGGTAGATGCGCAATACCGCAAGCTGGCTGAATACCTGCTGGGTAATGTGTACATCGGAGAGAATGAGGAAGCGCTGAACAACAGCAATGGCGCTGTGGTGCTGGAAAAGAATGGCAAATATGTAAAAGGAAAATACACCCTTACCGGTGGTAGTGTAGGTTTGTTCGAGGGAAAGAAGATCGGCCGTGCCAAGAACCTCGAAAAACTGCATGAAGAAATCGTTGCTCAAGAAGCCGTTGTGAATGCACTTAAGGCAGATATCCAGGCCAAGCACAATGAAGTAATTGGTTTCAATGAGCAATTGAAAGAGCATGCCATCAAGCAAACCGAGAATGAGATCAACCAACTGACCAACCAGGTATTTGCTACCCGCAACCGCATAGAGAACCTGCAGGCTGCGCAACAAAACGCCCAGCAGCGAATAGAAGAAATTGAATTGCGCAGGCAGGATGAGCAGGATGCGATTTCCGCTACCCGCGAAGCATTGCAGCAGCTCAATGAAGCATTGCAGCATACGGGCGAAGAAATGAAAATGGTGGAGCAGGACTACCAGCAGGCTGAGCAGGAATACAATTTTGCATCGGCGCAATACAATGAGAGCAACCTGCAACTGACGCGCCAGCAGAGCAAGATCACGACGCTGAAGCAGGAACTGGTGTTCAAGGAAAACCAGTTGAACGACCTGCACCTGCAAATACAAAGCAATTCAACCCAACTGACAGAAGCTTCTGCCAATATCAAAGAAGGAGAGGAAGCATTGCTGGGATCGGAAGACCTGTTGCTGGAACTGATGCGCAAGAAAGAAGCGGAAGAGCAAAAACTGAATGAAGCCGATCAATCTTATTATAACCTGCGCAACCAATTACAGGAGAAAGAAAGTGAGTTGCGCCATAAGGTGAAGAATAAAGAAGCCATCGATCATTTGGTAACTGAAATCAAGGATAAACTGAATGAATTGAAACTGCAACTGGCCGGTATGAAAGAAAGGCTCAGTGTGGAATTCAAAATAGAACTCGATGAGATCCTTGACCAGGTGCGCACTACCGATGCCAGCATAGAAGAACTGCAGGCAAGTTCAGACCGGATGAAGAAGCGCCTTGAGAATATGGGCGAAGTGAACCCCACGGCTATTGAAGCATTCACTGAAATGAAGAAGCGCTATGAGTTTATCTTAGAGCAGAAGAACGACCTGGTTTCCGCAAAAGAAAGTTTGTTACAGACCATACAGGAAGTGGAAGCCACAGCCAACCAGCAGTTCCTGGATACCTTCAACCAGGTACGCGAGAATTTCCAGCGCGTGTTCAAAGCCCTCTTTACAGAAGAAGATACAGCCGATATGATCCTGGTAAACCCTGAAAACCTGGCGGAAACCGGCATTGATATCATTGCCAAACCCAAAGGTAAAAGACCTTCTTCTATTACACAGCTGAGTGGAGGAGAGAAGACCCTGACCGCTACGGCTTTGCTGTTTGCCATCTACCTGATCAAACCAGCTCCGTTTTGTATCCTCGACGAGGTGGATGCGCCGCTCGATGATGCCAACGTAGGTAAGTTCACCCAGATGATCAAGAAATTCAGCGATAATTCTCAGTTCATCATTGTTACCCACAACAAACAGACCATGGGTGCAGTAGATGTGATCTACGGTGTGACCATGCAGGAACCCGGTGTGAGTAAGCTGGTGCCGGTGGACTTCAGGAGCCTTTCGAATTAAGTGTAATACAATGTTTCTGATAAAACAAAGAGCCGCATTTTGTAAAGCGGCTCTTTGTTTTATTGGGCTTATGATATCAGGTGCGAAATAAATTAACGAAGTTTGCCATCAAAGTTCCGTCATTGTATAAAGGCATCTTCATACTCTACCTGGTTTGTTTCGGTTGCTATCTGCTCTTTACCAGGCAACCCGACTATTTCGACGGAGAAAAAATTCCGGCAACCATTCACTGGCTCAAAGACAGCGCTTCAGGCATCAATATTCCCAAGGCCGTTTATAAAGAGGGCAATATTACTTATGCCATCGATGCCAGGTACCCATTGAGGGAATGGAAAGAAGGTGATACCTTAACGGTGATATATGAAATTGCTAAGCCATCCCATGCTGCTGTGTACCGCTTTTGGGGATATGGCATTACATGGGGAGAACTGCTGACTTCCATTGTTTTATGTGTAGCGCTGTTCCAGGTGGCGGTTGCTATTACCAGTAACCCTACACCGGAATCACTGGTAGAACAACTGGATTACAAAGAAGAAAAAAAGCGCCGGTACAAGGAGGAATGAGGTTTTGTTGTATTTTTAGACTTTGTGTAATAAATACATATTAGTTAAACGATACCGATTGCTATGTCAACAACCTACACAGGAGTCAAGCACAGCCTGAGTTTCTGGCAAATATGGAACATGTGTTTCGGCTTCTTCGGCATCCAGTTCGGATGGAGCCTGCAAATGGGTAACATGAGTGCCATCTATGAATACCTGGGTGCTTCCCCCGAACAGATTCCCGGATTATGGCTCGCCGCTCCCATGACCGGCTTGCTGGTACAACCCATCATCGGTTACCTGAGCGACCGTACCTGGCACCCGCGTTTAGGCCGCCGCAGGCCTTTTTTCCTGGTAGGCGCCATACTCAGCTCCCTGACCCTGTTCATCATGCCCAATGCATCGGTGATATGGATGGCGGCAGGCATGTTGTGGATACTCGATTCCAGCATCAACATTACCATGGAACCCTTTCGCGCTTTTGTGGCCGATAACCTTGATGAGCAGCAAAGACCTTATGGTTTTGCCATGCAAAGCATGTTCATTGGACTGGCTTCTTTTATAGCAGGATACCTGCCGCAGAAACTGGTAGAATGGTTCGGCGTATCAAGAGATAAAGCAGGCGGAGCTATTCCGCAGAACATCATGCTCTCATTTTACATCGGTGGTTTTGTATTCCTGGTAGCTGTTTTATATACTGTGTTCCGGAGCAAGGAATACCCGCCGTCTGATCTGAACTGGCGCGAGAAAGTAAAAGAATCCAACAAAGGATTTGGCGGTGGCATCAAAGAGATCACTTCCTCCATTCTTCAAATGCCTGCTCAAATGAAAAGGCTGGCATTGGTGAACTTTATTACCTGGCCCGGGCTCTTTCTCATGTGGTTTTATTACAGCACAGGTGTAGCCGCAGAAATTTTTGGAGGTGATGTCAAAGGCAACAGCGAATTGTATACCCGTGGATTGGAATATGCCAACACGACTTCGGCCATTTTGAACCTGGTCACTTTTGCCTTTTCATTTTCACTGCCTTTTTGGGTAAAAAAAATGGGCAAGAAATATACGCACACCACCTGTTTGCTATTGGGTGGCTTGGGATTAATTGCAGTAAACCATATCCATGAGCCGGCCTATCTCTATGTAGCGATGGGACTGGTAGGCATTGCCTGGGCTTCTATTTTATCTATGCCTTATTCGATGCTGGCGGGCTGTTTACCGGCCGATAAGATGGGTATTTACATGGGTGTTTTCAATTTCTTCATTGTATTGCCCGAGATCATCGCTTCATTGTTCTTTGGTAAGATCATGAATAACTTCCTTCATAACGACCGGTTGCTGGCAGTGCAGGTAGGCGGGTGCATGCTCTGTATCGCTGCCCTGGTATGCGCATTGGTGGTAAAAGAAAAAAAAGATTAAAACATGTACAAGAGAAAAACAATCCTGCTGGCACTCGCCTTTGGTGCCTGCATCATTGCTTATAGTCAGGATATACAAGTATATCCCACAAACTGGTTTACCGGTATGCAATGGAATAAAGTGCAGTTGGTCGTAAAAAGCACGCACGAAGGTTTCAGCAAAGAAAAGCCCGGCATTCAATACCCCGGTGTGCAATTGGTAAAAACGCATCAGTTAGAGAACAGCAAATACCTGGTGTTGGATCTGTCGATAGCTCCCACGGCCAAACCGGGTATGGTGACCATCACTTTCAATGATGGCAACAACAAACACAGTATTCAATGGCCATTGAATACCAGACGGGAAGGCAACGGTAAAAGATTTGCGCAGGGAGTTACAGCTAAAGATTTTGTTTACCTGCTCATGCCTGACCGGTTCAGTAATGGGGATACAAAAAATGATCGCTTTGCTGATATGCGCGATACCAGTTGCGACCGAACCCAGTTACTGATGCGCCATGGTGGTGATATACAGGGCGTGACACAGCACCTCAACTACCTCAAAGAATTGGGTGTGACCACCGTGTGGATGACACCTGTAGTAGAAAATGATATGCCGCTTGAAAGAGAACCCAATGGCATGCTGAGCGGCTTTCATGGCTATTGGTTTACCGATCAGTACAAGATCGATAAACGTTACGGAGGAGAGGCAGCTTACCTGCAATTATCAGATGCACTCCATGCCAGGGGCATGAAACTCATACAGGATGCTGTGTATAATCATATCGGTATCAAACACTGGATAGTGATGGACCCGCCGGCAAAAGACTGGATCAATCAATGGCCTGCCTATACCGGCAGCAACCACCGTGATGAAGTGGTATTTGACAGATACGGCAGCGCCAAAGACAAAAAACAAATGCTCGACGGATGGTTTACCCCGCATTTGCCCGATGTGAACCAGCGTAATCCTTATGTAGCGAACTTTTTAATTCAGTATGCTATCTGGGCCACTGAAACATTCGGCATCGATGGCTGGAGGGTAGATACCTATAAGTATTGCGATGAAGCATTCCTCAACCGCATCAATGATGCTTTGTTGAAAGAATATCCCAACCTGACTGTGTTTGGTGAAGTATGGTCCAACACCATCACTGGTAGCGCTTATTTTACACGTAATAACCTGCAAGCACCTTTCAAGCACAACCTGCAGGGCGTTACAGATTTCCCGGTGAATTTTGCCATGCTGGCTACACTCAACCAGCCTTTTGGATGGACAGAAGGTGTGAACAAACTCTACATGACGCTGGCACAGGATATTTTATACAAAGATCCGTCAAAGAATTGCATCTTCCTCGATAACCACGATATGGATCGTTTTTATTCCGTGGCAGGAGAAGATATGAATCGTTACAAGCAAGGCATTGTATTATTACTCACCCTTCGTGGCATTCCGCAATTGTATTATGGAACAGAAATATTGATGAAGAATTTAAAGAACTCCAGTGATGCGATGGTACGCTTTGATTTTCCCGGCGGGTTTCCTGGTGACAAGGAAAATAAATTTGAAGCATCGGGCCGTTCGGAAAAAGAAAACGAAGCATTCAATTTTGTGAGCACGCTGGCGCATTATCGTCAAAATTCATCAGCGCTTACTATTGGGCATACCATGCAATACCTGCCTTTCGCTAATGGAGTGTATGTTTATTTCAGATACAATACCAAGCAAACCATTATGTGTGTGCTCAATACCAGTGATAAGGAAGCTGCTATCGATTTTGATCAATTCCAGGAACGCACCAGGGGTTTTGCCAGGGGAAAAGACATTTTGACTGGTCAATCGTATAGCAATCATTTCTCTGTTGCTGCCAAAGGAACCATGGTGCTTGAATTACAGCCATAATAGTATCTTTAGAAGGCAAAATCTCCGGATACATGAACGAGGCCATTCTTTTTTCGGAAAGGCAGAAGTTCCGGCAGTGGTGGATGTGGCTGATACTTCTGCTCGTTAACGGACTCATGCTGTTTGCATTTTGCAAACAGATGGCCGGCGGAGCAACGTTGGAGAGCAAACCAGCCGGCAACGGCGGCCTGATCTTCAGCGTGGTGCTTACCCTGCTGGTTACTTTTCTTATTTCCCAGATTAGTCTCGATACTCAGGTGAGAAAAGATGGGATATATGTCCGTTTCTTCCCTTTCCGCCTTTCTTTCAAACAGTATAGTTGGACCCAGATTACCCGGGCCTATATCCGGGAATACAACCCATTAATGGAATATGGCGGATGGGGCATGCGATATGGCTTTTTCGGCAGGGGAAGGGCATTGAATGTGGTTGGCAATAAAGGCTTGCAACTTGAATTTACGGATGGCACCAAGCTGTTGATCGGAACACAGGAGCCTGCACAACTGGAGGCCGTTCTGCGGCAATTAGGGCGGCTTACGGTATAAAAAACTTCTTTTAAAAATACCTGTTATGGAAAACGTACCTGCTTATGTCGGAATTATTTTCGGCTTAACCACCTTGCTGACTATTTACTTCTTTGCACTGGCCACCACCCAAATGCGCCTGGTACTATCTATCTTGTTCATTTGGCTGGCTGCACAAGCTGTGATCAGCATCACCGGATTTTACTACCGGAACACCCATGCCCAACCACCGGCGTTTTTGTTGGCCACATTACCCAATATGTTGGTGATACTAGTTTTATTTATAACGAAACGGGGAAGAACTTTTATTGATGGTATGAATCTGAAAGTGCTTACTATCCTGCACATCATCAGAATACCGGTTGAGATCGTATTGTTGTGGCTTTGCATGCATAAAGTAGTTCCGCAGATCATGACTTTTGAAGGCCGGAATTTCGACATACTATCCGGCATATCGGCGCCGTTCATTTACTATATCGCTTTCCGCAAAGAGACATACAATAAATGGGTATTGTTGGTATGGAATATCATCTGCCTCATTTTGCTGATCAATATTGTCAGCATTGCGATTCTCTCTGCGCCATTCGCTTTCCAGCGTTTTGGGTTGGATCAACCGAATATCGCCGTACTGTATTTCCCCTATATCTGGCTTCCCGCCTGTGTGGTACCTGTGGTATTATTGTCGCACCTGGCATCCATAAGGCTATTATTGAAAAAAAGCAAATAAAACTGACTGGATTTGTTTCTTTTAGCGAAAGCTGCGGCACATAAGCTTTTCTTACATTTTTCAACAATTGGTGCATAAGTCTGTCCGGCCATGTTAAGATTGATTTAGTAATGTTGCTATAGGATTGATGGTTGCGGTATAGTTGTTCTGCGTTTTACTGCATTAAAAGGGAATCCGGTGATGAATCCGGAACTATCCCCGTAGCTGTGAACCCGACGCCCCAGCGGGCATGTATCCCTGGAATCCAATCAGCCACTGTTCCTGCCAGCAGGAATGGGAAGGCTCCCAGGGATCGGGTAAGTCAGAAGACCTGCCATAGATCCAGGAATATTGTCGTGCTTTCGGGTGAAAAGCAAGACTGGTCATCAGTTGAGGAACCTTCTTCTCTTGTAATTGACCTGTCTCCCTAACCCAAGGCATCAGTAATAAAAACATTACTATGCAACAGGAAGAAATTTTATTGAAAGAAAATAAGGATCGCTTCGTGATCCTGCCCATCAATTATCCCAAAGTATGGGAACAGTATAAAAAACATGAAGCCAGTTTCTGGACCGCAGAAGAGATAGACCTGGGAGGTGACCTGAAAGACTGGCAATCGTTGAACGATGGGGAAAGACATTTCATCTCGCATGTACTGGCTTTTTTTGCTGCCAGTGATGGCATCGTGAACGAGAACCTGGCAGTGAATTTCATGAGTGAAGTCCAGTTGCCCGAGGCGCGCTGCTTCTATGGTTTCCAGATCATGATGGAAAATATCCATTCCGAAACCTATGCTTTGCTGATAGATACTTATATCAAAGATCCTGTTCAGAAAGACAAATTGTTCCATGCCATCGACACCGTTCCCGCTGTGAAGAAAAAAGCAGAATGGGCTTTGCGCTGGATAGAGAACGGAAACTTTGCAGAAAGACTGGTAGCATTTGCGGCTGTGGAAGGCATTTTCTTCAGCGGCAGTTTCTGTTCTATTTTTTGGTTGAAGAAAAGAGGATTGATGCCGGGGCTCACCTTCAGTAATGAACTGATCAGTCGCGATGAAGGACTGCATTGCGAGTTCGCCTGCTTGTTGTACAGCATGCTGCAAAACAAATTATCACAGGAACAGGTATACGAGATCATCACGGATGCAGTAAAGATTGAAAAGGAGTTCATTACCGAAGCGTTGCCGGTAGACCTCATTGGCATGAATGCGCGGTTGATGCAGCAATACATTGAATTCGTAGCAGACCGTTGGGTAGCTGAACTGGGTTATCCCAAAATATTCAATGCATCCAATCCTTTCGATTTCATGGAAATGATTTCCCTGGAAGGAAAGACCAATTTCTTTGAAAAGAGGGTGGGAGACTACCAGAAAGCAGGGGTACTCGCAGGTAAAGAAGCGCAGACATTTTCAACGGACGAAGACTTTTAGCACGTCATCCTGAGGTCGTCATCCTGAGCGAACGAAGTGAGTCGAAGGACCTGCCACACATTCGGACAGATCCCTCGGCTGCGCTCGGGATGACGATGTAAAATGCTCGGGATGACGATGTAAAATGCTCGGGATGATGATAGGGTAAACAAAACAAACAATAACTCATTAAAATCATACAGTCATGCAGGTAATCAAGAGAAACGGAAAAAGAGAGAGCGTAAAGTTCGATAAGATCACAGCGCGCATTGAAAAATTATGTTATGGCCTCGACCGCCGGTTTGTGAATGCGGTGGATGTGGCTAAGAAAGTTATTGAAGGATTGTACGATGGAGTGGCTACCACAGAACTGGATAACCTGGCAGCAGAAACGGCGGCTTCGCTTACGGTAAAGCATCCAGATTATGCATTGCTGGCCAGCCGTATTGCTGTGAGCAACCTGCATAAAAATACCACCAAGCGGTTTTCCAAAGTGATGCAGCAATTGTATGAATGCACTGATACCAAAACAGGGAAACATCTTCCGCTGCTGGCAGATGATGTGTGGCAGATCATACAGGATAACGCAGAGCTGTTGGATTCTACTATTATATACGATAGGGATTATGGTTTTGATTATTTCGGATTTAAAACACTCGAAAAATCATACCTGCTCAAGATCGATGGCAAAGTAGCTGAACGTCCGCAACAAATGTATATGCGCGTGGCCATCGGTATCCACAAAAACGATATCGAAAGCGCCATCAAAACTTATCACCTCATGAGCGAAAGATGGTTTACGCACGCTACGCCTACTTTGTTCAATGCCGGAACACCCAAACCGCAGATGAGCAGTTGTTTTCTGCTGACCGTGAAAGACGACAGCATTGAAGGTATTTACGATACCCTCAAACAAACTGCCCGTATCTCGCAAAGTGCCGGTGGCATTGGGCTGGCTATTCATGGCATACGTGCTACAGGCAGCTATATTGGTGGCACCAACGGCACCAGCAACGGCATCATTCCCATGCTGCGTGTCTTCAACGATACGGCCAGGTATGTAGACCAGGGCGGTGGCAAACGCAAAGGCGCTTTCGCCATTTACCTGGAGCCCTGGCACGCAGATGTGTTCGAGTTCCTTGATCTGCGTAAAAACCATGGGAAAGAAGAAATGCGTGCGCGCGATCTTTTCTATGCGCTGTGGATACCTGATCTGTTCATGAAACGCGTGGAGGCAGACGGAGAGTGGAGTTTATTTTGTCCGAATGAAGCACCCGGATTACATGAATGCTGGGGCGATGCGTTTGAAGAATTGTATACACGTTATGAAAAAGAGGGCAGGGCAAGAAAAACAGTGAAAGCACAGGAACTCTGGTTTGCTGTTCTCGATGCACAGATTGAAACGGGAACGCCTTACCTGTTATATAAAGATGCCGCCAACGGCAAGAGCAACCAGCAGAACCTGGGAACCATCAAGAGCTCCAATCTCTGTACCGAGATCATGGAATATACTTCACCCGAAGAAGTAGCGGTGTGTAACCTGGCTTCATTGGCATTGCCCAAATATGTGATCAACGGACAGTTCGATCACCAGAAACTGTATGAGGTTACGTATGAAGCTACCAAAAACCTCAACCGGATCATAGACTACAACTATTATCCTGTTGAAGAAGCACGTACTTCGAATCTCAAACACCGTCCCATTGGCCTCGGCGTACAGGGACTGGCCGATGTATTCATCCTGTTGCGCCTTCCTTTTGAAAGTGATGAAGCAAAACAACTCAACAAAGAAATATTTGAGACCATTTATTTTGCTGCGATGACGGCCAGTAAAGACCTGGCTAAAGTAGAAGGCCCTTATGAAACCTATGCGGGCTCACCGGTATCGAAAGGTATTTTCCAATTCGATATGTGGAATGCAGAACCCACCCTTCGTTGGGATTGGTATACACTGAAAGCTGAAGTGCTGAAATACGGTGTTCGCAATTCATTGCTGGTAGCGCCTATGCCTACGGCTTCCACTTCACAGATACTGGGCAACAATGAATGCTTTGAGCCTTATACTTCCAATATATACGTGCGGCGTGTGTTGAGCGGAGAGTTCGTAGTGGTGAACAAACACCTCCTGCACGACCTGGTGTCACTGAATCTCTGGAACGACGACATGAAGAACGAGATCATGCTGCACAACGGCTCCATACAAAAGATCAATGGTATTCCCGATGATATCAAAGAAATCTATAAAACTGTTTGGGAGATCAAACAACGAGCGGTGATCGATATGGCGGCTGACAGGGGCGCTTATATCTGCCAATCACAGTCGCTCAACTTGTTTGTAGATGCGCCCACTACAGCCAAGCTCACTTCCATGCACTTCTACGCCTGGAGAAAAGGCTTGAAAACAGGCATGTATTACTTGCGTACCAAAGCCGCTTCGCAGGCTGTACAATTCACTGTAGAAAAGCAAGGAGGCAAATCGGTAGAGCCGTTGGTAGATACACATCAATTATCGGTGGTGGAAGGCAATGCTGCTCCCAGCGATCAATTGCTGAATGGCGGAACTTGCACAATGCAGGAAGGTTGTATTACATGTAGTGCGTAGGAAAGATATATTTTCTTACCTTCGCTTCAGTTCTTTTCTAATTTCTCCTATCGAAATAGATAAAGGTTCTTTCCATTATATGGAAGGATTAAAAGGGAATCATGTTTAAATCATGAGCTGTCCCGCAACTGTAAGCAGCGAGAATGTTTTATCCAATACATGTTCATTGTTCCGTAACGAGGAATGAGAAGAACGGATAAAATGCTGTAAGCCAGGAGACCTGCCTTATCTGATTTTGACAATGCTTTCGTGGATTGAAGTAGTGTCAGGTATTGATATGATAATAGTTGTGCATGCCGGGCATTCAAGTATCCGTGGAAGCTTCTATTATCTATATCTACCCAATTACTCATATCTGCAAACAGCATTACCCGGAGGTGATTGGAAAGCGTAACATTTTGTTTCACTTTTTAAAATCAAAAGGTAATGATTACCCACAACCTGGGCTACCCGAGGATTGGTAGCCGTCGAGAACTCAAGAAGGCCTGCGAACAATACTGGTCAGGCCGGATGACTGCACACGAATTGCACCAAGTAGCAAAAAGCATTCGCCAGGAAAACTGGCAGTTGCAACAAAAAGCAGGAATAGACCTGTTGCCCTGTAATGATTTTTCATTTTACGATCATGTGTTGGATACAACACTGATGGTGGGTGCTATTCCTGAGCGGTACCATGCGCTGGCGGCTGAGCAACAGCTCACAGAAACAGATTTGATGTTTGCTATGGCGCGAGGCTATCAAAAAAATGGTTACGATATTACAGCCATGGAAATGACTAAGTGGTTTGATACCAACTACCATTATATTGTTCCCGAATTTACTGCCAACCAGCGATTCAGCTTCTTTTCCGATAAAATAATTAAAGAGTTTAATGAAGCCAAGCGGCAGGGGTTTTCCGTAAAACCGGTATTACTTGGTCCTATATCTTTTTTATTGCTGGGAAAAAAAAGGGGGAAAGACTTCCATAAACTTGACCTGATCAATAATCTACTGCCGGTTTACCTGGAAGTGTTGAAGACATTGGATAACAATGGTGTGCACTACATTCAATTCGATGAGCCATGTCTTTCTCTTGATCTTGGTGATAAGGAGCGGTCTGCTCTTGTAAAAGTGTACGATGCCATTCAGAAAGCATTCCCTTACCTGCATATTATTTTGGGGGGTTATTTTGAATGTTACGGAAATAATCTTGCAACTGTATTATCCTTGCCTATACAAACAATACATATCGATCTGATAAGATGCCCATTGCAACTAGATGATATATTAGCCACTGGCATTGCGAAAAAGAGAATCAACCTTTCGCTTGGTGTAGTGGATGGCAGGAATGTATGGAAGAATGATTTTGACGAATCATTAAAGCTGATCAATAAAGCAATGGATGCTGTTGGAAGTGAACGGGTGTGGATAGCGCCATCCTGTTCACTACTGCACGTGCCGAACGATTTGGAACTGGAAACCGACGAACAATCCTTACCATTGATGGTGAAAGACTGGATGGCTTTTGCACGACAGAAGATAGGCGAAGTGGTCTTGCTGGCAAACCTTGCTTCTGAAAGTCCATCTGATGAAGCTTTGCATCAGTTCGAACAAAACAGACAGTCTATGAATAACCGAAGAATATCTTCTTTCATTCACAAACAGAGCGTGAAGGAAAGAGCCAGATCGGTAGCGGAAAGAGATACGTACCGAGACAGCGTTTTTCAAGAAAGGAAGAAAAAACAAAACGAAGCACTACACTTGCCTTTATTCCCTACCACTACCATCGGGTCTTTTCCCCAAACTTCTGAAGTAAGAACATGGCGGTCTAAATGGAAAAAAGGAGAATTGAAAATAGAAGAATATGATGCTTTGTTGAAAGAAGCGACAAAAAATTCCATAGAGTGGCAGGAAAACATAGGCATAGATGTATTGGTACATGGCGAGTTTGAGCGAAATGATATGGTTGAGTATTTTGGAGAACAACTGGAAGGATTTGTATTTACCCAGCATGGCTGGGTACAGAGTTATGGAAGCAGGTGTGTAAAACCTCCCATTATTGTAGGCGATGTTGAACGCAAAGCACCTATGACCCTCGATTATACGCAGTATGCGCAATCCCTTACCGTGAAACCTGTAAAAGGCATGTTGACAGGTCCTGTTACTATCCTGCAATGGAGTTTCGTGAGGAACGATCAGCCTCGCAGTGAGACTTGTTTGCAGATTGCGCTGGCTGTACGGGATGAAGTGGCCGATCTTGAAAAGGCTGGTATCCAGATTATCCAAATAGATGAACCAGCTATCCGGGAAGGGTTGCCATTACGCAAAGAAAACCGGGAAGCTTATTTAGACTGGGCGATAAAAGCATTCAAAGTGTCGTCATCAGGGGTGAAAGACGAAACCCAGATACATACACACATGTGCTATGCTGAGTTCAATGACATCATAGAAAGTATTGCTAAGATGGATGCGGACGTTATTACCATTGAAACCTCTCGTTCACAAATGGAGCTATTGGATGCTTTCGCGGTATTTAACTACCCGAATGATATAGGGCCCGGTGTATATGATATCCATTCTCCCCGGGTACCTTCCAAAGAAGAAATGATACAACTCATGCAAAAAGCAATGTCAGTGATACCGCTTCAGCAGCTTTGGGTAAACCCTGATTGTGGCTTGAAGACCAGGAACTGGGATGAAACCAAATTGGCACTTCAGGAAATGGTAGAAGCAGCAAGGTATTTGAGGGCTTTGTAAAATAGACAGTGTCTGATGTGCTAATTACTAAATTGGCTACATCAGACATTCCTTACCTTTACTCCATGTACAACTCGCTGGAATCCTGTTTGTCAGATCTCGAAAAGAACGGACACCTGGTAAGGGTCAAAGAAGCAATTGATCCTTACCTTGAAATGGCGGCGGTTCATCTCCGCGTGCATGAAGCAGGAGGACCGGCTTTATTGTTTGAAAATGTAAAAGGATCACGGTTCAGGGCCGCATCTAATATTTTCGGCACGCTGGATCGAAGCAAATTTATTTTCAGGGATACGCTGGAAAAAGTGCAGCAATTGATAGCGCTCAAGAATGATCCGTTGAAAGCATTGAAACATCCTTTCAGTCATATTCAAACGGCGCTGGCGGCAGCCAAAGCTTTTCCTTTAAAGAACCCTTCTTCAAAACCTGTTTTATACGAAGAGATAAGACTATCCGATATCCCACAGGTACATCACTGGGTTAAAGATGGCGGCGCTTTCATTACACTGCCTCAAGTGTATACTGAAGATGTGGATCAGCCGGGTATCATGCAATCGAACCTGGGCATGTATCGTATTCAATTATCGGGCAATGATTATGTGCCGGATAAAGAAGCAGGACTGCATTACCAGATACACAGGGGTATTGGTGTGCACCAGGCCAAAGCCAATCAAAAAGGTATTCCTTTAAAAGTAAGTTGTTTTGTTGGCGGGCCACCTGCACATACCGTGGCAGCGGTTATGCCATTGCCCGAAGGTATCAGTGAAATGACTTTTGCAGGTGTGTTGGGCGCCCGCAGGTTCCGTTATATTTACCAGGATGGTTATTGCATCAGTACCGATGCCGATTTTGTGATCACGGGTGAAGTGTATCCCGGCGAAAACAAACCCGAAGGACCTTTTGGTGATCACCTGGGCTATTACAGCCTCACGCATCCTTTCCCGGTAATGCGTGTACACAAAGTGTATGCGAAGAAAAATGCCATCTGGCCTTTTACTGTAGTAGGAAGACCTCCGCAGGAAGACACCAGCTTCGGGCAGTTGATCCATGAGATTACAGGCAATGCCATTCCAAAAGAAATTCCCGGCGTAAAAGAAATTCATGCAGTAGATGCCGCCGGCGTACATCCTTTATTGCTGGCCATTGGCAGCGAAAGGTACACGCCTTATATGCCCGTGAAACAACCGGCAGAACTGCTCACCATTGCCAATCATATACTGGGAACAGGCCAGCTCAGTCTCGCCAAGTTCCTGTTCATCGTAGCAGATGATACAGGTCATTGCAGCACACATAAGGTAAGGGATTTTATGATGTATTTGTTGGAACGGATAGACCTTACACGCGACGTGCATTTTCATACCAATACCACCATCGACACACTGGATTATTCCGGAACGAGCCTTAATACCGGCAGTAAAGTGGTGCTGGCTGCTTGTGGCGAGATCAAACGAATACTTGATACAACCGTACCAACCCCATTAAAAGACATCCACATATTTTCACATCCTGAAATGGCTATGCCCGGCGTTCTTTGCCTGCAAGCCAAACCTTTTGTTGATTATGAAACGACGCAACAGGAAATAGAAATATTGAACCAGCAGTTGCAATTGCATGTAGACGAACTGAATGGTGTACCCATTATTGTATTGTGTGATGATGCAGCGTTCACAGCAGCTTCCATGCACAATTATCTTTGGGTCACTTTCACCCGCTGTAATCCATCGCACGATATTTATGGCATCGCCTCATTTACTGTGCATAAACATTGGGGATGTAAAGGACCGCTGGTGATCGACGCGCGTATCAAGCCGCATCACGCACCACCACTCGAAAAAGATCCGGCTACCGAAAAAGCAATTGACAGGTTCTTTGCAAAAGGTGGAAGCCTCAATGGATATTAAGCTTTTGTTCTTGTTGAATGGGACCGAAGGGCCCGTATTTATGCTGCTGCTGACTGAAGGTGTCGGCATAAGGACCAAAAGGATGATCGATGGGCTTTGATGCGATCACAGGCCAGTCTTTGACGAAATGCACTACAGGTCTCGGTTGCGAATTAACGAATGCCGCTACATCCCAGGCTTCCTCATCTTTCAACTCCGCACTCTGGTAATTGATACCGAAAGGCATATTATCCTTCGCATACCCTGCAAAGGACGAAAGCCGGTAAAGACCTGCGGCCGTATTGTAGCTATGCGGCCCCCAAAGCGGGGGGTATACATACATAGACTGATCAGGTTGCATGATACCTTGTCCATCGGCCCCATGACAACGCTGGCATTTGGTTTCGTACACCTGTTTCCCTTTTTGCGGATCCGCGGCGCGGTTGAGATAGGCCAGTTTTTTGATGCCGCTGCCTGCAGGTGTTTTTCCTTTTGGTACGTCACGTCCCAGCCATTGCATGTAAGCGAGTATGGCTTTCATTTCGCGACCGGTACTATCCAACGGTTTTCCGTTGAGGCTCCTTGATAAGCAATCGTTCACGCGCTTTACCATGGTTTCCATACTACCACTCCTGGCCCTGAACCTGGGGTAAGTGGAATATACGCCACTATAATTGTTGCCCCATGGTTTGGTACCCGCATCGAGATGGCAATTCTGGCAATTCATACCGTTGGTTTGTTGACGGATACTTCCTTTAGGGCCAAGGTAGGTAGCAGTATGCGCAATCAACTCCCTGCCATACCGGATCATATCGCCTTCGGGTGAATGGGGAATAGTACTGGTATCAGGAGCCTGCCATACGGCGGCGTCCTTTGTTTTTGCTTGAACAGGAGTTGGCGGTTCTTGCTTGTTGTTACGGCAGGAAAACATCACTACACTTGCCAATACAAGCGTAGTGATGTGGGATCTAAAAAAATGCATAAGCGTAATTCGATTCTTAGCCGGCAAAGCTATCCTACAAAACAATAAGCGCAACCATGTTCCTGCGCGCGGCCTACAGCCCACACGCCGGAAGGCATGGGTTGAATGCCGGGGAGCAGTCCGGACATCCAGTCTTTTTTAATTTCAGCAGGATCTTTGCTCATTCCCTGCGCCATAGCAGCGCTGTATACAGTCATGGCCATATCGCAAACGCCAAACATTACACCGCTTTCCTGTAATTGGTCGATGCCAATATCTACGCTGCCTATGCCCGGCACTTTATAATCTCCCGGCTGGGGTTTCCAGAAGGGGTTGCGAACAGCAGGTGCTTTTGTTTTGGGGTCGTCTACTTTGAACATTTCCCCGAACTTATATTGTTCCCAGATGCGGTCTTCAAAAGCATAGGGAATGCCGGAGTGTCGAAGGATCACCACTACGTTGTTTTCTTTTTCCGGTGTACCGGTGGCCTGGTTGGTGAGCAGAAAGACCCTGGGCCATGCAAAGGGGAAAATTTCATGTGGAGCAGGTACGTCGAAAACGATCTTGTGTTTGCCTTTGAGCTTGCTGAACCATTCATCGGCTTCGCCGATCATTTCATTGTGGGTAGGGCTGGCAGCAGCGGCAAATGGAGTCACCAAAGAGCCAATGCCCATCGCAGCAGCGCTCGTGGCAATAGCTCCGATAAAGTTCCTTCGATCTGTACCCTGGGTAACAGTCTTGTTTTTCATAAAAAGAAAGGTTTAGTTAGCAATGAAAATGAACAGAAGCTGACACGTCGTTAAACCTTTTGTTGATGCTGAAAACACTTATGGGGGGAGATGGAAAACCTGCTTCACAAACGATTCACGCTTGTCAGATTTGCTTACTAACATAAGGTGTTTTTTCCTGACTTGCAATAGGCTGTCAGGGAAAAAAGCAAATTAAATGAAAGATTAATCTCAGAGATCAAACCGGATGCCCTGCGCCAGCGGCAGTTGAGTACTCCAGTTGATGGTGTTGGTTTGCCTGCGCATATAAGCTTTCCAGGCGTCGCTGCCACTCTCGCGGCCTCCGCCTGTTTCTTTTTCCCCGCCGAAAGCGCCGCCGATCTCTGCTCCGCTGGTGCCGATGTTGATATTGGCAATACCACAGTCGCTACCCGCATGTGAAAGGAATTGCTCCGCCTCGCGCATATTCAGCGTCATGATGGCCGAGGAGAGACCTTGCGGAACGCCGTTTTGCAAGGCAATGGCTTCATCGATGGTGCGGTATTGCATCAGGTATAAAATAGGAGCGAAGGTTTCGTGCTGTACAATGGGGAAATCATTGGAAGCCTCGGCAATACAGGGTTTTACATAGCAGCCGCTTTCATAACCTGGGCCTGAAAGTACACCGCCCTCCACTACAAAACGGGCGCCTTGTTCGCGCGCCTGCTCAATGGACTGAAGATAAAGTGCTACTGCATCCTTATCAATCAATGGGCCTACATGGTTTGCGGTATCGAGCGGGTTACCAATGCGCAACTGCCCGTAAGCTTTCACCAGTTTTTGTTTGAAATTTTCATACACAGTTTCATGTATGATGAGGCGGCGGGTAGTAGTGCAACGCTGGCCGGCCGTACCCACAGCACCAAACAAAGCGCCCAATAATGCCATGTCAAGATCGGCATCTTTAGATATGATGATGGCATTGTTACCGCCCAGTTCCAATATGCTCCTGCCCAGTCTTGCTGCCACAGCAACATTCAATGCTTTACCCATACGGGTGGAGCCGGTGGCCGATACCAATGGTATGCGTGTATCATGACTGATCCATTCTCCCACATTCCTGCCTCCCTGCACCAGGCAGTTAACGCCTTCGGGTACCTGGTTCTTTTTGAAAACAGTTGCTACGATGTGTTGTACGGCAATACCACATAGCGGTGTTTTCTCGCTGGGCTTCCATACGGTAGTGTTGCCGCAAACCCATGCCAGTGCTGCGTTCCAGCTCCATACCGCTACCGGGAAATTGAAGGCTGAAATGATACCGGTTACACCCAGCGGATGCCACTGTTCGTACATCCTGTGCAAAGGGCGCTCGCTGTGCATGGTAAGACCATATAATTGACGGGAAAGTCCCACTGCGAAATCACATATATCAATCATTTCCTGTACTTCGCCATATCCTTCCTGGAGACTTTTCCCCATTTCATAACTCACCAGCTTACCCAGCGGTTCTTTGAAAGTACGGAGTGCTTCTCCTACCTGGCGAACCACTTCGCCCCGTTTGGGCGCCGGCCACATGCGCCATTCATGGAAAGCCTTTACAGCTTTATCAATTACCTGATTATAAGTATGTTCATCAGCGGCAGTAACACTGCCGGTTTTAAGACCATCTACGGGAGAATAGGAATCGATGCGTTCGCCTTTGCTTTTGAGCCATTCTGAACCTGTTGAAACACCTGCATTTGCTGGTTGTATGCTCAATTTTTCGAGAAAATCCATAACCTGTATTTAAATAAAATTAGTCAATTCGGCAATTTGACAATTCGATAATGTGGGAAAGGGTCGAGAAATTTATTCTGATATTGCTAAGCAGACAGGGAACCACAGCAATACTTGATTGCATTGTCAAATTGACGAATTGGCTAATTGACAAATTTAAAAAAGGTACCACATCCGTTGAGAACAACCTGTGATACCTTTTTATTATCTAAAACCCTGCATGAAACGCTTATTCAGCATTTTCAATGTAAAATTAAAGATTGATTAAAAGCGTACAAATCAATTAGGTGAGAATGGCGATTTTGTCGGGGAATCACTTGTTTTTGGAAATCATTAACAATTGGTCGTAGACCTGGCTGTAACTACTGCCGATGGGGATCTCTTTTCCGGCGATCCAGAGCTTGGTTTTGCTGAATTTTTCTATCCTGGCCAGGGGTACGATGAAAGACCGGTGTACCCTTACAAAATCCCTGGCTGGCAATTTTTCCTGGATGCTTTTGAGGGTCATGAGTGTTAATACGGGATTGGGTTTGATATAGATCTTGATGTAATCGTCCAGCGCTTCCACCAACTCAATGTCTTTGAGGTTGATCTTCATGATCTCATAGTTCACTTTCACAAAAATCGAATTGAGCTGCAACTCCTGTGAACTGAGGAATTCCAGGTATTCTTTGGCTTTGTAGGCGGCTTTTAGAAAACGGTCGTATTCAAAGGGTTTGAGCAGGTAATCTACCGCATCCACGTTGAAGCCTTCCACGGCAAAATCTTTATAAGCAGTGGTAAAGATTACCAGTGGCTTCTGCTTAAGCCCTTTGTAAAACTGGATACCGTTGATGTCGGGCATCTGGATATCCAGGAAGACCAGGTCAACCGGGTTCTGGTTCAGGTATGCTTTTGCTTCATCTGTATTAGTGAAGACTTTTTCCAGTCCAAGGAAAGCGATCTTGCCGCAATATTCATTGATCAGTTGCAGGGCAAGGGGCTCGTCGTCTATGGCTATGCAGCGTATCATCAGGTAGTAATTTCCAGGTGAACGGTATAATAACGGTTTTCTTCTTTGGTAACCAGTATGTGCTTGCCGGGATACATCAGCTCCAACCGGCGTTTAACATTATTGATACCTATACCTGTGTTCTCGGTGAGGTTGTTCTCCGATGAAACGATATAGTTGACGCAGGTAAAAAATATCTTCTTTTCTTCCGTATGGATACGGATATCAATAGAAGAAGTTTCTTTTGTACTCACCCCGTATTTAAACGCATTCTCTACAAACGGGATAAAAACCAGCGGTGCTATCAACATATCATCTATTGATCCTTCTACGGCAAAATCCAGTTTTACCTTATCTGTCAACCTCACCTGTTGTAACTCAATAAAGTTATGTATAAAATCCACTTCATTGTGCAGCGGAACCAGGTCCCTTTCAGTTTCGGTAAGGATATACCGCATAATGGAGGAAAGCTTCATCACTGCAGGAGCGGTCCTTTCACTGCGCACTACTGCCAGTGAATAGATATTGTTGAGTGTGTTGAAGAAGAAGTGGGGATTTACCTGTGATTTCAGGAAAGACAACTCAGTATTGAGTTTTTCGTTTTCTGTTTCTTTACGTGTTTGTTCTGTTTTGAGCCATCGTTGGGTGATAGAAATGCAGGTTCCGAAAGCAAACACGAGGAGGAAAAGAACCGTATTGTAGGGATCGGCAGCAGTGCGGGGGCGCCAACGTGGTGGCCTTGTCATCCTGGGTGTTCCGGTAAAAGCAGGATTTCTTACAAAAGCATTGTTCTGATAAATGTATTCCGGTTGTACGAACAATGTAGCAATGGCGCGTGGAGCATACAGGAATACAGCCAGGCAGACTGCAACGGAAAGAATATACCACAACCACCGCTCATGGACCATCAACCTGGGAATGAGTACGAGGGTATTGAGGTAATAAAAGAAAACCAGGAAAATGTTGTTACAAATGATGGTTGCCAGCATGTGCTCGCTCATACTGAATTCGCGCAGTCGCGGAAAAAAAACCAGGTAGGGTAAAAAGAAAAAGCAGACCCAGGCAGCAACATGGGAGAGGGCAGTGACTATTTTCTTGTTGTTCATTATTTCAAATCTATTGCGACTGTCATGGAGCAAAAAAGAATTTGGGCGAAATATCGGCTGCGATCGGTGAAATACTCAGTACGATTCACTTTCAGAAGGAAAGCTGCCCGACTTGATGTCCCCGATATATTGTTTTACCGCTCCCGTTACCTGTTCCTGGAGGTTCAGGTATTGTCGTAAAAAACGTGGTTTGAATTCATTGTTGATGCCCAGCATATCATGCATTACCAGCACCTGCCCGTTACAATGCGAACCCGCACCAATGCCAATGGTGGGTATGGAAAGGCTTTCACTCACTTCTTTGGCCAGTGAAGCAGGTATTTTCTCCAACACAATAGCATAGCAACCTGCTTCCTGCAACAACTGTGCGTCGCGCTTGAGCTTTTCGGCTTCCAGCTCTTCTTTGGCTCTTACGGCATAGGTACCGAATTTATAAATGGACTGCGGTGTCAATCCCAGGTGCCCCATCACAGGTATGCCCGCCGATACAATCCGCCGGATGCTGTCCACCACTTCTTCTCCGCCTTCCAGCTTGATGGTATGCGCACCACTCTCTTTCATGATACGGATAGCGGAAGCCAGCGCTATGTCTGAATTGGACTGGTAAGAACCAAAAGGCATATCCACTGCCACCAAGGCCCTGGAAATGCCGCGTACCACGCATTGGGCATGATAGATCATCTGCTCGAGCGTAATGGGTACGGTGGTCTCATGACCAGCCATCACATTACTGGCACTATCACCCACCAGTACAACATCGATGCCTGCGGCATCGAACAGCCTGGCGAAAGAAAAATCATAGGCCGTGATCATGGAAATATTTTCCCCGCTTGCTTTCATCCTGAGCAGGGTATGGGTGGTGACTTTTTTGATTTCCTTGTTTACAGACATAGCAACAGAGTTGGTTACATTCAGTGCAAATTACAGAACTTTATTGGCTTCCAGTTCGGAATACAAGTGTTGTATGAGCCCGTCGGCAAGACCTATTTTGGGTACGAATATTTCTTCGGTCTCTGCCCAGCGCATCACATTGATGTATATCTGCAGGGCAGGTACGATCACATCGGCCCGGTCGGCCCGCAGCTTGTATATGTTGATGCGTTCTTCAACAGAAAAGTTGGAGATTTCCTTGTAATAATCTTTCAGCAGATCAAGGCTCAGTGGCTTGCCGTCTTTTTTCTTACTCAGTGAAAACACTTTGTTGATATTGCCGCCTGTACCAATGGCTGTGATCTTTTTATAATTGCGGGTTCTGGTTTTGATCACATCCTTCATTTGATTCCACTTTTCGTCATCTACCATATCTTTCAGTAACCGGATAGTGCCAATGTTGAAAGATTCTTTGAACACCAGCTTGCCATCGGCAAAAAAAGTCAGTTCCGTACTGCCACCGCCCACATCTATGTAAAGATAACTGTGGTCGGTATCCATGTTTTCGGCAATATGGTTTTCGTAAATGATGGACGCTTCCAGTTCTCCGCTGATGATCTCTATGGAAATACCTGTTTCAAGTTTGATCTTGCGGATCAGGTCCTCGCTGTTGCGTGCATCGCGCATAGCGCTGGTGGCGCAAGCAATGATGTGGTCAACGCCATAGGCATTCATAAGGTGGCTATAGGCTTTCATGGTTTGCAATACCATGCCTCTTTTTTCCTTGGATATTTCTCCTTTCTCAAACACGTCGAATCCCAGGCGCAAAGGCACACGCACCAGGTTCAGTTTGTTGAACAGGGGCTTGCCGGTTATATCATGACCCACTTCTGCAATCAATAATCGCGCGGCATTACTTCCGATATCAATGGCTGCCAGTCTCACTATGCACCGTGTTTTGCTTGTACAGATAATGATAGGTCTCTATCTGCGAACGTATCAATTTTTTGCCTTCGGAAGGTACATAGTTGTTGGATAATTCGTGGTTCAGGATCCGCGCTTTCACGTTGTCTCTTAATTGAATGTGGATAATATCTTTCAATTCTTTACGTATGCCCGGGTCTGTCACGGGCACCGCGGCTTCCACCCGGTGATCCAGGTTCCGTACCATCCAGTCGGCGCTTGAAATAAATATTTTTTCTTTCCCATTGTTATGGAAGATCATCACCCGTGCATGTTCCAGGTATTCATCCACGATACTGATAGCTGTTACATGCTGGCGGATCTTTTTCTGATCGGTCATGGCACAGCAGATACTTCGTACAATGAGGTTGATTGTTACACCCGCTGCCGCAGCCTGGTATAATTTTTCGATCAGCATCGTATCGCTTAGTGAATTGAGTTTGAGGATGATCGAAGCTTCTCTGCCGGCCTTCGCGTGCCTGATCTCGTTCTGGATGAGGGCAAGGAGTTGTTTGCGCATGATGGTCGGACAAACCATCAGTGTTTTGCAAAGTTTGAGTTGGTGTGGCCCCTGTGTCCAGTTAGCCAGGTAATGAAAGATACGGTTGATGTCGGCCATGATATTCCGGTTGGCTGTTAACAGGCAATGGTCGCCGTACACATGCGCTGTTTTTTCATTGAGGTTACCGGTGCTCACAAAGCCATACTGCACGGTTTTGTTGCCTTTCCTTTTTTTGATGATGCAGAGCTTGGCATGTACTTTCATCCGTGGCACACCTAATAACACTTTTACGCCTTCTTCTTCCAGTATGGCTTTCCATTCCAGGTTAGCTTCTTCATCGAACCGGGCTTTGAGTTCTAACATCACCACAACTTCCTTGCCATTTCTCGCCGCATTGATCAGTGCATTGATCACTTTGGAATTGGAAGCGAGGCGGTAAGCAGTGATCTTAATGGATTTTACATCGGGGTCCATGGCCGCTTCCCGCAACAGGTCGATCAGCGGATCGAAAGAGTGATAAGGAAAATGTAGCATCACATCTTTTTGAATAATCACATCTGTTACGCGCAGACTGCTTCTCAGCGCATGATGGGTGAAAGGGCTGCGACGCAGGCTTTTATGATTGAAAATATCCGGGAAATCCATAAAATGCCTGAAATTATGGATACGCCCGCCTGGAATGATATTACTTTTGCGCGTGAGGTTCAGGCGGTGGGTGAGGTATTCTAATAATCCTGTGTCCATTTCTTTGTCGTACACGAAACGAACCGGCTTCCCTTTACGCCTGTTCTTAAGTCCCTTTTCCATTTTCTCCACAAACGTAGTGCTCACATCACTATCCAGGTCTATCTCTGCGTCTTTGGTTACTTTGAAAATATGGGCGTCGAAAGTATCGTATTCGAAATAAGAGAAGATATGCGGCAGGTTGAAACGCACTACATCCTCCAGCAGGATGATGTAGTGTTCGCCGGGTTTGGAAGGCAGCAAAATAAACCGGCCGATGGCCGTAACAGGCACTTCGATCAGCGCATATTTCTGGTCGTAGGCAGAAGTCTTTTTATGCATGACCACACCCAGGTAAATACTTTTATCCCGCAGGTAGGGTAGGCTGGGCAAGGTTTCGATCATCAGCGGGATGATGTTGGAACGAACTTCCTCGTCGAAGTATTTCCTTACGAAAGCCTGTTGTTCGCGGTTGAGGTGCTTTTCATCAATCAGGAAAATCTTTTCTTTTTTCAGCTCTTTTAATATGCCTTCCCAGATGCGGTTGAATTCATTCTGTTGCTTCAGCACAATGATCTGTATCTGGTCCAGGATGAACTGCGGGTTTTCTTCCATGTGCATGTTGAGTTTTTTTCTCTTTTCAGAAAACTCGAGCATGCGCTTGAGGGTGGCTACCCGCACACGGAAAAACTCATCCAGGTTATTGGAGAAGATACCTAAGAACCTGATCCTTTCTTTGAGGGGAACCGAGGGGTCGTTTGCTTCCTGTAAAACCCTTGCATTAAAACTTAACCAGCTGATGTCTCTTTGAATGAGTTTTTTTTTCAACATACCTTTCCGATCTATTCTATTCAAATATAGAAAAGATCAATGTCTGTTGGCGTTAAGTTTATGAATAAGATGATTTGATCTGCCGGATGATACCGGTAGTAGAGAAGCCTTCCACGATCGGGTTGATTACTACCTTTCCTCCATTGGCCAGTACTTCTTTGCTGCCTACGATCTGTTCCACTGTATAATCGCCCCCTTTTACCAGTACATCGGGCAGGAGAGCGCTGATCAGTTGCAGTGGGGTATCTTCATCAAAGACCACCACTGCGTCTACCACTACCAGGTTGGCCAGTATCGTGGCGCGACTGTGTTCGTGGTTCACAGGCCTGTCAGGACCTTTCAGGGCTTTTACACTCCGGTCGCTGTTTACGCCCACTACAAGGTAATCTGCTTCTTTTGCTGCTTGTGATAAAGAAAAGATATGTCCTTCATGTAAGATATCGAAACAGCCATTGGTGAACGCAATGGTCTTGCCCAATATGCGCCATGAAGCGGCTCTCGCCAGTAGTTGCGGAAGCGTTACAATTTTATGGGCGATGGCGTCGATGGCTTTCATAATAGATTATAAAGTATGAAACTAAAGAGAAACCGGTACTTCTTTCTTTTTATTGTAAACAGGTAAGAGGAGCAGGCTTAGGGCGCCAACAATGACTACGATGATGAACTGCGCGAACCATTGCAGGGTGCCATTGGCAAAACCCGTTTCAAAAGGAATATCATTTTGCTCCAGCACTTTTGCAATAAAATAAGCATAAGCGCCGATTCCACCGGGTGTTACGATCATGCCAATACTGCCAAAAGCCAGGGCCGCCACTGCATGCTGGAGGCCCAGGTGCGAAGTGCCCGAAGTGGCCAGCAAACCTATCCAGGTGCCGAAAATATATAGTCCCCATATCCCCACCGAATACAAAATAAACGCTCTTTTATTCTTGAGCTTGCCAATGCTGCTCAACCCTTCCCAGATACCTTTCAGGATTTTTTTAGCGAGGATCACCACTTTCAGATGCGAGAACTGCCTGAACCATATCCGGATGGCCAGTAAGATCAGCAGCAAAACAATCAGTGCAATAATGATTCGCAACGGGGAAAAGCTGCCACGCTTATTTTCAAACAATTGCCTGAACAGTTCTGTTCCGTAAGCGCCCAGCACATCGAACTGCGTGATAAGGGCCAGAAAGAATACAATGCCCAATGAGATCACATCCACCGCTCTTTCGGCCACGATGGTGCCCACGAGTTTCTCTGCCGGCACTTTTTCATAGCGGGCCAGTATGGTACATTTCAACACTTCTCCCAAACGGGGAACAGCCAGGTTGGCCAGATAACCGATCATCACAGCAAAAAAAGTATTGGTGATATGCGGTTTATAACCCATGGGTTGCATGAGGATGTTCCACCGCAGAGCCCTTAACAGGTGACTGAGCGCCAGTACCACAAATACAGGGATCACCAGCCAGTAATTGGCCGTTGCTAAATCTTTTTTAAAATCGCCCCATTTCTCTTTGGGTATCTGGTGCAGGCTCCACCAGACCAGGAAAATGCCCAATCCCAGGAAAAAAAGATATTTCAATATGGAGATGAAGCGTTTATTCATCAGAGTTTATTCCCTTCTTTTGGAAAGACCACCGCAGGCTGGAATTTTTTTGCTTCTTCAAAATCCATGATGGCATAAGCAATGATCACCACCAGGTCGCCAACGGCTCCGCGGCGGGCAGCCGGACCGTTCAGGCAAACAACACCACTGCCGCGTTTGCCTTTAATAAGGTAAGTTTCGAGACGTTCGCCATTATTAACATTGACTACCTGCACTTTTTCATTTTCGATCAGGTTGGCCGCATCCATCAGGTCTTCATCGAGCGTCAGGCTGCCTACATAATGCAGGTTGGCTTCTGTAATAACGGCACGATGGATCTTCGATTTCAATATTTCTATTTGCATCATGGTGCAAAAGTAAGAAGTTCACCATCAATTGAGGGAGAGATTATCAATCAGTCGCACATCCTCCAGGAATGCTGCTGCTAAAGCCACCAGCGGTGTATGGCCATCCCAAGAGTCCACCGGGACAAGCGTTTCGGCGTGCGCAATACTGATATAATCGATCTTGTCAAACCCTGCCGTTGTTAACAAACTGCCGGCATGTTGTATGAGATCATTGGTAGTGCCTTGTTGCAAGTGTGCTTTGATCCATTGAAGCGCCTGGTAGATGGCGGCGGCTGTTTCTTTTCCTTTTTCCGATAACCGCATATTGCGGCTGCTCATCGCAAGGCCCGAACTTTCTCTTTGTGTTGGGCTGATGACCAGTTCCGTTGAAGAGCCCATGAGGTGTAGCAATTGTTGAATGACTATGCATTGCTGGTAATCTTTTTGTCCCATGAACAGGAGCTGGGGTTCTACGATCTTCAGAAGACGATACATTACCTGGCAAACCCCCTGGAAATGCCCGGGCCTGAACCGCCCTTCCAGCAGGGTTTCAATGTCTCCCAGGGTATAATGCTCAGTGGGGTTTCCATTGGGGTATATTTCATTTACAGAAGGGAGGAACAGGATGTCCGTTCCGGCCTTTTCCAATAAAAGGATATCGTTTTCAATGGTGATGGGGTATTTCTCAAAATCGGCCGGATCGTTGAACTGGGCAGGGTTTACAAAAATGCTGCAAATGACCAGGTCGCTTTCCTGGCGGCAGCGCTCAATGAGCGAAATATGCCCTTCATGCAGCGCCCCCATGGTGGGTACAAACCCCTTTTTTTGCCCTGGAAGGACATGACCCGAAAGGTATTGTTTGAGTTCACCGGCTTTTTTAAAAAGGATCATTGAGGTCTGGATTAAAGGCCCGGATAGGCCAGATATACAAATTCCCTATATTTTTTGTACCTTCGCCAACTCATTTTTGAGCATTCTGGTAAAAAGGGCGTAATAATGTCGACAAAGAAAAGAATTTTATTCATAGCTACTGAAATGTCTCCTTACCTGGAGCTGACAGAATTTGCCGAAGTGATCAACAAGCTGGCTATCAAAAGCAATGATGGTGGATTGGAAGTGAGGTGCATTATGCCCAGGTTTGGGGTGATCAATGAAAGAAGGCACCGGTTGCACGAAGTAGTAAGATTATCCGGGATCAATGTGTCGGTCGATAACGACGATCATCCTTTACAGATCAAAGTGGCCTCCCTGCCCAATGCCCGTTTGCAGGTTTATTTTCTCGAAAATGAGGACTTCTTCAAGCGCAAACAGATCTTTCACGACGACGTTGAGAACTGGTTTGAAGACAATGGCCTGCGCACCGTTTTCTTTTGTAAAGGAGCGCTGGAAACAGTGAAGAAATTCGGATGGCCCCCCGATATCATCCATTGTAGTGGCTGGATGACCGGGTTGATACCTGCTTATATCAAAACGGCTTATAAAAAAGAGCCGGTGTTCAGTAATAGTAAAGTGGTATTCACGATCGGACAGAACACATTCAAAGAAAAACTGGGTGCCGATTTCATGAAACAGGCATTGATCAATGCCAACGTGAAGGATAAAGACCTGGAGCCATTCAAAGAAGCGACCAATACGGCTCTTTTCAGAGGTGGCGCAACCTATGCGGATGCCATTAGTTTTGGTGCCGATAAAATAGACAAAAAACTCGTTGAAGAATTTGCCAAAATAAAGGGTAAAAAAGTAGTTCCCTTCAAAGGCTGGGATTCTGATTTAACAGAGTATTTAGAATTGTACAACGACCTTGCGAGCAAGTAATTACTTACCATCCATGCATTTACCCTTTACACTGCGAAAGCGATTTGTTTTTTCTTTTCTCATCATTTTAATTGTTGCAGGCTGTACGCGCATCACTTCCACCGACCTGGGCAGCGGACTTATTCCGCCCATCGATGGTGTGATTACCAAGGATACGCTGCTGGATGTTATCACAGATAATTTCGACGACCCCGATACAGCGAGGGTATATCGTTCAGATATGCACGTGCTGGGCGCTATTACCAATGACCCGCTTTTCGGAAAGACCAAAGCGGCGATGTATTTTGAAATGCAGCCCGATTCTTATCCATTTTATATACCGGGCACAAAAGACAGCGTTGTAGTAGATTCGGCGGTGCTGATCCTGCATTACGATGGGGTGTATGGCGATTCCACGCAGCCGCTCCATATTAATGTTTATGGGATCGATCCCGCCACGCCGATCGACCTTACGCGGAACTATCCGGCCAATTATCCGGACCTGCACCCGATCAGGACCCTCGGCCCGTTGGCTGCACCTGTAACCGTTGACATCAGGCGCCTGGGCGACTCCGTTAAAAACCGTTTTGAACAAACTACTAACCAGTTGCGCATCAGGTTGAACAATGATGTGGCCAGGAGGTTCATGAAAGTGTACGATTCGAGCAATGTATATAAGTCAGACTCTTTACTGCGGACCGTTTTTGCCGGCTTTGCTGTTACTGCAGATGCGGTGAGTCCGGCCAACGCCCTGCTCAGGATCAACCTGGTAGATACCAGCACCAAACTGGCGCTCTATTATAATTCCAGCAGTACCGGCGCTACCCAACGGGATACTTCGGTACGGTATTTCAGGTGCCATTCGTCCAGCGGCAGCGTAAACTATATAACCCGCGACCGCAGCGGAAGTGAAGTCGCCAATCACTTAACCACAACATCCAAACCCGATTCCCTGGTCTACCTTCAAACAGGCCCCGGCACTTATGTGCGGGTACGGATACCCGGACTGAAAACTTTGTCGAACCGCATCATTCATCGCGCTGAGCTGATTGCTGAGCAGGTGCCCGATGCCGCAAATGCAATGCTGGAAACCCAACTGTTGCCACCGCGTTTCCTATTGTTGAGCGTATTCGATTCGGCGAACAACTACAAACGGAATGTACCCAATGACTTCATTGTAGGTTCGAGCGGTGCGAATATTTCTTCTTTTGGAGGAGGGCTCCTGTATAAAACTGTTCCGGGATACGACAGGCTGGGTACTTATGTGTTCGACCTGAGCCGTTATGTACAAGGCATCGTTACCCGGCAGGATACCCTGCAAACGCTTCGCCTCACAGCGCCTGTGAACGACTCTTTACATTACCACAATCCCTATCCGGCCAATACCGGTACCGGTTCGCTTTATTATCTAACACCTTCCTCAATAGGTAATACCATTGGTTATGGAAGGGTTCGGCTGGGAGGCGGAACGCATTCCCGTTTCAGGATGCGCCTGCGGATTATTTATTCACGTATTTGATAGACTATTTCTTACTGATCTATATTTGCACTCACTAAATAAAACAATATGCCTTATCTCTTTACTTCTGAAAGTGTATCTGAGGGACATCCGGATAAAGTAGCCGATCAGATATCTGATGCATTGATCGACAATTTCCTGGCCTTTGACGCACAATCAAAAGTGGCTTGTGAAACACTGGTAACTACCGGTCAGGTAGTGTTGGCCGGTGAAGTAAAATCGAAAGCTTACCTGGATGTGCAGGAGATCGCCCGTGGTGTGATCCGTAAGATTGGTTATACCAGGAGCGAATACATGTTTGAAGCCAACAGCTGTGGTATCTTATCAGCGATCCACGAGCAGTCAGCCGATATCAACCAGGGTGTTGACCGTAAGAAGAAAGAAGAGCAGGGAGCGGGCGACCAGGGTATGATGTTTGGTTATGCATCCAACGAAACAGATGATTACATGCCGCTGGCGCTGGACCTGGCTCATAAAATATTGATCGAATTGGCTGCGCTTCGTCGCGAGAACAAACAGATCAAATACCTGCGCCCCGATGCCAAGAGCCAGGTAACACTGGAATACGATGATAACAACAAACCCGTTCGTATCGACGCCATTGTAGTGTCTACCCAGCACGATGATTTTGATACCGAGGCCAAAATGCTGGCGAAGATCAAGGAAGACATCATCAAGATCCTGATTCCCCGTGTAAAGAACAAGTACAAAAAATACGCGAAACTGTTCAACGACAAGATCAAATACCATATCAACCCTACCGGCAAATTCGTGATCGGCGGACCACACGGCGATACCGGGGTAACCGGTCGTAAGATCATCGTAGATACCTACGGTGGTAAGGGCGCGCACGGTGGTGGCGCTTTCAGTGGTAAAGACCCCAGCAAGGTAGACCGTTCAGCGGCTTATGCTACCCGTCATATTGCCAAAAACCTGGTAGCTGCGGGTGTGGCCGATGAAGTGTTGGTACAGGTATCTTATGCTATTGGTGTGGCACAGCCTACCAGCATCAACGTGAACACTTTCGGTACTGCCAAAGTGAAGAAAACCGATGGACAAATTGCCAAGATCGTGGAAGGTTTGTTCGATATGCGTCCTTACTTTATTGAACAGCGCCTGAAACTGCGTAACCCTATCTACAGCGAAACCGCTGCATACGGACACATGGGCCGCAAGAGTGAAGAAGTAACGAAAGAGTTTAAATCGCCCGATGGTAAAGTGAAGAAAGTGAAAGTGGAATTGTTTACCTGGGAGAAACTGGATTATGTTCCGAAAGTGAAGAAAGCATTCGGTTTAAAATAAAAACACTTCATCACAAAAACCTCTGTCAAAAGCAGGGGTTTTTTATTTGAGTGAGGTACTAAATTGATCGCAATGGAAAACAATCCCTGGAAAATAACCGGAGAGAAAGAAGTATACGAGAATCCCTGGATCGCATTGACGGAATACGATGTGTTGAATCCTGCCGGAAAGAAAGGTATTTACGGTAAGGTGCATTTTAAAAATACGGCCGTAGGCATTATGGTATTGGATGAAGAGATGAACACCTACCTGGTAGGGCAATACCGTTTCCCTTTACAGGCCTATAGTTGGGAAATTCCCGAAGGTGGTAGCCTGATCGCCGGCGGCGTTGCTACGCTGGATGGCGCTAAGAGGGAGCTGCTGGAAGAAACAGGACTGGTGGCTGCACACTGGCAACCCTTACTGGAAATGCATCTCTCCAATTCTGTGAGTGATGAAAAAGCCATTATTTACCTGGCAACGGGCCTCACACAACAGGAGGCTGAGCCGGAAGAAACGGAACAACTGGTGGTGCGCAAAATGCCCTTTGAAGAGGTATATCAAATGGTTGAAAAAGGAGAGATCACTGATTCGATGAGTGTGGCTGCTATTATAAAAGTGAAATTGATGTTGGTTCAGGGACGATTGAAATAATACATTTGCAGATGGCTGTTAAACAAAGTTCCCTGATCATAGGGCGGCAACCCCTGATAGAAGCGCTCGAGTCCGGAAGGGCCATCGATAAAATATTGCTGCAAAAAAATACCGGTGGCGACATAGTGAACCAGATCAGGCAGCTGGCGCGCGAACGCCAGGTACCTATACAGCCTGTTCCGGTAGAAAAGCTCAACAGTCTTACCCGTGCCAATCACCAGGGCGTGCTGGCTTTCGTTGCATTGGTGCCTTATCTCGATCTGCAACAGGTGATAGACCATGTAGTATCGAAAGGAGAAGCGCCTTTGTTCGTAATGCTTGATGGGGTGACTGATGTGCGCAATATCGGCGCCATTGCCCGAAGCGCAGTTTGTTGCGGTGCGCAGGCCATCATCATTCCCGATAAAGGAGTAGGTGCCCTGAATGAAGAAGCCATGAAAAGCAGTGCCGGTGCACTGGAACACATCCATATTTGCCGGGTGAACAGCCTGCTCAAAGCCGTTGATACCTTGCATCTGAATGGTATACAGGTCTTTACCAGTGAAATGCGCGCCGATAAAAAAGTGTTTGAACTTCATTTTCCCGACCCATGCTGTATCATCATGGGGGATGAAGGCAGGGGAGTGCAGGCGCATCTTGCCAAAGCAGCCGATGCTTTTTTCACTATCCCTATGGCTACGAAATTCGATTCCTTCAATGTTTCGGTGGCAACAGGGATTGTGCTTTATGAAGCCATGAAGCAGCGGATTAAATAATCCAAACATTTTTTTCTATTGAATTGGCGCTTACTATTATTCACCTTGCAACGATACCGGTAACCAATACATCGGTAAATCCTGCAAGGAGTATCAGCCAGGCCTTGTTTTCCAAAAGCAATGCCTTAGCGCAACGCTGGTTGTTTATCGTAGCACCTATTGCAGGAGCCATTGCGGCGGGATATGTATATAAGTTTTTTAAAAAATAGACAAGCCGGTTAAGGTAAGTCAAAATGTAAAAGTCAAACACAAACCGTTTTGGCTTTTGACTTTTGCATTTAGTGTAACTTGCCGTCATGAATGCCGATGCTTTATTGCCTGCTTTGCAGCTTATAGAATGTCCCCGCGATGCCATGCAGGGATGGCCGCATTTGATTGCCACTGCCGATAAGGTCCGGTACCTGAATGCATTGCTGCAAGTAGGTTTTGATACATTGGATTTCGGAAGTTTTGTTTCTCCCAAAGCAATGCCGCAGATGGCGGATACAAAGGAAGTATTGAAAGGGTTGGACCTGGGCAGTACTTCTACAAAACTATTGGCCATTGTAGCCAATGAGCGGGGGGCGGAAGAAGCAGTGGTGTATGATACGGTGCATTACCTGGGATTTCCTTTTTCCATTTCTCCCACATTTCAACTCCGCAATACCAACAGTACCATAGAAGAAAGTGAGCAGCGGGTAGATGCTATTCAGGAATTGTGCCTGAAAACTGGAAAAGAACTGGTGATCTACCTCAGTATGGGTTTTGGTAATCCATACAATGATCCATATAATGAGGATATTTTATTGCACTGGGCTGATGCGATGGCTGAAAAAGATATTCGTATTATATCGTTGGCCGATACCGTTGGATTAGCCAATCCCTCTCAGATTAGCAAGGCATTGATTACATTGATTCCCCAATACCCGGATATTACTATCGGTGTGCACCTGCACTCCACTGCTCAAAACTGGGAAGCCAAACTCACTGCGGCGCTTGATGCGGGTTGCCTGCGTTTTGACGGCGCCCTGAAAGGCATCGGCGGCTGCCCCATGGCGCAGGATGACCTGGTAGGTAATATGGACACTTTGTTGATGATCGGCTATTTCAAAGAACGTGGCTTTTTGAAAGAAATAAACGAACAGGCAATGTACAACTGCCTGCAGATAGCTGATTCGATCTTCCAATAATCGTTTTCCTTGCTGTTTTTTACGAACTTGCGCTCATGAAATTCCATTTTGAATTTGATGTGAAGAAGATGTTGCACCCGATTCAACACCAGCATAACCTGATGTTGATAGGCTCCTGTTTTACAGAGAATATGGGAGAGAAGTTGCAGAAACACAAATTCAAGGTGATGGATAATCCTAATGGTATTCTGTTCAACCCGGTAAGTGTTGCAGAAGCCATCACGGCCTATGTAGACAATACTATCTATACATCATCAGACCTTTTCCAATACAACGATGCATGGCATAGTTGGAAACACCACAGCCGCTTTTCGGCAACAACAACTGAAGCGTCATTGCAAAAGATCAATACCGCCACAGCGGCTGCACATGCTTACCTGTCAAATGCCGATCATATCATGATCACGCTGGGCTCCGCATGGATTTATACTTTAACGGAGAAAGCCCCGCAAGCTAAACACGGATCAGTAGCCGCCAATAATCATAAGGCGCCCGCCGATTGGTTTTACAGGCGCCTCATGGCTATAGAAGAAGTGCTGAGTGTGCTGGATAATATGATCCACCGCTTGTTTTTCTTCAACCCTAAATTGAAGATCATCTTTACCATCAGCCCCGTACGTCACCTGCGTGAGGGAGTGATAGAGAACAACAGGAGCAAAGCCGTGCTGATACAAGCCGTGCATCATCTTGTTGACAAGTTCGATCGCCTGTATTATTTTCCTGCGTATGAACTGGTAATAGATGACCTGCGTGATTACCGATTTTATGCCGAAGACCTGGTGCACCCCAACTACCAGGCCACGCAATATGTATGGGAAAAATTCCTGGGCGCCTGCATGGATGATGATACCCGAAACCTGATCAAAGAAATTGCCGAGATCAATATTGCACATAACCACCGCCCTTTTAATGCTACTTCGGCCCAGCACCGGAAATTCATGGCTAGCTATCATGAAAAAACCTGGCAATTACAGCAAAAACATCCATACCTGGATTTCAGTGAAGAGCTACAATACTTCGCTTTTTAGATCAGTGGATACGATCACCCCGCACTTCTAATTCCTGCATGATGGCTACCTCATGTTCCAGCCACTCTTTCCATCGCTGTCTCACAAGTTCTTTGGAGATATACAGCTCTGCCAGATCGATGAATAATGCATAATGTCCGGCTTCACTTTCCATGAAACGGCGATAGAAATTGCGCAGGTATTCATCCGTTAACCCTTCGCTCAGCCGTTTGAAACGCTCACAGCTCCTGGCTTCGATCATGGCCATGGTAAGAAGTTGATCCAATAACCTTCCTTCTTCATTGCCGCCTTTTTGCTGGAAAGCGAGCAGCCTGTTTACATACGCATCTTTCCGCTGACGCCCCAGCTTAAGTCCGCGACGTTGTAACTCGTGTAATACCAGCCGGAAATGTCCCCATTCTTCTGTAACGATGGGCGATAATTGAACAACGAGTTGTTCTCTATCCGCATAGCGTTGAATGAGTGAAATACAGGTAACAGCTGCTTTCTGTTCGCAATAAGCATGATCGGTGAGGATGGCTTCCAGGCTCAACTCAGTCAGGTTTACCCAACGCGGATCGGTAGGCAGGCGCAGACCAAGTATGTTTTTGGTATGATCGGATATTTCCATCATGCTATTTATTTCCTCCGCAAATATCTGCAACAAAACTTTAGCTTTGAGCGATGTACCCCGATGATTTTCTCCAAAAAAAACTGAATGAACGCATCAGTCACGATGCATTGCGCAGCCTCCGCCTGCCCGATGGAAAGGCTGATTTCTGTTCTAATGATTACCTGGGGATGGTACATGACCGGAAGATCATCACCCATGACACAGATAATGCATCCGGATCTACGGGTTCCCGGTTACTGGCTGGCAATCATCCATTGACGGAAACCGTGGAAAAGCAAATTGCTTCTTTTCATCAGGCACCAACAGCGCTTCTCTTCAACTCTGGCTACGATGCGAACCTGGGACTCTTATCCTGTGTGCCGCAGAAAGGAGATACGATATATTACGACCAGCTCTGTCATGCATCCATCCGCGATGGGATGCGGCTGTCTTTCGCGCAGTCGTTTTCTTTTGTGCATAACGACATGAACGATCTGGAAAAGAAAATTCAGCAGCATGCTTCCGGTAACCTGTTCATCGTAACAGAATCGGTATTCAGCATGGATGGAGACATTTGTCCGCTCAGCAACCTGGTTGCCATCAGCCAACGATACAATGCCCACCTCATCATCGACGAAGCGCATGCAACAGGTGTGATAGGAGAAGAGGGTGAGGGGCTTGTACAGCAGCAACAATACCAGCATTCGGTCTTTGCCCGGGTGCATACATTCGGTAAAGCCTGTGGCTGTCATGGTGCTGTAGTATTGGGGTCGGCATCATTGCGCAGTTACCTCATCAACTTTGCGCGGAGCCTGATCTATTCCACTGCCTTGCCCGAACATGCCGTGGCGGCTATCGGTGAAAGTTACCGGCTGTTTCCTGGCATGCATACACAAAGAGCAAAGCTGAAAGTATTAGTGCAACGATTTCAAGAAGCCAACCTGGCTTATGAAAAGCTGATCTCATTTACGCCTATACAAGCAGTGATTGTTCCGGGCAACGAAGCCGTAAAACACCTGGCCATGCAACTACAGGATATCGGACTGGATGTTCGTCCTATTTTATATCCCACTGTTCCCAAAGGCAAAGAGCGTCTGCGAATTGTATTGCATGCATTCAATACCGATGATGAAATGGAAAAATTAATTACCTGCCTGCAATAACGGGTATCTTCATTAAATCAGGCTTTTTCCTTATTTTCATTCATACAACCACTCCTCCTTATGAGAATCCTGCCATGTATCCTCAGCGCTGTAGCTACGATGGGTATAACCACGTTGTTGAATGTGCAGTTACCCGCCGGTGAAAGCAAAACACCCCGGCTGGGATATTTTCTTTCTCCGCAACAGGGCTTCTGGCAAAATGCAGAACCTGCCGATGTTTCGTTTGATGGCGATATCAAAGTAAGTGGACTGAAAGGCAAAGTAGACGTTTATATGGACGACCGGCTCGTGCCGCATATCTATGCAGACAATGACCTGGATGCTTATTATGTTCAGGGCTTCCTGCATGCCAAATTCAGGCTGTGGCAGATGGAATTCCAGACTTATGTGGCAGGCGGCAGGCTTAGTGAGATCGTAGGAGAAGGGCGTGTAAATACCGACCGCTTTTTCAGGAGACTTGGAATGGTATATGGAGCAGAGAAGACTGCGAAGGATATGGAAAATCATCCTGAACTAAAAGCCCTGGTGGAATCTTATTCGGCAGGTGTAAACGCTTATATCAAATCGCTCAAACCAGAACAAATTCCTTTTGAATACAAACTGCTCGACTATCGGCCCGAAGAGTGGACATCTTTCAAGACCTATCTTTTCCTGATGTTCATGTCGTACGATCTTACTGCACGCGGCGCTACTACTGATTTACAAATGACCAATGCCAGGAATTACTTCGGATATAAAGATTTTGAACAATTGTATCCGGCCGTTCAGGATTCATTGGATCCTATTATTCCCAGGGGAACAGAGTTTGCAAAACCTTCTATTGTTCCCCAAAAACCTGCGGGCGCCGATTCTATTTACCTGAGTCATACACGAACTGCAGCCATTGCTCCTCCGGAGTTGCCGGCTAAAAACAATGGCAGCAACAATTGGGCAGTATCGGGCAGCAAAACCAAAAGCGGACACCCGATACTTTGCAACGATCCGCATCTTGGATTGAACCTTCCGTCTTTGTGGTATGAAGTGCAGATCACCACACCCGAATACAGCACTTATGGAGCGAGCTTCCCGGGCGCGCCTTCTGTCATCATTGGGTTTAACGATAGCATCGCCTGGGGTGTAACCAATGCAGGAAGGGATGTGATCGATTATTTCGACCTGAAATTCAAAGACACCACGCTACAGGAATATTGGTACAATGGCGCCTGGAAAAAAGCCGATAGCAGGAAAGAAGTTATCCGGATCAAGGGAAAACCGGACCTGGTAGAAAATATTGCCATGACTGAATTTGGTCCGGTTATGTATGATAACAGTTACAAGAATGCGAGCACCGAAGGCAAATACCTGGCTATTCACTGGACTGCACACGAGGGTGGCAATGGGCCGGAAGTATTTTTTCGCTTGAACCGTGCTAAGAATTACGATGATTACATCGCCGCCATCAACACCTGGAAATGCCCCGGACAGAATTTTGCTTTTGCATCTGTGTCGGGCGATATCGCCATCAAACAACAGGGCACATTTGTTGCGCGCTGGAAAAGACAGGGCGATTTTGTATTACCCGGGGCCGATAGCAGCTACAAGTGGCAGGGTTATATACCGGTTGACGAAAACCCGGCGATCAAAAATCCCGACAGGGGCTTTGTGAGCAGTGCCAATCAAATGCCTACAGACAGCACCTATCCGTATTACCTCGGAGCGCCTGTCAATTTTCCTCCCTACAGGGGTTTCATCATCAACAGAAAGCTGTCGGCCATGAATAACATCACGCCGCAGGACATGCAGCAAATGCAAACCGATAATTACAATGTATTCGCAGAGATGGCAAGGCCCGTTATACTGAAGTACCTCGACGAAGCATCTCTCGACGATACCGATAAAAAATACCTGGTATTGTTGAAAGGCTGGAATCTCCGAAATGATATCAACGAAAAAGGCGCGACCGTTTTCAGGTGTATATGGGATAGCATTGAAACACAGATGTGGTCGGATGAATTTGCTAAATCCAAATTGCCCTTGCCATGGCCAGATGAATCTACTTTACTGGAAAGCCTGATCAAGGATAGTACCTATCGTTTTGCAGACGACATCAATACGCCCGATAAAAAAGAAACTGTGCGCGAAACCATTACCAAAGCGTGTAAAAAAGCCTGTGCCTATTTCAAACAACTTGAAAAGGAAGACAAATTGGCCTGGGGTGTTTTTAAAGACACCAAAGTCACGCACTTGCTGAAGATACCGGCACTGAGCCGCTTTCACCTGCCCATCGGTGGAGGCACACATATCATCAATGCAACAAAAGATTCGCACGGACCCAGCTGGCGTATGATCGTACACCTGACAGAAACAGTGGAAGCTTATGGCGTGTACCCTGGCGGACAAAGCGGTAATCCCGGCAGTAAGTATTATGATACATTTATCGATAGCTGGGCAAACGGAAAGTATTATCGCCTGCTCTTCCTGAAAAAACAGGCAGCGCAGAAACATGAAAAAATAAAATGGCACATTAGTTTCGTCAACGGATAACCCTATGCATTATGAAATTCATCACAGCTTTATTTCTCACTGCTTTTCTTGCCTTTGCGGTTGGTATTTATGGAATACTTCCCTGGTGGAGTTTTGTGGTCACTTCTTTTCTCGTATCTGTAGCCATCCATCAAAGGGCCGTGAAAGCTTTCCTGGCTGGCTTCCTGGGCCTGTTCATTTTATGGGTGAGCCTGGCTACTATGAAAGATGTTGCCAATGAACACATACTGTCTTCTAAAGTAGCACAGATACTGCCGTTGGGCGGATCTTTTGTGGTATTGATATTGCTTACAGGTGTGCTGGGCGGACTGGTATCCGGATTGGCAGCACTTACCGGGAGCTTTTTCAGGCAATCTAAATAAGCTGTTTTAATTCCTGCTTCCGAATTGATAGGTCAGGTTCAGTCCTCCGAAATAATTTGCTTTATTGGGAGCCGGCAAATAAGCATCGGGCAATTGGTTTACGAATACCATATTTGGGTATTGCGCGCCGGTGATGTTGTTCACACCAAAGAAAAGATCCATGTTGAAGCGCTGACAGAAATGTTGCCGGATGCCCAGCTTTGCATTCAGCAGGTTATAGCTGGTGGTCTGGTTCAGTCCGTTGGAACTGATAGGCATAGCATCTTTATACCCGTACAGTACATTAGCATAAATGCCTTGTGCTAAACCAAGATCAACACCCATATTGGCAGTAAAAGGAGCTACACCCGCAACAGGCTGATCGCTGTAATCAACAACAGTGATGCTGGTAGCAGGCGTATTCAGCTTCTGAAAAACATAATCCCTGTACCTGAAATGCGAATAAGCAAAATTGGCAAAAGGCTGAACAGAACGGAAGAAGCCATTGCCCGATTGATATGCTTTATATTTCAGTAAGGCTTCAATGCCCTGATCATCCTGCCTGCCGCCATTGGCTATATAACTATAAGCAGTGGTAGTGCTGTTGAGTGGAACCGCAACAACAGTCATTTTATTTTTAAACTGCGCATCAAACAGAGCCAGTTGATAACTGAGCCGATCGTGGAACAGCACACCCTTACTGCCGACCTCAATCTGGTCTCCGATCTCAGGCTTTAAGCCGGTATTGAGTTGCCCGGTTGCAGGAATAAAAAAATAAGCGCTTGCCGGAGCTTTATACCCCCGGCTGCAATTGATATAAACAGAAAATCCCTTGCTGAATATTTTGTTCACGGCTATATGCGGCGAGGTCATTCCTGAAAAACTGCGCTGGTAATGGGTGGGCTTGGTGTTGCCTGCTACATAGAATTGATCTTTGAGTTCAATCTGCATGCTGCTTGTTCCAATGCCGCCGGTAACAGAAAGGTCATGCGGCAAGGTGAGGGTCCATTCAGTAAAGAAGGAAGTAGTGCCGGAATAAGTGGCTTGGTTGCTCCTCATGGCGCCAATAACCCAGTACCCGTTAGAGTCTAAACGGTTTGGTACCATATTATAACCAATCACCTGTGCATACTGGTGCTGTGTTTCAATACCGGTAATACTGCTCACGCTGTTTCCATCGGCTAAATCGAATTTCATATTCACTACCGATCGCAACCCGATATTAAATGGGTTCTTATCGGTCCATCCGCCGGCTGAACTGGAATGGCTGGTAACGCCTGATCCGAAAACCGAAGTGGTATTGGAGAATTGTTGGTTGAAATGGTAAGTGTGTGCCAGGCCTGCCCTGAAGCTGATGACCGCCGAATGGGCATCACGCTTGATGTAATCGGGGTTACCGGAATAATCCATGTTTTGGTATTGCTCAATAGTTAATTCACCGCCACGCTGGTCGTAGCTGTTGCTGAAGCCAAAGTAGGAACTGATGCTTTGTTTATTGTTCAATTGAAAATCCCCTGCATAGCTGGCAAATCTCTTGGTAGAAGCGGTATGTACCATGTAGCCATCGGAGTGCTGGTAACCGTAATTGAGCAAAACGGAAGAACGATCGGTAGCTGTTTGAAAACGGGTGGTGAATCGCTGCAGTCCATAACTGCCTGTCATGATATCTTGTCCAATAGTTGTTACTCCTTTCTCAGGCCTGCTGGTTTTCAGGTTCACCACACCGGCAATGGCCAGTCCGTACAAAGTACCGGAAGGACCTTTTACTACTTCCACATCTCCGATAGAAGCGAAGTCGATATCATCCATCAATGTAATGCCTTCGGCATCGGTAACAGGAATGCCATTGAGATAAACTTTAGCGCCCTGCCCATCGAAATTACTGCTGATACCACGCGTGCTGCCGATGCCATTACCATACCCGCGGATATTGAATTGTTGCCCGGAAGAAATGCCGCGTCGCTGCATGGTCATGCCCGGTATATTACTGTTGATGGCATCATCTAGGTACAGACCGTTACCGCGTTTGAGTTCTGTTTCGCCCAACTTGGCAATGGAGGCAGATTGGTAAAGCAGCGATGGATGCTGCGCAGTAGTGGCAGTGATCTCTACCGTGTCGAGGATATTGCTCAACGGATGGAGGCCTATGTTCAGCTCCTGGTCGCAGTTCGTGATGAGTATCCGGCTTGCTTCATATCCTACAAAAGAGATTGTGATCTTGCCTGATGGAGTACAATCCATTATAAAAGAACCATCCTGCCCGGTAACGGCAACGTTTTTCCCCGGCAATGAAACGGTAGCGCCGGCCAGCGGCACTTTGGTGGTGATATCGAATACCTTTCCTGATAATTTTTTTTGTGCATGCACAGCAAGGGAAAGGGTTGTTAAAACAGATACAAGCAAAAACGGTTTCATATAAGTAACCTTGGATCAATGAAATAGGCGCTGAAATTAAGCTTTTGATTGGAATTAGTGTATAACAGCCTGATATTGTACCTTTGCATCGAAATTTTGACCACCCTGCAAGTGGTTCTATTATTGAATAGAGCATTTCCGTAAAGGAGATGCCTGAAATTTGTCAATCATGCCCGTATTACACAACCGCGTATCGAACGAGGAGTTGAAGCAACGCCTCATGGAAGAAGACTTCCACAGAACTACCATCAGTTTTTATCAGTATTTCCCTATTCAGAACCCGCAGGAGTTCCGCGACTTTCTTTATAAGCACCTGAACAGTTTGCAGGTATTCGGACGCATCTATGTGGCTAAAGAAGGAGTGAATGCGCAGATCAGTGTGCCGGATGCCAACCTCGAAGCATTCAGGTCTTTCCTGTATTCCATTGAGCCGCTGAATAAACTGCGTTTGAATATTGCAGTAGATGATGATGGCAAAAGTTTCTGGGTATTGAAGATCAAAGTGCGGGATAAGATCGTGGCCGATGGGATAGAAGATCCATCATTCAGCATGGAGCGGAAGGGCCGGTATGTGAATGCAGAACAGATGAATGAATTGCTCAACGATCCTGCCACAGTAGTCATCGACATGCGCAATCATTACGAATACGAAGTAGGTCATTTTGAAAACGCCATTGAAATTCCTTCCGATACTTTTCGCGATCAATTACCAATGGCTGTGGATATGATGAAGGGAAATGAAGAAAAGAACATCATCATGTACTGCACCGGCGGTATCCGTTGTGAAAAAGCCAGCGCTTATATGCTGCACAAAGGATTCAACCATGTATTCCATCTCGAAGGCGGCATTATCAATTATGCCAAACAAGCCAAAGAGGCGGGTATACAGCCTAAATTCATTGGTAAGAATTTTGTGTTCGATGACCGGCTCGGCGAACGCATTACCGAAGACGTGATTGCCAAATGCCATCAATGCGGACAACCCTGCGATACCCATACTAATTGCAAGAACAGTGGTTGCCACTTATTGTTCATCCAGTGTGAAAGTTGTGCCGCTGCATATGAAGGATGTTGCAGTACTGCTTGTAAAGACACCCTGCACCTGCCGCTGGAGCGTCAAAAACAAATCCGCCAGGGAGTAGACATGGGAAGGAATGTGTTCAACAAAAGTAAGTCGCGATTGAGGCCACGGCTGGATGAAGATCGGCAGCCTTAAATCAAAGTGCTCCTAATTGTTTCAAACTATCGGTCACCAATTGTTCTGTTGTGGCATCGCTCAGTGTTTGCGGAACAAAATTTTGCCCGGTTACTTTTTCGTAGAGCTCAATATAACGTTGACTAATGGTGTTGATCCATTCATCGGTCATCTCAGGAACGGTTTGCCCTTCTTTACCCATGAAGTTATTGGCCATCAACCATTCCCTTACAAATTCTTTGCTTAGCTGTTGTTGTTTTTCTCCGCTGGCCTGCCGCGCTTCAAATCCATCGGCATAAAAATAACGGGAAGAATCGGGCGTATGTACTTCATCCATCAGGTAAATGGTGTCGCCAATCTTACCAAACTCATATTTGGTATCGGCCAGTATCAGTCCGCGTGCAGCCGCAATCTTTTTCCCGCGTGCAAATAATTTCAACGCATAGTCTTCCAGTACGGCCCAATCAGCTACCGATGCCAATCCCTTTGCAATGATCTCTTCTTTAGAAATGTCTTCATCGTGTCCTGCTTCGGCTTTAGTAGAAGGCGTAATGATGGGCAAGGGGAAGAAATCATTTTCTTTCAATCCTTCCGGCATCACAGCGCCGCAAAGCGTTCTGCTGCCGCTGTGATAAGTTCTCCAGGCATGCCCTACCAGGTTGCCACGTACCACCATTTCAATTTTGAATGGAACACAACGGGTGCCAATAGAAACATTGGGTGCGGGTACGGCTTTTAGCCAGTTGGGACAAATATCACTGGTTGCTTCCAGCATATAGGCAGCGATCTGGTTCAATACTTGTCCTTTAAAAGGAATGGGACGCGGAAGAATAACATCGAAAGCAGAAATGCGATCGCTGGCAACCATTACGAGCCAATCGTTTTTAATAGTATAAACATCTCTTACTTTACCGTGGTATAACTGCGTTTGCGAGGGGAACTGAAAGGATGACATGGCGCAAAATTAAATTTTATTGGAATACTAACAAGTGTTATATTGTGATAATTTAAACTAAACTTGCCTATACTATGAGAAGACCACACAGCAACTGCTTGCTGGCTATTGCGGCATCGGCAATATCCGTTCATGTCACGGCGCAGCAGACCACCACTGTTTCGGGTAGTGTGAAGAACAGCAAATCGAAAGAAGCTATATCGGCGGTATCAGTAACCATCAAAGGAGGAGCTACTGGTACATTTACAGATGATAAAGGCAATTTCAGGTTTACCACCGTACAAAAACCTCCATTTACATTGATATTTTCTTCGGTAGGTTACGGTACAAAAGAAATCGATTTTAAAGGCGGTGAGGCGCTGAGTGTTGACCTGGACGTTTCTTTTACACTGGGTGATGAAGTAGTGGTAGCTGCTTCGCGCACCCCTGAAAAAATACTGGAATCTCCGGTTTCCATCGAACGGATCAGCAGTGCTGCCATCCGCAATACACCGGCTGCCAACTACTACGATATGATCACCAACCTGAAAGGGGTTGATGTGGTAACTGCCAGTCTCACTTTTAAAAGTATGGGTACCCGCGGGTTCAATAGCAGCGGTAACACCAAACTCAACCAATTGGTAGATGGTATGGATAACCAGGCTCCGGGCCTGAACTTTTCTGTAGGTAATGTTATCGGGCTCACCGAACTGGATGTAGACAATATGGAATTGTTGCCGGGCGCTTCTTCGGCGTTGTATGGTCCGGGCGGTACCAATGGTACTATTTTGATCAATAGTAAGAACCCTTTCAAATACCAGGGATTGAGTTTCCAGATCAAACAGGGCGTCAATCATATCGATAATTATGAACGCAACAAGGCGCCCTATTACGACTGGAGTCTTCGTTGGGCCAAAAAGCTGAGTGAGCGTTGGGCGTTTAAGATAGGAGCGCAGCTGATACAGGCCCAGGACTGGGTGGCCAACCAAACCAATAACTATTCAAGGGCGAGTACGCCTTATGCGCCATACGGACAAGTCATTCCCGGCAGCAGGTACACCGATCCCAATTATGATGGTGTGAATGTGTATGGTGATGAAACCACCCAACCAATGGCAGGCATCGCTGCCAGCGTACGCAGCGCTGTAGGGGCAGGCGGTACGGCCGCTATTGATGGCATTATCAACAGCAATCCTTCCATGACGCTGGCACAGTTGAGTGCCTTTGTAGCGGGCAATGCCAGCCTGGCTCCGCTGGCGCCTTATGTACCCATTCTCTATGGTTCGAATGCCAATAAAAATTATTTTGGTAACCAAAGTGTGAGCAGAACCGGGTACGACGAAAAAGATGTGATCGATCCCAATACCGTGAACCTGAAATTGTCGGGAGCCCTGCACTACAAACTCAGCAATTCCATCGAAGCATCGCTTGCTGCTTATTTCGGTACCGGTAATTCTGTCTATACTGGTAGCGACCGCTATTCATTAAAAGACCTGAAAATTGGTCAATACAAACTGGAACTTCGTCACAGGAACTGGCATGTGCGGGCCTATACCACCCGTGAGAATGCCGGAAGTTCTTTCAATGCAACCGTAACTACCCGTCTCTTCAACGAGGCGTGGAAAGCCAGCGCTACCTGGTACCCGCAATATCTTTCGGCGTATGTTGCTGCCCGCGATCAGGGGGCACCTGACCTGACGGCGCATGCTGCTGCAAGAGGTTTTGCCGACCAGGGCAGACCTACCGGCTTTATCGGTAACAACCTGATGTTCCAACAAGTGGCTGGAAAACCCATTTCACAGGGAGGTGGTTTGTTCCTCGATCAATCTAAATTGAATGTGGTAGAGGGACAATACAATTTTACCAACGACCTGGGGCTCGATAAGTCGGGCACAGAACTATTGGTGGGGGGCAGCTTCAAACAATATGTACTGGATTCAAAAGGTACTTTGTTTGCCGATACAGCAGGTACTATCAAGATCAATGAAGTAGGTGCATACGGACAGGTATCACAAAAAATGCTGAACGATGTGCTGAAACTCACCGTATCTGGACGTTACGATAAGAATACCAATTTCGCCGGACGTTTTACCCCCAGGGCAACAGCGGTAGTGAAGCTGGCAAAAGATCATAACCTGCGTTTCTCTTACCAGACAGCTTATCGATTTCCCACCACGCAAGACCAGTGGATCAACCTGTTGGTGAGTGGCGGTGTTCGTTTAATGGGCGGATTGCCGCAGTTGCGTGACTATTATAACTTCAGTGGTAATAAAGTATACACACCGGGCAGTGTAGCTGCATTCGGCGCAAGTGCTGCTGCGGGCAGTCCTAATCCGGCATTATTACAAGAACAACAATTCGGCGAATTCAAACCAGAATCCAGCCGTTCTTTTGAAGTCGGCTACAAAGGCCTGGTCGACAAAAAACTGTTGATAGATGTATATGGTTACTGGGGCAAATCCAAAGACTTCCTTAGCAGGGTGGTTGTGATACAATCTAATACAGGCAGTCCGATCGGCCTGTTGAGTCCCTCTACACGCACCATTTACAGTATTGCAGTCAATACCCCTACTGAGGTAACCACGAGCGGATGGGGCGCTTCACTGGAATACCTGTTGCCCAAGAACTATTCTGTAAGTGGTAACGTGTATTCAGACGTGATAGGAGACCTGCCAGCAGGATTTGTATCTTTTTTCAATACCCCCAAATACCGCGTTAACCTGGCATTCAGCAATTCAGGTTTCCTGAAAGACAACCGCTTCGGTTTCAGTGTGGTATACAGGTGGATCGATAAATTCAATTATGAAGGCACATTTGCAGTAGGTCCCATGCCATCTTATTCAACAGTAGATGCGATGGTGAGCTACAAGCTGCCTGCTTCCAAATCATTGATCAAAATAGGCGGCTCCAACATATTCAATAAATATTACCGTACTGGTTTTGGTAACCCGCAGATCGGAGGGCTTTACTATATCAGCTATGGTTTTAATGTGTTTTAAACTGCTTAACAATAAAGCGGAAGATCCCCTGTTTGCCCAACAGGGGATTTCTTTTTGGTTTTATACCCCATAATCTTATATTTTTGCCCCTCAATTTAACCAACAGCGATATGCGTTCAATTGCTTTAAGAGAGGCTTTGCGTGAAGCCATGAGTGAAGAGATGAGAAGAGACGAGCGGGTTTTCCTCATGGGTGAGGAAGTGGCCGAGTATAATGGAGCCTATAAAGTGAGCCAGGGTATGCTGGCAGAATTTGGAGAGAAACGAGTAATTGATACACCCATTTCTGAGCTGGGATTTGCTGCAGTGGCAGTGGGTGCTGCCCAGAACGGACTGCGTCCTGTTGTGGAATTCATGACCTGGAACTTTGCCGTGCTGGCCCTGGACCAGATCCTGAATACCGCTTCTAAAATGCTGGCCATGAGCGGCGGGCAGATCGGTTGTCCGATTGTGTTCCGCGGCCCCAACGGTAGCGCCGGCCAGTTGGGTGCCCAGCACTCTACAGCTTTTGAAAGCTACTATGCCAATATTCCCGGCCTCAAAGTGGTATCACCCTCTAATGGATATGATGCCAAAGGTTTGCTGAAGCAAGCCATCCGTTACGAAGAAGATCCCGTTATTTTTATGGAGTCGGAAGTAGGCTATGGTGATAAAAGCGATGTGCCTGAAGAAGAATATTATATTCCCCTGGGTAAGGCCGATGTTAAAAAACAGGGCCGCGATGTAACCATCGTTTCTTTTAATAAGATGATGAAAGTGGCTTTGGGCGCCGCTGCAGAACTGGAAAAAGAAGGTGTGAGTGCAGAAGTGATCGACCTCCGTACAATTCGTCCGCTTGATTGGAGAACCATCCTTGAAAGTGTTAAGAAAACCAACCGCCTGGTGATTGTAGAAGAACAATGGCCCTTTGCTTCTGTTTCTTCAGAGATCACCTACCGCATACAGAAAGAGGGCTTCGATTACCTCGATGCGCCAATTCGCCGCATCACCAGCGCAGATGCGCCTATGCACTATGCGCCCAACCTCGCTGCGCTTGCCATTCCCGATATCAGCAGGACGGTGAAGCTGGTAAAAGAAGTCATGTACATGAAAAAATAAACGAATTATATATACAGTAAACCCGGAATTTTGTGTTCCGGGTTTTTTTTATTGTCTTTTCATAATATCAACTGATGCGCCTCTCCCTCCTCATGCTCATAGCTTGTTGCTCAACGAAAGTGTCGTTTGCTTGGCAAACCAGTCAGCAAGACAGTGCTGCGAAACTGGACGAAGTAGTAGTAACTGCTTTTTATGGGAATGCAAAATGGGAATCACTGCCAGCGGCCATTGCAACGATCAACAGGGAAGGATTACAAAAAATATCTCCGGTTACCCTGGTATCATCTTTCAATACCATACCAGGTGTGCGGATGGAAGAAAGATCACCTGCCAGCTACCGCTTATCTTTCCGCGGCAGCCTGCTGCGCTCGCCTTTCGGGGTACGTAATATAAAAGTATACTGGAATGATTTTCCCCTGACCGATGGGGGAGGCAATACTTATCTCAACCTCTTGTCTGTACAGCAACTCAGCGGTGCAGAACTGCTGAAAGGTCCGGCTGCAAGCGTATATGGCGCCGGCACGGGCGGGGCATTGTTGCTGCGCTCAGTTGATACTTTCAGTCTACAGTCGACACATCATTTTGAAGCAGGGCTGTTGGGCGGGTCGTACGGACTGCTGCAACAACAAGCAGGATGGCAATACAGTAACCAGACCTTTCATTCTTCATTGCAACAAGTACATACACAATCGGATGGTTACCGCCAGCAGTCGGCCATGCGCAGGGATGGATTGCAATGGAACGGTGCTTTTTCTTTCAAACAACAACAATTGAAATTCCTGCTTTTTTATACCAACCTGTATTATCAAACACCCGGGGGTATTACGCTGGCGCAAATGCAACAGGATCCGCAACTGGCGCGGCAGCCCGCCGGGAACCTGCCAGGTGCGGTACAGCAAAAAACTGCCATTTACAACAGCACTTTTTTTGCAGGCATATCTCATGAAGCGGCATTGAGTGATGTATGGCAACTCAAAAGTTTTGTAACAGCCAATACCACGCGGTTCCGCAATCCCTTCATCACCAATTATGAAAAAAGGGCTGAAGACAACCTTGGAGCAGGTTTTCATTTCAGTTTTCATCCACGCCGTTCACCTGGCGTGTTGCAATGGGTGAGCGGCGCAGAATGGCTATATAACAGATCGGCCATTGACGATTATGGTAACCGCGCCGGTGTGCAGGACACCGTGCAATTCAAAGACAAAGTACACGCTGCACAATGGATTCTGTTTACACAGGCCAGTTATCGTCCGGGTGCAAAATGGGATATTACTGCGGGCTTGAGTTTGAATAATCAATCGTACAGTTTCATCAGGCTATCGGACCCTTCGCCTGTTGAACAGCGCCGCCAGATCAATGCGGTATTAACACCCCGCATAGCATTATCCTATCGGTTGAAGCCTGGGGTAACAATATATGCGCTGATAGCCAAAGGATTTTCTCCGCCTACGCAGGCTGAGCTAAGGCCGGCAGACCGGAACTACCATGGAGACCTGAATGCAGAGCAGGGATGGAACTACGAGGCAGGGATCAAGGGTTATGCGCTGAACAGGCGTTTGCAATTCGATGTGGCTGCTTATTATTTCAGGTTACAGGATGCGATTGTAAGAAGGGTTAACAGCGCCGGAGCCGAATATTTTGTAAATGCAGGAGGCGCTGTGCAGAAAGGAGTGGAGGCGCTGTTGCGGTATCGATTACCGCTGCGGCCGCAAGGGTTCATCAACCAACTGCAGGTATGGAGCAGCTATAGCTACCAGCCTTATTATTTCGAGGGGTACAAACAAGGCACCATCGATTATTCGGGTAATGCACTCACGGGTGTGCCGCGGAATGGTTGGGTAAGCGGACTGGACCTGGAAACAAAGAATGGTCTCTATAGCGCTGTTTCATTGAACGCTACCAGCTCATTGCCGCTGACGGATGCCAACGATGTGTATGCGGCTGCATACCAGTTGCTGCAATGGAAGGCAGGCTATCGCTGGAAAAAGAACGGCCGCATACTGCATTTTTTCGCAGGTGTTGATAACCTCCTGAACCAGGTATACAGCCTGGGGAACGATATCAATGCCGTTGGTAAAAGGTTCTATAACCCGGCGCCCGGCCGGAACTTTTTCGCCGGTGTCCAATATAGTTTCTGATCTCCCTATCTTAGCAACAAACAAAGAGTACCATGCCCAATATTCTGATCATTGATGATGAACGCGCCATCAGGAGTGTATTGAAAGATATTCTCGGGAATGAAGGATTCAAAGTGGATGAGGCGGCGGATGGAGAAGAAGGACTGAAAAAATTTACAACCTCTACCTACGACATTGTTTTGTGCGATATCAAAATGCCCAAACTCGACGGATTGGAATTCCTGCAAAAAGCCACTGATCACAACCCGGAAATACCGGTGATCATGATCAGTGGGCACGGTAATATAGAAACAGCAGTGGATGCTGTGAAGAAGGGGGCTTTCGATTATATATCCAAGCCGCCCGATCTCAACAGGTTGCTGATCACCATCCGCAATGCGATGGACAGGACTTCGCTCGTAAAAGAGACCCGGGTGCTCAAACGCAAAGTATCCAAAGTACAGGAGATCATTGGGGAGAGCGAAGCCATTGTAAAGATCAAAGAGACCATTGATAAAGTAGCACCTACCGATGCCAGGGTGCTGATCACCGGTGAGAATGGCAGCGGTAAAGAATTAGTAGCCCGCTGGCTGCATGAGAAGAGTAACCGTGCCGGCGCACCGCTGATAGAAGTGAACTGCGCCGCTATTCCCAGCGAGCTCATTGAAAGCGAATTGTTCGGCCACGAAAAAGGCTCTTTCACTTCAGCCATCAAACAGCGTATCGGCAAATTTGAACAGGCACATGGAGGAACGCTTTTCCTGGATGAGATAGGTGATATGAGTCTGGGCGCGCAGGCTAAAGTGCTGCGTGCACTGCAAGAGGGCAAGATCACCCGGGTGGGTGGTGAAAAAGAAATATCGGTAGATGTGCGTGTAATTGCCGCCACCAATAAAGACCTACTCAAAGAAGTAGATGCCAAGAGCTTCCGGCTCGACCTGTACCACAGGCTGGGCGTGATATTGATACATGTGCCTTCGCTGAATGAGCGGCGCGATGATGTGCCCCTGCTGGTTGAAAAGTTCCTGACCGATGTGGCAGAAGAATACGGGCAGGTCAAAAAGGGAATCGATAAAAAAGCGTTGGACGCGTTGAAGCAGCACAACTGGACCGGCAATATCCGCGAACTGCGGAATGTGGTGGAGCGACTCATCATTTTATCGGGTAAAGAGATCACCGCGGCAGATGTAGCGGCGTATGTACTGCCCAAATAGCATTTATTTAAGAAAACTTTGACCTTCTGAAAGCCCGGAACTGGGTGAAAAGGATATTTTTGTTACTACTTAATCGGACAATATGGGTTTGTTTTTATGCATTATTTATGTGGTTGGCTGGCATATCGGTTTGTATGGTATGTTTAAAAAAGCGGGACTCACTCCCTGGAAAGCGCTGATTCCTTTCTACAATACCTGGCTCATTGTTCAGCAATGCCATATACGCAAATACTGGTTTTGGTTGCAGCTGATTCCTATAGCGGGACAATTCATTACCATCTGGATCACCATCATCTTTGTAATGCACTTCAAGCGGTTCAACCTGATACATCATACGCTTACCGTACTGGTGCCCTTTATTTACCTGCCTTATCTCGGCTTCTCCAAAGACGAAAAATGGTATGGTGAAGCAGGCTTCCACAGTTATCGGAAGCCGGTATCGAGGGAATGGATCGATGCAGGTGTATTTGCCGTAGTGGCGGCTACCATCATCCGCACGTTTATTTTTGAAGCGTATGTGATTCCTACCGAGAGTATGGAGAAGACATTGCTGATCAATGATTTTCTCTTTGTGAATAAAATGACCTACGGCGCCCGCATTCCGCAAACGCCGCTCAGTTTTCCTTTTGTACACAATACCATGCCCTTCTCGCAAACAACACCTTCTTATATTAAAGCGGTGCAGTTGCCATATAAGCGACTCTATGCTTTTTCAGAAGTAAAACGGAACGATGTGGTGGTGTTCAATTTTCCCGCCGGAGATACCATCATCAATCATCCCGATTATGGCAGTAAGGTTACTTATTATGATGTGCTGCGTACCCAATACAAGGGTAATCGCGAAGAAATGATGGCCGATGCTTCGCTGCCGCCCATCATTGTACATCCGATGGATAAAACCGATAATTACATCAAACGTTGCGTGGCGGTAGGAGGAGATCTGCTACAGGTAAAAGAAGGCGTATTATATATAAACGGACAACCTGCCCTGGTTCCGCCCAATTCACAAACAGAATACCTGGTTACCACAGATGGCAATGCTTTGCCGGAAGAACTCGTAAAAGAATTGGGGATCGACACGGAAGACAATAACCGCATGCAACTACGGCCTGTTACCAATACACCAGGGTTGTATGTGATCAATATGACACATGCCGAGGCGGAGATGGTGAAGAAGCAGCCACACATTAAATCGGTAACACCGCACGTTGATAATTTTGTGGGCAATACTTTCCCTAACGACGACGCCAATTACCCCTGGTCGGTCGATAATTACGGGCCCATCCGAATACCTAAAAAAGGAGATGTGCTGCCGCTCAATCCGCAAACCATTGCGCTGTACAGGAGATTGATCGCTACTTACGAACACAACAAACTGGAAGAGCGTGACGGCAAATATTTCATCAACGGAAAAGAAGCGAATACTTATACCACGCAATACACTTATTACTGGATGATGGGAGATAACCGCCATCGTAGTCAGGATAGCCGTTACTGGGGTTTTGTACCCGAAACACATATCGTAGGAAAGGCCTCGCTGATCTGGTTCAGCTGGGATAAGGGCTTGCGCTGGAAGCGCTTGTTTAATAGTATCAAATAGATTATCTTTATTTACCGTAAGGGGTCCTCATCGCTTTGGCGTTGAGGACTTTTTTGTCTAAATAAGTTTGCCATGAAGCAAATGCATTATGGTTTTGATTACGAAGTATATGATGGCATCGATCAGCTTGCACCCCAGGATGCCCGGTTACTGGCCCAGGCCCGTGAAACGACGCAGATAGCCTATGCGCCATATTCTGAATTTAAAGTAGGGGCTGTAGCGATGCTCGCCAACGGAAAAGAGATGAAGGGAAGCAACCAGGAGAATGCGAGTTATCCTGTGGGTATCTGTGCCGAACGGGTGCTGCTTTCGGCAGCTTCTTCACTTTGCCCGGGAGTGCCGGTTACCACGCTTGCCATTAGTTACCACAACCAGCATGGAGCCAGCGATCACCCTGTATCTCCATGTGGCCTTTGCCGGCAGAGTCTGTTGGAGCACGAGACACATTTTAAAACGCCCATTCGCATCATCATTAGTGGTATGGAAGGGAAAGTGTACATCATTCCGGAAGCGAGCATGTTGCTGCCTTTGAGTTTCACAAGTAATGATATGAGTTTGTAATTCAAAATGCATAACTCAAAATATAAAAACACTCAAATTCTATTTTGGCTTTTGCATTATCTTATTAATACAGCCGTTCCATTCATAAACAACTTTTGCCCCGTGTCTTTATGAGTGAACTCAAGTGTCCACACATAAGTACCACTGGGTTGTTGCATGCCGTTGAGCGTGCCATCCCATTTTTTGCCCGGATCCCCCGATTCAAAAATGATTTGCCCATACCGGTTGAAGACCCGGAATATCATATTGCCGGCTTTGAAAGCGTTGAGCGGGTAGAGATAATCGTTCAACCCATCGCCATTGGGTGTGAATGCCGAAGGAACCGCTATATAACAACTAACCAATAATGTAATACTTCGATAAGCAGTATCACTGCAGTGACTATTATTGGTGGCAACCAACTGGGCAGTATAAGAACTGATGCGAGAAACCAGTGGGTAACGTTGTGCAGGTGGCGACTGCACCATACTGGTAGTGCCATTCCCGAAATTCCAGTTCCACTTGATAACCCCACTGGCACTGGTACTGGCATCTGTAAAGACGAGGGTATCGGAAGGGCACAAAGAATCCCGTGCATTAAAAGCTGCTTTTACGGTCAGGTCGGGCAATGTAACCGAAGTTGCTGCTGTGTCGCTGCATTTGCCATTGCTGACCAGCAAGCGAATCTTTTTTGTGCCAAACGTATTGTATTTTAATACGGGGTTCTGCACAGTGCTGATATTGCCGTCGTCTATGCTCCAGTTCCATTGGCTGGCGTTGTTGTTACCATTATGCGTGAGCAGAAGGGTATCGTATTTACAACCGGTATTGACTGTTGGCTGAAAATCGGCTGTAACAATATTTTGTGTGGTAAAACGGATAGAAGAGCCGGCAGGAGTACTTTGCCCGCATACATTGATGAGTGTATTGCCATCAGTACCATTGCGCAGTGTTACTACAAACGTGCCGTTTGTTTTGATAGGCGCGGTAAGCAAAATGTTGATGAGGGTAGATGCCCCACCGCTGCAATTACCTGTTGCACTTTTAATAGTAACCGGAACAGGGCCTGTAATAACAAAGTCACTGCCATCTTCCGAAATGGAGTTGCAATTGATGGGGTTCTTGAATACCAGTTGGAGTGTGTCGGTGATACACAGCACGGGACGAATACTGTCCATCGGTGTGGGAGCAGCAGGGGTAAAACTCAGGCTGGTATTGGATCCGGCAGCCAGTTGGTTATCACAATTGTCAACCAGTGTATTGCCATCAGTGCCCACTTGTGCCGTTACCTGGTAGGTGCCGGGTGCGAGTGTTCCATTCAGTTTCAATAGTATGGAATCTGAATCAAAACTGTTGCCGCATCCATTGCCGGTAGCAGAAACGATAGATACATTGCCTGGGCCACTGACTTTAAAATCGCTTCCATCGGCATCAATACTCTTGCATTTTATTTTTTTGTTCAACACTACAACGATCTCAGTGCCATCACACACCGCATAGGCATTTCTAATAAGCGGTACTATGGGATTTACAATACTAGCAGTACCACCACCGAAAGATAAAGTGTAGCCACTTTGTGTATCGGAAAAATGACTGACCAGTAATATGTATTGGTGACCTACAATGAGTGCGGGCATAATACTGAATGTTGATACACCCTGGTCGGGAGAAGAAGAGCATTCATATGGATTACGAGCATTAGCCGAAGTACCTGTTGGACCATAGGAACCAGACCAGTTTGCAGAAACATACAACGACGGGTCAGTATAGACATCCATGGGATCGTGATTGGTAATATCGAATAGCTGCCAGTCATAGTCTTCATTTTGTGCTAAGGGTGTAATAACAAAGCCCAATGTGCCGGCAGTATAGCAGGTGAATTTGTACCAGAAAGGATTTTTGTCTGTATAAATGGTTTGGTTTGAACATAAGGTATGAACAGTCTTACCACCGCAAATAGGCACAGACTGCTGCGAAAACGTGGTGCTGCCACAGACAGGAAAAGCAGAGTATGGGTTTTGTCCCAATGTAGAACATGCCTGTTGGGAAATCCCCGGCTGTAAAATACCAAGCAGCAATACCACAAGCACACAAAGTCTGGGCATGAATTTCATCACACGAAAATACCGGATTATGCGGTTTGCTTATTGACTTTGTAATGCCATCGATCGTTGCTTAGATGCTGGATAAAATCAACTTAAAACAAGGTCTGCACCCCATGTGCAATTTTAAATTCGAGCTGGAGCAGCCATTTCTTACGCCACATACCTCCCGCATACCCTACGAGCGACCTATCGCTTCCGATAACGCGGTGACAGGGAACGATGATGGCGATATTATTCTTGCCATTGGTGCTGGCGGCGGCGCGGATGACTTTGGGATCGCCAAGCCGTTTAGCGAGATCCATATAGCTGATGGTTTTGCCGTAAGGAATCTCAAGCAGTTCTCCCCAAACCCTTTTTTGAAAGTCGGTGCCTTCCTGGTGTACAGGTAATTCAAAATTTCTACGGCTGCCGTGGAAAAATTCGATCAGTTGTTCGGTGCACTGGTGCATGATCTCCGTAATGCCGGGTTCGCCATGCGTGAGTTGATCGGGATTGTCAACAAAAGTCACTTCACCAATATAATGCTCCGTGCCTCCGATCTTCAGGAGGCCGATGGGGCTTTCGTAGTAAGTGTAGTGCAGTTCTCCCATGGTTAGTGTTGGGGGTTATCCTACCCGTTGTCCGTTGGCAACTTCCCGGTCGGGCTGTAATAAAATTACCTGATTATTTTCATCATACACACCCAAAACCAGGCATTCGCTGAAAAAATTGGCAATTTGCTTGGGCGGGAAATTCACTACAGCCAGTACCTGGCGTTTCATAAGCGACTCTTTGGAGTAATGATGGGTAACCTGGGCCGAACTTTGGCGGATACCGAGCGGACCGAAATCGATCTTTAACTGGTAGGCGGGTTTTCTGGCAGCGGGGAAATCATTAACTTCCAGAATGGTTCCGCTGCGGATATCGATTTTTTCAAAATCTGCCCAACTAATCATATATCATTTAATTTTGGTAAAACTAAAAATAACACATTTATGAAACGTACTGCAACTGCCGTTTGGAATGGCTCCGGCAAAGAGGGAAACGGACACCTGACCACCCAGAGCACTACCCTGAACAAAACACAGTATTCGTTCAATTCCCGTTTTGCCGATGGTGTGGGTACCAACCCCGAAGAACTGATGGCCGCTGCACATGCCGGTTGTTTTACCATGAAGCTGAGCTTTGTGCTCGGGGCTGCAGGCTTCACGCCCGATTCTATTGAAACCCAGTGTGCCATTACCCTGGAAGACGGCGTTATCAAAAGTTCACAACTGACTACAAAGGCCCAGGTGCCCGGTATTACAGATGCCCAGTTCCAGGCCGCTGCCGCTGATGCCAAAGCCAATTGCCCGGTGAGCAAAGCGTACAAGATGGACATTACTTTGGAAGCCAGCCTGGTTTAATATGTTCAACTGAAAAGATCTGCCAGCTTCACCAGTTCCTTCTGTTTGTATTCATCTTTTGGACTGGTGAAGCATTTGGCTACTTCCTCCAGCAATACCTGTATGATCCTTTTGTGCGAGAGCGGCTTGAAATAAAATGAAACAGGAGGTACTGAAATCCTTTTGAAATAATTTTCTATATCTGCGTGCGAGTAGGCATGACCCGAAGTGGGGTCTATGTAAAAATGTATTTTGTTTTTGGGATTGCCTTTGTAGGTGTCAGGGTCAAAATCGGAATGGAAAAAAGCAATCAGGCATTGCCTTGGTATATTGATGATCCGGGCATTGATATCCAACAACTCACAAAGCACCTGGTAAACAATGGCATTGCTGAGTGTATTGCCCTTTTTTGATTCCAGCACTTTGTGCATGAAAAAATCATCGGGGTTCGTATGGGCAATTTCCGATCCTTTGAGGTTGTAATAATTGTACAGGATGCTCGACAATACGTTGGCCTGCTCAAGCGGTGTTAGAAAACTGTTCAACTCCAGCCATACATTGCGACGAATCTTTTCAATATCCTGTAATACGGGTGTTGTGTGCAGATCGGGATACTGGAATTTGCACACAAGCAGGGAACCGAAAAGCAGGTCGTTATAGGGACTATCGCGCCACTCCGTAAGATCGTTTTGCAGGTCTGTATAATGAAGCCGGTGGATGATCATTTCAATCCGTTCCTGCGTTTCTTCGTTCAGGGTGGTTTCCCAAAGATGCTCCAGGTTAGGGATAATGCCCTTGCCGTACCCCAGGATCTTTTCTGAAATCGTGGAATATACTTCCTCATCGGGGTCATCTATGAGGTTGAACAGGGCGTTTATTTCTCGGGTCTCCTGCATAAGGCTAGTTGGTTCAACACATAATCCACACCAAACTACGCTAAAATTCTCCAGATAATCGTATGCAAGTTTTCCCACTTGTGTGGAAATGTGATCTTTATATTAAATAATAATTCGCGAGATCTTACGTTGATTTTAACAGATTGGAAGAAAAAAAGTGCACGCGAAAATGCGTCGTGACGAACAGAAAGGCTACCTTGTGCCGCCTTAACCAATGCTGTATATGTCGCAATCCGTTGTTCCCAAATTCCCTGCTGTTCAAAAATCCCTGCATACTGAATTGAAGAAGCGTGTACAGGCTTATTTTGACGAAAAAGGGATCGATTCCACAGGTAACCCCAGGCTCTTTACCAAAGCATTGCTGATGGTATTGGGTTTCATCGCCGTATTTGTTCACCTTGTTTTTTTCACACCGGTCTGGTACCTGGCTTTGGGTGAATGTGTGGTGCTGGGTGGATTGGTAGCAGGGATTGGTTTCAATGTTATGCATGATGGCAGCCATGGCAGCTTCAGTACGAACAAGGGATGGAATCGCATTGCCGCTTCTTCCATCAGCCTGCTGGGCGCGAATCATTTTATGTGGAACATGAAGCACAATATGATCCACCATAGTTTTACCAATGTAGACGGGGTGGATGATGATATTGAGATTGGCGCATTGATGCGCATGGCGCCTTCACAAAAGCGATACAAAATGCATCGCTTCCAGCATTTTTATTTTTGGGCCCTGTATATGCTGTTGTACCTGTTCTGGATCTTTTTTTCAGATTACAGTAAATATTTTTCACGCAAGATCGGCAATGTGCCATTGAAGAAAATGAGCGTGAAAGACCATATTGAATTCTGGGGTGTTAAACTTTACCATATTCTTGTATTCGTTGTCATTCCCGTCATTTTTGTAGGCTGGCTGAGTTGGCTGGTCGGTTTCCTGGTCATGAGCCTGGTTGCCGGATTCATCCTGAGCATTGTATTCCAACTGGCCCATACGGTAGAGCATACGGAATTCCCCGTGGCCGATACAGAATCACACAAACTGCCCGATGAATTCGCGGCCCACCAGATCAAAACAACAGCCAATTTTGCTACCCGTAATAAACTGGTTAGCTGGCTGGTAGGCGGACTGAATTTCCAGATCGAACATCACCTTTTCCCCAAAATATCGCATATTCATTACCCCGCTATCAGCGAGATCGTAAGGAAAGTATGCATGGAATATCAATTGCAGTATATCGAATACCCCAGCATGCGCCAGGCAGTGGCCGCACATGTAAGATTTTTAAAACAAATGGGAAGATGAGTGAATTGCCCAATTGTGTAATGAACAATTGAGCAATTCATTTATCTTTTTGTTGTAGTCGCCTTTTTAGTTCCGGTAGCTGTCTTTTTTGCGGCTGCCTTCTTGGTTGCTGCTTTCTTTTTTGGAGCGGCTTTTGTTTTCTTGGCAAAAGCATTGGGCACCTGCTCTTCAATCATTTTTTTCACCTCTTCAACGTTAATATCCGCCAGTGTTTCAGCGGTGTATTTGTTGCCGTCAGGTGCTTTACCCAGTTTGAGCATTTTTTTGTTGAAGCGAATGAAGGGACCCCAACGGCCGTTCTCGATAGAGATTTTTTCTTCAGGCCACTGTTTGATGAACCGGTTGGCTTCTTTTTCTAATTTCTTTTCTACCAGTTCATTGATATCCTGCTGACTGAGATTGTCAAAATTATAAGCACGGGGGATATTGATGAACATATCGTTCCATTTGATAAATGGTCCGAAACGCCCCTTGCCTTTGGTAACAGGGAGCTCCTGGTAATAACCGATGGGGGCGTCGGCCTGTTGTTTTTCTGCGATGAGTTGTATTGCCCGGTCCATATCCATTTCAAAAAGGTCTTCGCCCTTGGGTATGGAGATGAATTGTTCTCCCAGCCTGATATAAGGACCGAACCTGCCCACATTCACCGCCACTTCCTGTCCTTCATATTCACCCAGTATACGTGGCAGGGCAAACAATTCCATGGCTTCTTCCATGGTAATCGTTTCAATACTTTGTGTGGCTTTGAGTTTGGCAAAACGGGGTTTTTCTTCATCATCAACCTGGCCAATCTGTACCATGGGGCCATAACGACCCATACGGGCAATCACTTTTTTGCCGGTGGCAGGGTCAATGCCCAGTTCTCTTTCTCCTTTGGCGCGTTCTGCGTTTTCGAGTGTATGCTCAATGTCTTCATGAAAAGGTTTGTAGAACGAATCGATCATATTGCTCCAGCGCGTTTTGCCTTCGGCGATCTCATCGAACTCTTCTTCTATACGGGCGGTGAAGCCGAAGTCCATCACTTTTTTAAAATGTTGTTTCAGGAAATCGGTCACAACACTGCCCAGGTCGGTAGGGAAGAGCTTGTTTTTTTCTGCACCGGTATTTTCAACCAGTACTTCTTTTTTTACCTGGTTGTTTTTGCCCAGTTTCAGTAAACGTACTTCTCTTTTTACACCATCCTTATCGCGCTTCTCTACATAGTTACGCTTAATGATGGTGGAAATAGTAGGCGCATAGGTGGAAGGCCGGCCGATACCCAGTTCCTCTAATTTTTTAACCAGTGATGCTTCCGTATAGCGCGGGGCAGGGCGGGTAAATTTTTCAACTGCTGTCATCTCCCTGAATTCGGGATGCTGCCCTACGGCCAGGGGTGGCAGGATACCTTCATTGTCTTCATCTTCATCGTCTTTACCCTCGAGATATACTTTCAGGAACCCATCGAATTTCATCACTTCACCGGTAGCGGTGAGGGTTTCATTGTTGGTGGAAATATTGATCCTGGCAATCGTCTTTTCGAATTCGGCATCGCTCATTTGTGAGGCGATGGTCCTTTTCCAGATCAGTTCATAGAGTCTGCGGGTCTCTTCATCGGCCACTGTATGATTACTCATATAAGTAGGCCTGATGGCTTCGTGGGCTTCCTGCGCACTCTCGTTCTTGTTCTTGAATCTGCGGGGCTGGTAATATTCTGCGCCATAACTGGAAGCCACTTCCTTATGTATGTCCTGCATGGCCGTATCGCTCAGGTTGATACTGTCGGTACGCATATAGGTGATCTTACCGCTTTCGTATAATTTCTGCGCCAGCAACATGGTCTTGGTTACGCCATAGCCCAGTTTACGGGCCGCTTCCTGTTGAAGGGTAGAAGTGGTAAAAGGAGCGGTAGGCGTTCTTTTAGATGGTTTTACCGTTACATCGGTAACAGTGTAAGTGGCATCTTTACAGCCATTGAGGAAAGCTTCGGCAGATTCCTGAGAGGCCAGCTTGGCCGGCCCATCTGCCTTGAAAGCGACCGGCTTACCATTTATATCTTCGGCGGCAAATAAAGCCTCTATTTTAAAACTGCTTTCGGGAACGAACTGGTTGATCTCTCTTTCCCTTTCCACGATAAGTCTTACGGCCACACTTTGTACCCGGCCGGCGCTGAGGCTGCGCTGCATGCCTATTTTACGCCAGAGTACCGGGCTCAGTTCAAAACCCACCAGCCTGTCCAGCACTCGGCGGGCCTGCTGGGCATTGACGAGGTTCATGTTTATTCTCCTCGGGTTTTCCACCGCTTTTTTAATGGCTGGTGCTGTAATTTCATGAAAAACAATGCGTTTGGTGGTTTTGGGGTCCAGCCCCAATACTTCGGCAAGGTGCCAGCTGATGCTTTCCCCTTCACGGTCCTCATCCGATGCCAGCCATACTTCATCGGCCTTTTTGGCCAATTGTTTCAGTTCACGGACTACTTTTTCTTTCTCGCCGGGAACAATATAACGGGGCTGATACTGGTTATTCAGGTCAATGCCCATATCGTCTTTTTCCAGATCGCGGATATGGCCATAACAACTTTTTACCTCGAAATCTTTTCCAAGGATATTTTCAATTGTCCTGGCTTTTGCCGGCGACTCAACGATCAATAAATTCTTTGCCATGTAATGCAATATTAGGCCAAACCTGCAAAATGCAAAAAATGTTGAAAAAAAGGCGATTATAAACGGTTAACCCAGCAGAAAGCTGGTAATTTCCTTCATCACCCGCTGATCGCGGTATATTTTATTGTGTCCCAGCCCTTCTGTAACCAGGAAGTGCAGGTTGGGGAGGGGGTGTTCCCGGGACGGAAGGGTGTCTTTAAAAGGACAGATACGGTCATGCTGGTCATGCACCCATAAAATGGGGGTAGGCACCTGCCGAACCGCCCGGTTAACGGATAAATGACTGATGGATCGGTTGGCGATGGATTCGATGATGGTTTCCAGGGCTGCCTGCGTCTCTTTTTTGATATTCAATAAACGGCAATATTGACGGAGGGCCCTGGAGGTTTCTGTGGCAGGGGCGATCAATATCATTTTTTTGTTATGATTATCAGGCATCTCTTCCATGGCCAGGGAAATGGCCAATGCACCCAGCGAATGCCCAATGAATCCGTAAAAAGGGCCGTACAGGACTTCCACCCGCAAGAGCATGTTTTTGTACAGTATGGCATTGATCATTTTGCCATCGCTTGTGCCGTGTGCAGGAGCGTCGAAAATGAAAACTTCAAAACCTTCTTTGAGTAAAGGCTGTACATATTGTTCGAATTTATAACCATAACTGCTGAACCCATGTGCTACCAGCACTTTCCGGCCCGTACCCTGCGCAGGTTTCCAGTGAAACCCACGAACAGTGATGCCTTCCAGCTCAAAGGAAAGGCGGCTTGCTTTGTGAAAAATGGGCGGAACCTTATTGCCGGGTTTTTTAACATAGGGAGTACAGAAAAAGCGGAATGCCGATTCGGCTGCTTTGCGGGGAGATAATAGCCCAATGGTCTTGAATTTGGTTTTATAATAACCGATCACAACTCTTTGTGCTAATTTCATTTCCATATACATACAAAGATATGAAGGTTGTGATCATAGGTTCGGGTAATGTGGCTGCTGTGATGGGGCGGCTCATGCACGCTGCCGGCCATGAAATTGAACAGGTCTGGAGCAGACAGGAAGCGCATGCCGCATCGCTTGCACAGCTATTGGGTGCAGCCGCGGTTACAGACCTGAAGGGTTTGAAGCCCGGTGCTGATCTCTACTTACTGGCCGTGAGCGACACAGGCCTGGAACCGGTTGCCCAACAACTCAGGTTGCACAATGAACTCATTGTTCATACGGCAGGAGCGGTTTCCAAAGAAGTGTTGAAGCCCGTAAGCAGCCGTTATGGCGTACTGTGGCCCATGAAAATGATCCGTCAATCCATGGAGACAATAGACCCTGTGACTATAATAGTTGATGGCAATACAACAGCAACAATCGAAAGCATCGAAAAAATCGCAGGGATATTTACCAATGGTATTATCACCCGCGCCGGGGATGCTACCAGGGAACGCATGCATTTGCTGGCGGCCATCACATCCAACTTCACCAATCATTTATACCACCTGGCGGCCGATTATTGTGCGGCGGAACAGATCGATTTTAGTCTTTTTTATCCCATCATCGCCGATACGGCCCGTCAGGTACAGTCGTTTCACCCGAAGAATGTACAGGCTGGACCCGCCTTTCGCAATGATACCAGCACCCTGCATAAACACGAGGCTTTACTGAAAGACTATCCATCGTTGCGCAAAGTGTACGAAGCCCTGAGCGAGAGTATTCGTCACCAGTTTGGTCATGCTAACCACTAAAACAAACGTTTCCCGCAGGGTCTTTTGCCTTTTTGTTCGTTTTCAGATACTTTTGCACCGGAAAATGAAACTATGTACACGATCAAGGTAAAGTTTGAGCAGCGGGGACTGGAGCCGGTTATATTGAACAACATCAAGGCCGATCAGAGTTTGCTGGAGGTATGCCTGCATAATGGCATTGAATTACACCACAATTGCGGCGCCGTATGTGCCTGCAGTACCTGTCATCTGTATGTAGAAGATGGCATGCACCTGCTGGAAGACCTGAGCGATAAGGAGGAGGATTTCATTGATCGTGCCGTTAACCCGCGCATCAATTCACGCCTGGGATGCCAATGTGTATTGCAGGAAGGAAGTGTAGGAGAGGTAAGTATCACAATCCCCGATCAGACGCAATTTTTAGGAGAATAAAAATATAATTTGTCAATTTGATAATTAGACAATTCGACAATTTCTTGTCACTTTTCATTGTCGAATTATCAAATTGACGAATTGTCTAATTAAAAAGTTATGAGTCATTTTGAACCGCCGATCCACTGGAATGATCATGAAGACATTGCCATGAAGCTGTATGAAAAGTTCGGCGATGATTTCACCGAGGCGAAAATATATCGCATCCGTTTCACCGAGCTGCTGGAGTGGATACTGGAACTGCCCGGTTTCGAAGGAACCCGTGAACAGAGCACCGAAGGGCACCTGGAAATGATACAGAGCGCCTGGGTTTATGAATGGCGCGATAACCAGAAATAACAGATACTTCAATTTTTTTGCATGCTGGAACGCTTCAAACCCATTACTGCTTTTGTCTTTGATGTAGACGGTGTACTTACCGACGGCAGCCTGCTGGTATTGCCCGGCGGTGTGATGGCGCGACGAATGAATATCAAAGATGGTTATGCATTGCAACTGGCTGTGAAGAAGGGATATAAAGTGGCAGTTATTTCAGGAGGAAATTCCGATGAAGTAAACGAGCGCCTGAATAAACTGGGTGTAGAGCATGTATGGATGAAAGTGGAAAACAAAGTGGAGGTGCTAAAGGCATTCATGCATAATCACAATATTAACAGCACCCAATTGTTGTATATGGGAGATGATATCCCCGATATAAAAGCCATGGACCTGGCAGGCCTGCCTTGCTGCCCTGCCGATGCTGCACAGGAGATCAGGAAGAAATCATTGTATGTATCCCGGCTCAAAGGAGGCGAAGGCTGCGTGCGGGATGTGATTGAGAAAGTGATGAGGCTGCGGGGTGACTGGAATGAAGACTTCAGCATCAGGGCCCAATAGTTCATTATCTTGCATAGCATACATAACCAATTTGAAACTCATTACTGCTTTTTTCAGACTGGTGCGATGGCCGAACCTGGTGTTCATCGTGCTTACCCAAATGCTGTTCGAATACTGCATTTACAAACGTATCTATACAGGAGAAGCCAGCCAGCCGGACGATACCCGCCAATTTATTTTTCTGGTCATTGCTTCCGTAATGATAGCGGCTGCAGGTTACATCATCAACGATTATTTCGACCTGAATATTGATCAGGTAAACAAGCCCGGTAAAGTGGTGGTGAATGTGATCATCAACCGGCGATGGGTGATTTTCTGGCACATGTTCCTGAGCCTGCTGGGGCTTTTCTTCAGTTTTGCAGCGCTTCCGCTGAACAACTACTGGCACCTGGTACTGGCCAACCTGGCGAGCATTATATTGTTGTGGTTTTATTCCACCAATTTCAAAAAACAGTTGCTCATAGGCAATATCCTTATTTCCTTATTGACGGCATGGGTGATCATGATCCTTTTCCTGTCCAAGCAACCTTTACAACTGGATCATATACTCGCCGTCAAAACAAATGAAGTGCGTTTTTTCAGGCTTACCATTGTTTATGCCGCATTTGCTTTCATCATATCGCTGGTCAGGGAAGTGATCAAGGATATGGAAGATGTGGAGGGTGACAGGCGTTACGGGTGCCGCACCATGCCCATTGTATGGGGTATCAATGCCAGTAAAGTGTATGCCGCAGTTTGGCTGATCGTACTCATTGCTTCGTTGCTGGTTCTCCAGTTTTATGTTCTCCCGTTCGGCTGGTGGCTCAGTGTGCTGTATTGTATCGTATTGATCATTGCCCCACTGGTATGGATATTGCTTAAATTATTCAAAGCCAATTCAGCCAAAGATTTTCATACACTCAGTACCATCGTAAAACTGGTGATGATGACGGGTATATTGTCGATGGTGTTTTTTGGATTTTATTTATGACGAAGACTCCTATCATACTGGCCTCACAATCTCCACGCAGAAAAATGCTGTTGGAATGGGCCGAGATTCCATTTGAAGTGATCGTGCAATCTACCGATGAAAGTTTTCCTGAAGGAATGCCGGTAACCGAAGTGCCCATACATATTGCCAGGGGCAAGGCAGAAGCAGTAAAGCAGTACGTGCAGGAAGCTTATCATGGTGAATATGCAGGAAGTACCATCCTGGCGGCCGATACCATTGTGGTATTGGATGGGCAGGTGATTGGTAAACCCTCTGACCGCGATGAAGCGATCCGCATCCTTCAATCGCTCTCCGGTAACACACACCGGGTGATCACCGGCGTAGTGATCCTGCATAGTGAAGGTGAAATATCTTTCTCAGATGTTACAGAAGTCCATTTTCATCACCTGAGTCCTGATCAGATCATCTTCTATGTAGACAAATACCAACCCTACGATAAGGCCGGCGCTTATGCCATCCAGGAATGGATTGGTGTGGTGGGGATACAACGTGTGGAAGGCGACTTCTATAATGTAATGGGGCTGCCGGTGAGCAGGGTGGTGAGAGAGTTGTCAAATCACGTATTTTCCGCAAGCCATTAACTTCTATTTTGCCTGTTTAATGAACAGGTATGAACGAGCGGTTGTTGCAATTCATCTGGCAGTTCCAGTATTTCAATGTGAAGGAGTTGTTTACCACGCAGGGAGAAAGGGTGGTGATAGAGCGTTGTGGTATGCTGAACCTGCACCAGGGGCCCGATTTCTCGGAAGCATGGATACATATCGGGAATACTACCTGGGTGGGCGCTGTAGAACTGCACCTGCTTGCGTCTGACTGGAACAGGCACCGGCATTATGATGACCCGTATTATCAAAAAATCATCCTGCATGTAGTATGGGAAGAAGATGAATTATTGTTCGATGGTTACGGGAACAGGATACCTACGCTCGAACTGAAAGATAGGATCGCTGCTTCTTTGTTGCAGCGTTATCGATGCATCATGGATAATCCCATGCCTGTTTCCTGTGCTTCTTTTTTACCTGCACTCACTCCACTGGCATGGTATGCATGGAAAGAACGGCTGGCTGCTGAAAGACTGGAACAGAAAGCCATGCAGGTACTCGAAACATTGCAGCAATGCAATGGCGATTGGGAAGAAGTCTGCTGGCGTTCTATTGCCGGCAATTTCGGAGGTAAAGTAAACCGCATATTGTTTGAACAGGTGGCAACTGCATTGCCAGTGCGATTGTTGGCGCGTCATCGCAATCGCAGAACGCAACTGGAAGCGCTTTTAATGGGGCAGGCCAACCTGCTGGGCCATGCAGGCAAGGATGCGTATGGACTTTTGCTGCAAAGGGAATATGCATTCTACAGGAATAAATACAAGTTGGTGCCATCCGCTTTGCCGGCGGCTTTTCTGCGTATGCGTCCTGCATCGTTTCCCACGATACGGCTGTCGCAATTAGCAGCATTGTTCCATCGCTGCCCTTCATTCTACTCATTGTTCTGCGAAGCACGGTCTGTTGCTTCCTTGTCAACTGTATTTGCAGATATCGCAGCAGATGATTACTGGAACACGCATTACCACTTCAAAGAAGAAAGTAAATCGCAACCCAAATACCTTGGCCGGTATATGGCCGATAACCTCATCATCAACACGGTGATCCCGCTTTTATTTGCCCATGCGAGTTATCATAACACTGTGCATCAAAAAGCCGACCTGCTTTCCTGGTTACTGGAATTGCCGGCTGAGCAGAACAGGATTACCAGGGAATGGCAGGCCATGGGTATAACCATCCACTCAGCGCTGGATTCACAGGCGATGACGGAACTCAGTAATCATTACTGCGCAAAAAAAAGGTGCCTGGTATGCGCGGTGGGCAATAAAATACTCAATGCCGGTTAAAGGTTACCAGTAGAAAGCGATATCGAGCGCTACATCAGGATGCAGGCTTCTTTCAACAGGACAGGTGCGCGCCGTTCTCTCGAGGATCGCTTTTGTTTTTTCATCTACATGCAAGCCGGCAGGCATATACATGTGTGCTACGATCTTGCCAACGCGACGAGGGTCGCTTACCATTATTTTGGTTACATCCACACGGGCCCCATCCAACTCAATATTCATCGTTCTTGCCTTGATGGCCATGGTAGTAATCATACAGGTGCCTAAAGCTGTCGCTACAAGGTCGGTAGGAGAGAAACGTTCTCCCTTCCCCTGGTTATCGGTAGGCGCATCGGTCTCTATAACAGTTCCGCTTTGCAGGTGCGTAGCAGTGGTACGCAAATCACCTTTATAAATAATTTGTGAAGTCATTGCATCAAATTTGCCATAAATTTACAGCTATCAAACCAAACGATGTGAAGAAGCTAATTTTTATTCCGTTCATACTGGGTTCCATGATCGTATCGGCGCAACAAAAGCAGCTTTCTAAAGAGTCCGCTGAAAAGGCGCAAAAAAAAGCTGAGAAAAAAGAAAGGATCAATCAATTAATCAAGCAGGAAGAAGAAGGTGCGCTCATTTTCCAGAAACAGAATGCTTATGGCTTCAAATTCAACACCGATGGATGGGGTATTTTTTATGAGCATGGCAAATACAAGACCATCACTACTACTAATATTTGGTGGATGGAGTTTGGCGAACACAAACATCCCAAAGAAGATAAAAGCGCTGCTTTCAACAACAATGGATCGGGCTTCACCATCATCTCCAATTATGTGTATGGTAAGCGCAATAACTTTTATAATTTCAAACTGGGCTTCGGTCAGCAGAAACTGATCGGCGGCAAGGGTAATAAAAATGGTGTGGCTGTGTCGGCCATTTATGGCGGCGGTATTACTGCCGGATTACTTAAACCTTACTATCTCAACATACTGAATAAGTACGACGGCAACAAAGCGCAGAGCATCAAATACAATGGCAGTAACGATAGCCTGTTCCTCGATCCTACGATCATTACCGGCAGCGGCGGGTTTTTCAAGGGATGGGGTGAAGTGCAGGTAGTGCCCGGAGCGCACCTGCGTACTGCATTGCGCTTCGATTATGGCAGGTACAATGAATTGCTTTCGGCCATTGAAGTGGGACTGAACGCGGAATATTATTCCCAGAAAATGCCTATCCTGGTGCAAGTGCCCGATAAAAGCTTCTTTTTCAACGCTTATATAGCCCTCACTTTTGGTAAGCGAAAGTGACTTATTTTTGCATAGAACCAGATTAAGAGGCGTTCCATGCAAGAGTTACCCGTAGTTCCCAAAGTTGATACCAACGATCATAAACTTCAAAAACCCAATTGGCTTCGCGTAAAGCTGCCTATTGGCGCCAGTTATAAGCACGTACGCGGACTGGTGGATACCCATAAATTACATACCATTTGTGAAAGCGGCAATTGTCCGAATATGGGCGAATGCTGGAGCGAAGGCACTGCCACTTTCATGATACTGGGTAATATCTGTACCCGCAGTTGTGGTTTTTGTGCCGTAGCCACCGGCAGGCCCGAACCGGTGGATTGGGATGAGCCGCAGCGTGTAGCGGAAGCCATTCACCTGATGACGGTAAAGCATGCCGTGATCACGAGTGTAGACCGCGACGAGCTCAAAGACGGCGGATCCATTATATGGTACAATACCATCAAAGCGGTCAAGGCCCTCAACCCCGGTACCACGCTTGAAACGTTGATCCCCGATTTCAGGGGCAATGCAGAACAGGTGCAACGCATCATCGATGCTGCGCCTGAAGTGGTGAGTCATAATATAGAAACAGTAGAGCGTTTAACCAGGCAGGTACGCATACAGGCTAAATACCGTCGCAGTCTCGATGTGTTGCGTATGTTGAAAGAAGGAGGCATGCGTACTAAAACAGGTATCATGCTGGGACTGGGAGAGACCAAAGAAGAAGTGATCCAAAGTATGGAAGACCTGCTTACAGTTGGTTGCGATGTACTTACCCTGGGGCAATACCTGCAACCTAGCAAAAAACATTTAGCTGTTCAGCGTTTCGTGCATCCCGATGAGTTTGCTGAACTGCGTGAAATAGGATATGAGCTCGGTTTTGATTATGTGGAGAGTGGTCCGCTGGTGCGTTCCTCTTACCATAGTGAAAAACACGTCATACCCGGATGGGGAAAAGAAAAATGGATGCAGGAAAAACTTACCACACCAACGCCGACGCCCCTAGTATAGCAGCATCTGCCGATTTAAGGTGACTCACCAAAATCCGCACTTTATTCTGGAACACCTGTATGAGGGTGTTTTCCATGCTTTCGCGTGTAGGTTTCAGTATCATATCACCAGCTTTGGTAAGGCCTCCGAAAAGAATAATGGCTTCCGGACTGGAGAACATGACAAAGTTCGCCAGGGCGATGCCCAATATCTTACCGGTATATTCAAATATCTCTTTGGCCAGTTCATCGCCTTCCATGGCGGCATCGTGTACTGCTTTGGAGTCAATGCTGTCTTGCGGTAGGGCGCGAAGCAGGCTGGGTTTGGGGCTTTTCTCCAGGAATTCCAACGCGGTGAGGCGTACGCCTGTTGCAGATGCATAACTTTCCAGGGATCCTTTTTTACCGGTGCCTTCGTGCAGGCGGCCATCCGGTATGATGATGGTATGTCCGAGTTCACCGGCAAAACCATCATGCCCGTATATAAGGTGGCCATTGGCTACGATACCGCTGCCCACACCGGTGCCCAGTGTGATCATGATAAAGTCCTTCATGCCCTGTGCCGCACCATACATCATTTCACCCAATGCAGCTGCATTGGCATCATTGGTGATGATCGCGGGTATTTTGAACTTGTCTTCGATCAGCTTACCCAATGGTATAATGCCTTTCCAGGGCAGGTTTGGTGCGTATTCAATGGTGCCGGTGTAATAATTACCGTTGGGGGCGCCTACGCCAATCCCTTTGATGCGGCCTATGCCGCCGGCCTGCTCAATGAAGGGATGCAGGTTGTTATATAACTCGTCAATGAAACTGTTCACATCTTTGTGAACCCGGGTAGACATATCGTTCGAGAAAAGTATATTACCTACTTCATCTACAATTCCGAATTTGGTGTTGGTGCCACCGATATCAATTCCAATAGCCAAAGGCTCTACACCCTGCGTTTTCTTCACCATGTACAATTTTTTTAATGAGCTCCACTTGTTTTTATATCATAATCAATTCCCTGCGCTTTCAAAATAGCTTTTGAACGGATTGCGTAAAACGCAAGGTAAGCAAAACACGCTACGCCTACCACATAACTATACCGGATGCCCAGTATATGATCCGAAGCTACCCATCCTTGCAGTAAACTCACCAGTCCGCCTCCCATAATCATCATAATGAGCATGCTGCTTCCCTGGTTGGTATGTTTACCCAGACCGGCGATGGCCAGGGTGAAAATACAGGGCCACAGTGTACTGCAGAAAAGTCCAACACTGATGAATGCAAACACACTGGTCTTGCCTTCTGAGAGCATACCGATCACTAATGCTGTAATGCCCATCGATGCAAAGATCAATAACATCCGTGCGGGATTGCCTTTGCTGAGGATATCACCTATGATCATGGCAATGATCACAAAACCGTATACATAAAAGGAACTGATATCGTGCCGGGCAATAGCATTCACCGCAAGGAAAACGGCAAATGCCAGGTAGGGCATGAGAAAATTAAGGATTTTTTTAGCTCCCATGCTCACACTGAATGCACCCACAGATGCAGTCCAGCGACCCATCATAAGACTGGCCCAATAGAGCGATACAAAGGGTGCGATCTTATCTGTAGGAATGTTCATGTGCTGCCGCATGTATTCGGGCAGGTTGGCGGCGGTGGCCACTTCCACGCCTACATATACGAATATGCCGATCATGCCCAGCCAAAGTTGCGGGTATTGAGTGGCCGAAGACCGGTGCATCACCTGCTTTTCACTGTCGGCCTCGTGTGCTGCCACATCTTCCAGGTCAATTTTATTGGGGATGGATGAAAACTTAAAGAACAACGCCACCAGGATGAAAGCGGCGCCGAGGACGAGGTAGGGCACTTTCACACTTTCGATGCTGGCGGTACCGGAACCGCTGGTAACACTGCCGAAGATGGCAAAGCTTACCAGTAATGGGCCGATGGTGGTACCGAAGTTATTGATACCTCCTGCCATGTTTAGTCTTTGTGAACCAGTTTTGGGATCGCCGATCACAATGGCGAGTGGGTTGGCAGCGATCTGCTGAAGTGAAAAACCTAATCCTACTACAAACAGCCCGGTAATCATCAATGTAAAAGAAGAACTGTTGGCCGCAGGATAGAACAGCAGCGTACCGATGGCCGAGATAAGGAGTCCAAGGGCAATGCCGTTTTTATAACCCATTTTATTCAGCAGGTCGTGCTTAATCATTTTAGATATGCCAAAATAAATAAGCGACCCTACGGTATAGGCTACATAAAAAGCCACAGATACCAGCATGCTCTGCGCCTGCGACAGGTTAAAGGCTTTTTTAAATACCGGAATGAGTATGTCGTTACTCGCGGCTACAAATCCCCAGAAAAAGAAAACAGAAATGAGGGTGCCGAACTGCGACCATTTGGTTTGTTGGTTCATGGTAGACAAGCTGTTTTAGACAGGGGCTGCAAAATAATCAAAAATAAGATGGAAAAATTTAAATACGAGAATTGGATGAATGCTTTTAGTTACTAACTTCAGAGCAAATCTTTCAAAAGCGTCTCATGGAGATCATTCATGTCAGTGCAGAGTGTTATCCCGTAGCCAAAGCGGGCGGATTAGGCGATGTAGTAGGGGCTTTACCCAAATACCAATGCAAAGCGGGGCATGTAGCCAAAGTGGTGATGCCCATGTACCGGACCAAATTCTTATACGACAACGAGTGGACGGTAGATTTCAAAGGAAGTTCCAACCTGGGAAACTGGTTTTTCGACTATACCATTATCAAGGAAACCACCAATAAGCTGGGGTTCGACCTTTACCTGGTAGACATCAACGGGCTGCTCGACCGGCACCGGATATATGGGTATGATGATGATGTGGAGCGGTTCACAGCCTTCCAGATCGCTGTAGTGAACTGGATGAGCAGTTGGGAACACAAACCCCGCGTGCTGCACTGCCACGACTATCATGCCGGTCTGCTGCCCTTCATGATGCAGCATTGCTATGATTACCGGAAATTGGCATCTATCCCCACCGTGCTTACCATTCACAATGCCCAATACCAGGGATGGATGGGGTGGGACCAGAGTAAGTATATACCGCGGTGGGACCTGTGGAAAAGGGGTATGCTGGATTGGAACGGTAATATCAATCCATTGGCATCGGGCATCAAGTGCGCCGATAAAGTAACCACCGTGAGCCATAGTTATATGGATGAGCTGCGCTCGAATTCGAACGGACTGGAAAAATTATTCGAATACGAAAAGGGGAAATGTGTGGGCATTCTCAACGGAATCGATAATGAAGTATGGGATCCTGAAACGGATAAATACCTCGATCATCATTTTTCTGTTGCCACCGCAAAGACAGGCAAGCAGCAGAATAAAGAGTTATTGTGCAGGCGGTTTGGTTTGGACCCTAGCAAACCATTGTTTGTTTTCATTGGCCGGCTCGTGGGCGAAAAAGCGGCCGATGTATTACCCGATGCGATCCGTGTGGCCATCGACCACACACAGGGCCAGGCTTCTTTTCTTGTGTTGGGCAGTGGCGAAACACAGGTGGAATGGCAGTTCCAGCAAATGAAGGAACCTTATGCCGATGTGTTCAATGTGGTGATCGGGTATGATGAAGCATTGAGTCACCTGATGTATGCCGGCGCTGATTTTTTGTTGATGCCGAGCAGGGTGGAGCCATGCGGACTCAACCAGATGTATGCCATGCGTTATGGAACCGTTCCCATTGTGAGAAGTACAGGTGGTTTGCAGGATACAGTGACGGATATGGGCGATCCCGGTGGGTTTGGTATCCGCTTCAACCATGCGAATATTGAAGACATCGACTATTCGATCAGCCGCGCTGTGTCGGTATACCAACACCCGGCGCATTTGGATACCATGCGCAAGCAGATGATGGAAATAGACCACAGCTGGGAATCTGTAGTAGAAGCATACCTGAAGCTGTACAGGTCATTACGATAACCTAATAAAACCGCTATACGATGAGTACGATTTCAAAATCAGTTCTGGCCGTGATCCTGGGAGGAGGCGCTGGAACAAGACTGTTCCCGCTTACCGCGAGCCGATCCAAACCCGCTGTGCCGATTGCCGGTAAATACCGCCTCGTTGATATCCCTATCAGTAATTGTATCAACAGCGATATCAATCGCATGTTCGTGCTTACCCAGTTCAACTCGGCATCGTTGAACAAGCACATCAAGAATACTTATTTATTCAGCGCTTTCAGTACTGGTTTTGTAGACATACTGGCCGCCGAACAAACACCTGAAAACAGCGGTTGGTTCCAGGGTACTGCCGATGCTGTGCGACAATCGCTCCGGCATATTTCGAACCACGATTTCGAATATGTACTTATTCTGAGTGGTGACCAGTTGTACCAGATGGATTTTACTGCAATGTTCAAAGCGCATAAGGCGAGTGAAGCGGATATTTCCATTGCTACCATTCCGGTAGCAGAAAGGGAAGCTACAGAATTCGGCATCATGAAAACAGACGCAAAGAATTTCATCACTTCATTTATAGAGAAACCCAAAAAGGATGTATTGGCAGATTGGGTAAGTGATACCGGCGCTGAAATGCAGCAGGCGGGCCGTCATTACCAGGCTTCCATGGGTATTTACATTTTCAGTAAAAAAATGTTGTACCACCTGCTCAATGAAGTACATCCCCAGGCAACGGATTTCGGTAAAGAGATCATCCCTGATTCCATTGCGAACTATAAAGTTGTCAGCTTCCAGTACGACGGCTACTGGACCGATATTGGAAACATTTACTCATTTTATGAAGCCAACCTGGCGTTAACACAGGATATCCCGCCATTCAATTTATTCGATCATACTAAAATAGTGTACAGCCGCTCGCGCATGCTGCCACCGGCCAAGATCAGCGGCACTACATTGGAAAAGACCCTGATAGCGGAAGGCTCCATCATCAATGCCAGCAGGCTGGAACAATGCCTGGTGGGTATCCGTTCGCGTATCGGAGCCGGCACCACCATCGTTAACAGTTATGTAATGGGGAATGACGGTTATGAAACCATTGAAGAGATGACCTCGGATGATTTCAAAGGAATACCCAGGATGGGCATTGGAGAACGTTGCTTTATCAAGAATGCGATCATAGATAAGAATTGCCGCATTGGCAATGCCGTTCAGATCAACGGAGGAGACCACCTGGCTAATACAGACCATCCTTTATATGCGGTGAAAGACGGTATTGTGGTAGTGAAGAAGATGGCTATTCTACCGGATGGTTTTGTAATTGGATAAAAAATGTCTGATCGTCATCCTGAGCGAGCGAAGCGAGTCGAAGGATATGCTGAATGCTCAGGCAGATCCCTCGGCTGCCCCTTCGACTCGCTTCGCTCGCTCAGGGTGACGTTGCTCGGGATGACGATCAGGCATTTTTATTTATCTTCAGGCAGTAAGACAAATTTGGCCATATTGGCTTCATTGAAATATTGATTCGCAAGTTCTTTCGTACGCTCCACGGTAATTTTCTTAACGAGTTGCGGCGCTTCCAGTATTTTTTCAGGATTTTGCTTGCGGAAGATATGCTGTTCCAGTTTGTAACGCCAGTAACTGTTTTCCTTGAACTCGGTTTCGAGGCCGCGGGTTTGTTCGGCTATCACTTTTTCAATGTTCACGGGGGCGATGCCGTTGGACTTGGTATGATTTATTTCATCCATGGTTAGTCCTATCAGCTTGTCTACGTTTTCGGGTGCGCAACCAAACTGTATGCCGATGCTGTAATTGTTTACCGGCTCCCTGCTCAATCCGCCCGAAACGCTTACGCCGTACACGCCGCCGGCGTCTTCACGAAGCACTTCTCTCAAACGGATGCCCAATGCTTTACACAACTGGCCAATTTGCAGTTCGTCGAGGTCGTTGAAAGCAGCACTGTTGCCGGTGAAATACAGCCGTACGCTGGCTTTGCTTTCTTTTCCTTTCTTCACCACTTTGTTGATGACGCCTTGCGGATAACGCAGGCCCACGTCTTTCCAACTGTCTTGTTTGCCGGTGGACGGGAGAGAGGCAATATATTTTTCAACCAGCGGCCTGATGCTGTCCAGCGTGAAATTGCCTACAAACGTAAACAGGAATTGTCCGCCGTTAGAGAACCTTTCTTTATAAATATTAAATGCACGGTCAAGTTCCAGTTGTTTCACTGCTTCCAGCGTAACAGGTTTGCGCCTCGGGTGATAATTACCCATTACATAGCCCACTGTATCGCCAAATACACTGGCCGGGTTTTTATCCTTATTCGCCAACTGTACCTGCATCTGCTGCTGTACTACTTTGAACATGCTGCTGTCTTTACGCGGCGCTACAAAATAGCCGTATAACAACTGCATGGCCGTTTCCAGGTCTTTCATGGTGCTGCTGCCATTCATGCCCTGCATATAATTGCTCATGGAAGGCGCTACAGTGCAGTTCTTTCCCGCCATTTCTTTTTGCAGGCTTTGTATATCCAGGTTGCCCATGCCGCCTGTGAGTGCGATCAATGAGGCGTTGGATGCATTCATGTAGTCGGCATCGCTGTAAAGTGAAGTGCCGCCCCAACTGATGGCCGAGAATTGGATATCGTCGTTTTTGAATGTGGTGGGTTTGAGCACAACATGTGCACCGTTCGATAAAGTCCATTCAGTAGTACCAATAGATTCGTATTGTTTCTCGGCTGTTATTTTACCCGGAATGGGTGAAACCGGCAACAACGGACCTGTTGCCATTTTATCTTCATACTTTTTTAACGAGCCCAAAGGTTTGTTCAGTATATCCAATGCAGCCGTACTGCTGATCAGGTTGTTTTTTTCTTTTTCGGGTGCAGTAACGATAATAGAACGATCGGTCTTTTTGATCCACCGGCTAATCAGGCTGTTGACTTCCTGCAGGGTGATGGTAGGCAGGAATTTCTGGTACAATCCATATTCGTATTCAATACCGGGAATGGATTCCTGTTTTAAATAGTTACGTACCAGTTCCTGCAGCAATTCCGCCGATTTGGTCTTGTTGCGTTCTTTATACAGGTTCTCTATGTACGACATGCTGGATTTAACGGCGCGGTCCAGTTCGCTTTGTACAAAACCGTATTGCCTTACCCTTTCATTCTCTGTTACGAGGGTTTCGATGGAAGCGGCAATGTCTTTACCTGTTTTGGCTACGGCCAGCAAACTGAATGCATCTTTATCGCCAATGAAACTACCATAGCTACTGCTTCCGAAAAGGAAGGGCGCATCGGGCTTTTGTGCAATTTCATCCAGCCTGCTGCTCATCATTTGATTGAACAGTCCGCGTACAATAGACGCACGGTACCCGCTCTCTGTTTTGGCGGCAGGTATTTCCGGTTGGGTATAATAAATCTGCACCACATTATAAGGCTGCTCCGGATCGGTAAGGATGGATACCCTGGTTTCTGTATGAGATGGAATGCTGAATTTTTTCCTTGGTTTGGGATTGACAGCCCTGGGTATTTTCGCGAAATGCTCTTTGATCATCCGCTCTGTTTCCGCTACATCCACATCACCCACTACAATCACTGCTTGCAGATCGGGGCGATACCAGTCTTTATAAAAACTGGTGAGTGTATTGTAATGCGCTGTATCGATATTTTCTTTGGTGCCAATGGGCAGGCGCTTGGCATACTGCGATCCCTTTAACATGACCGGGAAATATTTATCACGGAGCCTGGCATCGGCGCCGCGACCCAGTCGCCATTCCTCTACGATCACACCGCGCTCTTTGTCTATTTCAACGGGCTCGAAGCTGACCAGGTGTGCCCAGTCTTCCAGTATCTGCAAAGCCTGGCGGTATACAGTAGGACTATCCGTAGGCACCTGTAGTTCATATACCGTTTCATCGAAACTGGTGTAGGCATTCAGGTCGGCGCCGAAATTCACGCCGCTTTTTTCAAGAAAGTCTACCAGCTCTTGTTTTTTGAAATGTCTTGTACCATTGAAACACATGTGTTCAACGAAGTGCGCAAGACCTACCTGTTTATCGCTCTCCAGTGTAGAACCGGCATTGACTACCAGTCTCAGTTCCGCCCTGTTTTTGGGTTCCTGGTTTTTACGGATATAATAAGTGAGGCCATTGGAAAGCTTGCCTATTTTAACTTCCGGCGAAACCGGCAGCACTTTGTCTTTTACTGTTTTGTTTTGTGCGGTCAGTTGTACAACAACCAGCAGAAGAACGAACAGCATCTTTGTCCTTTGCATAGAATACCTGATTTAACGTTAAAACTGGGCCGTTAAGATAGGCAAAATAAATGAGGCTCAGACTTCGAGGTACTGCTTCATTTCAGCGGCATAAGTGGCTGCAATGGTAGCGGCTTCTTCGGCAAAATTTTCTTTGCTGCTGGCGAAGATGATGGCGCGGCTGGCATTGACCAGCAAACCACAGTCTTTGTTCAATCCATACTGCGACACTTCTTCGAGACTGCCGCCCTGGAAACCAACACCCGGTACCAGCAGGAAATGATCAGGTATGATGGTGCGTATGTGTTGCAGGTCGCTGGCGCGGGTAGCGCCTACCACGAACATCAGGTTGTTGGGTGTACCCCAGGAAACTGTTTTTTCCAGTACCTGTTCGTACAGCATTTTTTCGCTAGAAGCCAGGGAGAGTTTTTGGAAATCAAGACTGCCTGCATTGGAAGTGAGGCCCAGTACAATGGTCCATTTGTTATCGTATTCCAGGAAAGGACGCACACTGTCTTCACCCATGTAAGGCGCTACCGTTACTGCATCGAAAGGCAGCACTTCAAAAAAGGTCTTGGCGTATTGCGAAGAAGTATTGCCAATATCGCCTCGTTTGGCATCGGCTATCTTGAAATGGGTGGAAGGAATATAGTGCACGGTTTTTTCCAGGGCTTCCCAACCCTTCAAACCCTGTGATTCATAAAAAGCAGTGTTGATCTTGTAACTCACACAATATTCCAGGGTAGCATCGATGATGGCTTTGTTGAAGGTAAATACGGCATCGGGGTGTGATTGCAGGTGGGGTGGAATTTTGGTGATGTCGGTATCCAGTCCCACCGTTAAATAAGATTTCTTTTGCCGTATTTGTGCTACCAGTTCTGTGCGTGTCATAGATTGCAAAGATAATGGTAAACAAAGCTTTTCTTTGCTGAAAGAACGATGCTTGTTATGAAAAAGGAACCCCTGTATTATGGCAGTTACCTGCACCTGGAAAAGATATTGGATGGCCAGCACCCGGTGAGTTTTGAAGAAGGCCATGCGCCTGCACACGATGAAATGCTCTTCATCATCATACACCAGGCTTATGAACTATGGTTCAAACAGATACTGTTCGAGCTGGATTATGTGATGCATATATTTTCACAGGAAAAGATCAATGATAACTCCGAGGATATGAACCTGGTCTGTCACCGCCTGCACCGGGTCATCCGCATACTGGAACTGCTGAACCAGCAGATCACCATCCTCAATACCATGACCCCGCTCGATTTCCTGGAGTTCCGTAACCTGCTCACGCCTTCATCCGGCTTCCAGAGTGCGCAGTTCAGGCTGATTGAGGCGAGATTGGGATTGCAGATCGATCAACGGCATCAGAAAGAGTATTACAAACGTACCAATGAAGGCGGGTTTACCCGGAATGATTATGAACGTATCACAGCCGTAGAAACAGAAAAGAACCTGTTGCAACTGGTGAACGACTGGCTGGAGCGCATGCCTTTCTTTGATACAGAATTATGGCATCAATATAAACCGGCAACAACGAACAATACTACGGATCATCCTTTCTGGAATGATTACCGTGCTGTTTACCTGCAAGGCTTAACAGAACGTGAGCAGGCCAAGATATTTGATTTCGATTATGTCTTTTTTGAAAAAGCGCACGTCGATTATACTCCGGAGCAACTGGAAACACTGCGGAGTAATTTTTCACCCAAAGCCATGCGGGCTGCTTTGTTCATCATGCTGTACCGCGATTTTCCGGTATTCCAAACATCTTACCAACTGCTTGATGCTTTGATTGAAATTGATCACCTGCTCAGCAACTGGCGCCACAAGCACCTCATCATGGTGCGCCGTATGATTGGCATGCGGGTAGGCACGGGCAATACTTCCGGAGCAGGTTATTTGGAAGGAGCATTGAGCAAACATTATGTGTACCGCGATTTATCGGGCCTTGCTACTTACCTGATCGAAAGAAAAAACCTGCCCAAGCTGCCTATTGAGCTAATGAAGAAGCTAGGCTTTCACCGATGATGTCCACGCACTCCAGTATTTGTTCACGATTGATAAGCAACGGAGGAGCGAAACGGATCTTATCGCCATGTGTGGGTTTGGCCAGCAATCCTTTTTCTTTCAATGCCAGGCAAAGCTCCCATGCAGCATCAGCATTGGCGTGATCGATAACGATGGCATTGAGCAGGCCTTTGCCACGGATGGTGTGGATATAGGGAGAAGATAACTTTGCCAGTTCGCTGCGCATCAATTCACCCATGACCGCTGCATTTTCAGCCATCTGTTCATCTTTCAATACTCTAAGCGCTTCCATGGCCACGGCACAGGCCAGCGGATTGCCGCCATAAGTAGAACCATGCTCACCGGGTTGGATGTTGAGCATCACTTCATCATCGGCGAGTACGGCAGATACGGGTAACATACCTCCACTGAGGGCTTTGCCGAGGATGAGTATATCGGGACGAACATTTTCATGATCGCAGGCCAGCATTTTACCTGTGCGTGCCAGTCCGGTCTGGATCTCATCTGCAATGAACAGCACATTGTAATGCGAACAGAGTTCGCGCACTTTTTGCAAATAGCCATCGTCAGGCACTACCACGCCAGCTTCGCCCTGTATGGGTTCTACCATAAAGGCTGCTACATTTTTATCCTGCAATGCTTTTTCCAGTGCAATGGTATCGTTGTAAGGAATGATCTCAAATCCCGGCATATAAGGACCAAAACCTTTGTAACTGCTGGGGTCGGTAGAGGAGGAGATGGCAGCGAGTGTTCTTCCCCAAAAATTGCCTTCCGCAAAAATGATCTTTGCATGGTTCTCTGCAACACCTTTACGGGTATAAGCCCACCTCCTGGCCAGCTTGATGGCTGTTTCACCGCCTTCTACGCCTGTATTCATTGGCAGCACTTTATCGTAACCAAAATAAGCAGTGATGAATTGCGCATATTCACCCAATAAGTTGTTGTGAAAGGCACGCGATGTGAGCGTAAGCTTCTGCGCCTGTTCAATGAGGGCGCGAACGATTCGGGGATGACAGTGACCCTGGTTAACGGCCGAATAACCGCTCAGGAAATCGTAATAACGTTTACCGTCTACATCCCAGAGAAAAACACCTTCTCCTTTTTCGAGCACAACGGGGAGGGGATGGTAATTATGTGCGCCGTATTTTTCTTCCAGCTGTAAATACGCGCTGGCTGATCCGGATAAAGTAAGTAGTGACATGGTTGTATTGTATGTGATCGGCTTCACCTGAAAAGCATCAACGCCTGTTCAAATGAAAATGATAAAATGAATTGAAAAGATTGCAATGAAACAAATGCACCTGCGCAGCAGTATTCTATTGAGCTGGATGGTCTAAAAAATCAAGATTGAGGTGCAAGAATCGCATAATAGGGTTTCTGCATGCAAGATACGACAAGGATGCGGTAAAAGGAATAAAAATTTGTATTTTCAGAATATGAAAAAAATACTCAAACGTATTGTTTTGTCGTTGTTTGGGCTGATTGCCATTTTCTCTGCTTATGCCTGGATCAGTGGCAAGACTTATCTCTTCAAAGCAGTATGGTACAATTTCGCCAATATCGACGATTATAAAATATTCTCCAATACGACTGTTGGTACCGGCATACCGCAACCCTGGCACAATGCAGTCAATTACAATAAGATCAGTTATCCCGATAGTCTCAATCAACTCCTGGAAGACCTGGGCTCTGTTGGTTTGTTACTCATCAGGAATGATTCGGTGGCTTTTGAAAAATATTGGGATGGTTATAGCGACAGCTCTTTATCGGGTTCTTTCTCCATGGCCAAAAGCATTACGAGTTTATTGATAGGGGTGGCATTAAAAGAAGGGGCGATCAAATCATTGCAGGAGCCAGTTGGCCATTACCTGCCGGAGTTCAACACAGGAATCAAAGCCCGGGTAAAGATCATCGACCTGCTTACCATGAGCAGCGGCTCTGATTTTGATGAATCGTACTGGAATCCTTTGTCTGTTACAACTGACTTGTATTATGGAAGCGATGCCTACAAAACTGCAGTCAATGTAAAAATGGTACAGGAGCCGGGCACATTGCACCGGTATAAAAGTGGTGATACTCAATTGCTGGGATTGGTACTGGAAAAAGCAACCGGGCAGTCGTTGGGTAGTTATGCTGCTGTTAAATTATGGCAGCCGCTGGGCGCGGAACATCCGGCATTGTGGAGCACGGATCATGAGAACGGACATGCCAAAGCCTATTGTTGTTTCAATTCCAATACACGTGATTTTGCGCGTATTGGCCAATTGATGTTAGACAGTGGCAAGTGGAAGGGCGTGCGCATTATCGACAGCGATTATTATGCTGCATCCATCAAAGCCTGTGGTATCACCGATACCCGCGGCAAGCCCTGTGATTATTATGGTTACCAGTGGTGGATCGATCCGTTGCATCCGGATATATTTTATGCAAGGGGCATCCTGGGGCAATACATCATTGTGATCCCTTCAAAAAAGACCATCATCGTAAGACTGGGTAAAATGACGTCGATGACAAGAGAACACACAGTGCCGAAAGAAGTACGGTGGCTGATTAACTGGGGACTTTCCTGAATGCCTTATTTTCGCACAAAATCACCTGATCGTTGAATCCGAGTGTAGCAGTCGTTATCCTGAATTATAATGGCAGGCATTACCTGGAGCAGTTCCTGCCTTCTGTGCTGGCTTCCACATATCCTGCATTGAAAGTGGTGGTGGCTGATAATGCTTCTACCGATGATTCGCTAGCGTTTTTGCAACAGTCTTTCCCGGGCGTGGAAGCGCTTACACATGATACCAATGAAGGTTTTGCCGGCGGTTACAACTGGGCCCTGCGCCTGGTGAAGGCCGACTATTATGTGTTGCTTAATTCCGATGTGTGTGTGACGCCCGGTTGGATTGAACCGGTGATCGGTGTCATGGAAAGCGGTGCAAAGATTGCGGCTTGTCAGCCGAAATTATTGTCATACAAAGAACCGGGTATGTTTGAATACGCGGGTGCGGCCGGCGGATGGATCGATTCGTTGGGTTATCCTTTTTCGCGTGGCCGTATCTTCGATGTTTGTGAGCCCGATGAGCAGCAATACAATGATACGATCCCGATTTTCTGGGCATCGGGAGCAGCTATGTTCATACGAGCGGAACTTTATCACGCCATGGGCGGACTCGACGCTTCATTTTTTGCGCACCAGGAAGAGATTGATCTCTGTTGGCGCCTGCAACTGGCCGGGTATAAGATCATGTCGTGCCCTGCTTCGGTGGTATACCATGTAGGGGCCGGCACTTTGCCGCGCGGAGGAAGAAAGGTTTTTTTGAATTTCCGTAATAACCTGTTGATGTTGCACAAGAACCTGCCCTGGAATGAGAAATTATGGAAACTGCCTTTGCGGCTGGTGCTCGATGGCATATCGGCGATAAAGGGATTGTTGCAGGGTGATGTGGATTTTTTTACGGCTATTTTCAAGGCGCATTTTGCTGTGCACGGACTTTGGCTGAAAAGGGGTGGGATACGTAGAAGCGAGCAGCGGCGGCCTTTGCGTGGGTTAGACGGTGTATATGGAGGTACGATTGTGTGGCAATATTTTGTGAAGCGGAAAACCCGTTTCCGGGATATTATTCAAAAGAAGGTTTTATAATTTGTGAAGCCCGCCTTATTTTTGCAAGGCAATCAGAAAATATGTCAAACGAAACGAACAACGTAGGAGAAAAAGATTTTACCAAAAACTGGGTAAATTCATCAAGGTTTCTGTTTTATCTGCAGGTATTTTGCATGCTGGCATTTGTTTTAGGCGGATGTTATCGTTTGTATCACCAGCGTTATAAAGGCAAGCCCGATATAGAGATCCAGGGAAGTTCCAAGTACACACCGGAGTACAAATAAACACCGGGAGACTGCAAGAAAAATTTGGCTGTTAATCGCAGAATCCTATTTTTGCACTCCCAATTTAGTTCTTAAACAAACAATCGCGGAAGTAGCTCATTTGGTAGAGCACGACCTTGCCAAGGTCGGGGTGGCCGGTTCGAGCCCGGTCTTCCGCTCTAGTCCCGCCTCGAGCGGGATTTTTTTTGTAGTCTGCCCCGGTGGTGGAACTGGTAGACACGCAGGACTTAAAATCCTGTTCGCCGAAACGCGAGTACGGGTTCGATTCCCGTCTGGGGCACTTGATTACCAATCTGTTACAAAGACTCACTTCGGTGGGTCTTTGTTTTTTAGAGGGATTTGCAGGTCATTTGCAGGTGACGCTAAAACGGCTTCGTTTTTTTTGCAAAATTGAGAGGAATGTAAAAGAGCTTTTAATTGATATTACTTCTTAAAACTACGATATCTGTCCAACATTCGCTTCTAAAAATTCTTAACTTACGTCCTATCGATACACCAAAAAGAAGGTAAAATGGACAAGTTAAAAGCAATTAAAGAATTCATACCTGAGAATGAAACGGAAAGATGGTGGGTGGAAAACTACAATAGCCTGTCAAAATTCATTTCTGAGAAAACCAAGGGTGGATTCAATACAAAGGAAGAAAGACTGGCAGTATTGAAAGATTTGAAGCAAACAGATCTGTCGTTAATGAATCTGTATATCCAGGCATTGCTAAGAGAAGATTACGAGACATGCGATGTAGCTAAACTACTATTAGAAGAAAGAGGCTTTACGGTTCCCAACTGATTGAAATTTCTGCTATAATTCGTCGATTTCTTCTTCCAGCATTCTAAGCCGGTACATTTCCTGGTCAACCAGCATTTGTATGTCGTGCTTGATCTGATAGTAGTTATCCATAATTTTCTGTTCGGCTATTTCTTTGACCACTGGCAGATCGACAAACGTTTTCATTTCTATGTTCATTGCATCGCTGTCGTTGATTACTTCTGCATGGAACATTTTCAATTTAATTTTCTCATCGGGGTTGTCCGCTACCATACCGACAAACTCCCCGGATGAAAGCGCGGAAATTTTAGAAGCAGGTATGGCATAGTCCAACTGCATCGATTTGCTGATTGATGTATCCATCCGATTGATGGAAATACTCTGCCGTTCCTGCATGATTTTGCCGAACCTTTCTGATAGAGATTTGGCGCTGTCTCCCATCACCTGGCCGCTGATGATATTGCCGCAGATATTGGTAATCACATCCGCCTGTTCTTTGCCATAGTCCTTGCGAAGCTGACTGAAGTCCTGCATGCCCAAAAACGTAGCGACCTTGTTGCTTCTGGCTGTTGCGATAAGAGCATCCATGCTGTTGAAGTAAATGGTCGGGAACTCATCGAACACCAAAGCGCATTTTTGCTTACCCTTCTGGTTCACCAGCTTTACCAGCCGTGATATGTACAGCGATAAAACTGCTCCGTAGATTGCCTGCTTTTCGGGGTTATTTCCCAAACAGATAATTTTCGGCTTTTCAGGATCATTAATGTCTAGCGTAAAGTCATTGCCGGAGAGCGTCCAGTATAGTTGAGGAGACGAGAGTTTGGCCATACCCACTTTGGCCGACGCTACCTGACCATTTAGTTGTGGACTCGTTCCATCTTTTAAGGATTGAGCGAAGTCGCTGATATAGGCCTGGACTTCTGGCTGTGTTTGCAACACAGGAAACAGCTCATCGTAGTCAACCTGCATCATTTCTATCGCATGAGGAAGCGTACAAAATTCACCATTGCTGTATTTGCGTAAGTACCAGATAATTGCTGTCAGAAAGTTGATAGCTGATTGCACAAAAAAATCGGACTGCTTTTTTATCCATTCTCTGTTCAAGCCGATCAGTACCGAACTGGCAGATTCCACCGCATCAGAAATGTCTTTCATACTCGCCGGATAAAGCGGATTACATTGATTTGAAAGTTCGGGATAATCTAAATTGATCGAATAAAAAGAAGGCTCATGGCCGTATTTATTCAAATTTGCCAGCATCCAGTTATAGGCTGGTTTAGAAAGATCATCGTATTTGAAGTCATAAATCAACATAGCATACCCTTTCTCGATAAGTTGTCTGATCGCCGGTAAGAGAACAAACCATGATTTACCGGAACCGGGTCTGCCTACCACCAAGGTTCCTGAAAAGGGATTGGGCAGGCAGATGTAGCTGTCCCGTGTTCTATCCTTCAAACGATATTTGCCGCGAAAGTGAATGGAAAAATCATTCTCGATTAATTTCTCCTGTTGTGGGAAAGTTTCATTGAATTCATTAAATACGTCTTTGTGCATCTTATCCTGTATCAAACGGCTTAACAGGTTACCGCCCGATAAAACAAACAGGTAGCCTGTTGACGCTACTAAAACGTAGGATATGGTGAGCATCTGTTCGTCCGCTTGGAGCGACATGATTATATTGCTCACAAAAAACAATATGAAGCCTATGGCAATTAATAACAGGATGACTTTAGGCTGCAATTCCATTTTCTTCTTTCCTCTTGCGCCAAGTAGTGAGATTGCTAGTAGACCAAGCGAAATGAGTTTTGACCGGTTAAAGTCAACGAATAGCCCCGTATGGGTAGTATTGCTTAATACCCTATCTGTGATATCGCTGCGCACCCCCCATAGTTTAAAGGTCGAGTAGCAATAGAAATAAAAATGCAGGAATAGCATAAAAAGGCTCGTGAACCTTATCAAGTCAAGAATCTTCCGTAGCCCCATCTCATTTTCGCCAGTCGTTGACATAGTAACCTTTTTTGATTTTGAATTTATAGTACGAGTAATCGACCTTTTTTCTTCCGCTTTTTCTTCCGCAGTTGTCCAGGTGTATAGCTATATTCTTCGTGGGGTGTCATGATGACGTCCAGAAGGACTAATGATTTGCTTTGCTCCGTTGACTGCGATTCGTTTGTTTGTGTTAATTGATTTGTCGGTATCTGACTGAATACAACTAGTTGTTCTTGCAGATGTGCCGCACTATACGATTTGCCGAGATTACTGCCATTGAATACGCATTTGTTGTTGCAGTCAACGAAAGTGACCCCATAAGTTCTTCCCTCTCCATTTTCACGTAAAACAGTTTTAATATTTTTCTGATCAAGCTGGCGAATGAATGCCGCCATGTCGTGAGGGCTTTGTGCCAGTACCTGATCGATGCTATTTTTCAGCGTCATTTTAAATGCCTCTTTTAGCGATCTGTTTTTCTCAAAAAGCAATTCGAGTTTTTTGAGCGTTGGTTTGCTGTTTAATGAACTTGCTTTGATGGGGACACCAACCTTATTTCCGCTGGTATCCAGTATACGATAGACAAGCCCTTTGTGCTTAAAGATGCGGCTATCCTCGCGTCCTTTGTCTGCAACCACATTGTAGGCTTTGAGGATGGCGTTAAATTCTGGCAAGGAAGAATACAGATAAGTGTTCAGTACGGCGTTAACCACATTATTTATGCTTTTTTGGGTTTCTGTTTTGCCATAGCCTACTTTTTCCAGTTGCACCGGTACTGCTGACTGATGCAATAAGCGTCTCTGCTTTTCTGCGCTCACCAACCCATAGTTTTGTTCGATTTCTTTTCTGGCTTTTTCTGACTGGTTGCGTCCGATATTAAAGGTGTCAATCCGTTTGCCATTGGCTTGTATGGTAGTGGTGACAATGTGGATATGAGGATGACCTGCATCCGTGTGTTTATACATTAGCCAGGGCTGTGATCCAAAACCGATCTTTTCCATATAGTCGGTCGCAATATTTATCAGGCACTCATTGGACAGTTTTTCAGATGGATCGAAATTTAGGGATATGTGCAAGGTCTTGGTTGATGCCCGGCTATTTAGAGAATTTAACCGTTCAAAGCCTTCGAGTTTCTGGTAAAAGTTCATATCTGCGACGTCGCGCAGGTAGCCCGAAGCGTAAAGACATGTTGCTTTGCCTTCAGTTACCTTATTTTCGTTATAATTCAATGCTGAGATTACTCTCGCAGGGGAAGTTATTTTAGCAACCATTGTTCGTACAGTTGATTGATACGTAAACGGATGAGTTCAATACTTTGCACAATCTGTTTGTGCACGACCTTTTGTTCATGAATCCAGCTGCGGAATTCAGGAATGCGATCAAGGGTATGCAACTTGTGAACGGCCTGGTTAAAATTGTTTCCTACGCCATTCAGCTGTTTGGTGAGATCCAGCATGTCTTTTAAAAAATCATCTGCTGTCTGGTTCCGGTAACTGACAATGACTGGCTTTTGCAGTGTTACTTTGCGTAAATAGTTACTGATCGTTTTTTCAGTGCTAGCTTGTTGGAGCTTTTTAAGTTGTTCTTTTTCGGCGGCGCTAATCCTGACTTTTAGGATTAGGTGGCGCACTTCTTTCTTCTTCTCTTTCATCGCCGTTCATTTTCACTTTTCAGGTTGTATTTGCTCCCCGCACGAGTTCCGAGTGAAGGGACAAGATGCCCAAACGTGGCCACGTTTGAACATCTTGCCGTTTGCGGGAATAGGCAAACTGCTCTCTAGGAACATAAAGGTAGAAGGGGAGGGTTTTGTAAAAAAGACTAGGGCATATTCTGCCCGAGCAGAGGATAAGACTGAACAAAAAAAGGGCTTATAATAGCCCTTCGTCAGCAAAGGAATAGAACCCTTCAGTAGTGAGTATGATATGATCCACCAAACGCATGTCCAGCAGATTCGCAGCATCTTTGATCTTTTGGGTAACCTTTTTATCCGCTTCACTTGGCTCCGGATTGCCACTCGGATGATTGTGTGCGAGGATCAGGGTATTTGCGTTCATCTTCAGAGCCGCCATAAAGATTAATTTAGGGTCAACCATCGTTCCTGAAACGCCTCCTGAGGAGACTTCATAAATACCCAATACCCGGAGGCTTCTGTTCATCAAAATTACCTTGAATTGTTCTAGCAGTTCGATTCGGTTTGCATCCCAATTCTGTTTAAGAAATTCAACTACATCTATTATTTGTTTTAACTGTGGTCGTTCAGACGCTTTCATCTTTGATTTGTACACTAGTTCGACTTCGCTTACAATGTTCCAGTCGTTGCGCAATAATTTCTGTCCCATAACCTCATTTTTAAGTTTAAAATTTATTATGGAACCGTCCCCGGTTTTGGGCAACCAAGGCTGGGAAGCAACGGAATAAATCCAATAATTGACTGTGATGGGTTTGCCTTTTTTATGCCGGAATTTCCCGGCCGCTTCAGCAGCCAAATGCCGAACTTTGTGCAGGAATAAATGAAGTATTATCGTTTTAACCGTTTCATTTGTATATTTAGATACCCCCCAGTTTTTAAGAACCCAAACCTCCATCTAACTATGACTACTTTTCAGGGAGCGGTACGCACATTTGGTGCAGCCGTCAAGCGCATGGAAAGAGAGCAGCAAAGGCAAAACCGGGCAACTGCCAGAGCCTTTAAACAGTATCAGAAAGAAGCGGCTATTGCCAGTGCAGCGGAAGCTGCCGAGAAATATAATAATTACATGGATATGTTACAATCCTTGCACAAGGATGCTTCCGAATGGTTGGATTGGGAGGCGATACGAGCAGAGCATGCTCCCTCAATCCCAATCCCTACACATGACCAGGAAGAAGTGGCCAGGGCAAAACTGGACAGTTTTCAGCCGGGATTTCTCGATAAATTGTTCGGTTTGACAAAAGGCAAAATAAGAAGACTTGAAAATGCCGTCAGTGATGCGAGACTAAGAGATCAAGCAAATCATTCAACGCGAATGGAAGCGTACCAAAAAGACTACACAGAATGGGAGCAAATGCAAGCTTTTGCAAAAGGTGTCTTGGCTAAGGAGGTCAAGCAATACAAAGAGGTGTTAAGTTATTTTAACCCCTTCAGCGATGTGAGTGGTCTCGGGTCGGAAATACGGGGTAATATTTCTGAAGATTATGCCGAACTAAATCTAGTGGTAAAATCTGATGAAGTCATTCCAAAATATGCTTTGACGCAGACAAGCACTGGCAAACTTTCACAAAAGAATTTGCCGGTATCTCGTTTTAATGAAATCTACCAGGATTATATCTGTAGCTGCGTATTAAAAGTAGCGCGGGAAGCCTGTGCCCTGCTGCCGATAAAATTTGTCGTTGTCAATGCCGTCGGTGAACTGGTGAATTCCACTAATGGCAGGCTGGAAGAACAAGCCATTTTATCTGCTTTAATTTATCCTGAGACACTCGACAAGATCAATTTTGATCAGATCGACCCGTCCGATTGTATGCGGAATTTCAAACATAATATGAAATTCAAAAAGACAGAGGGCTTTTCATCTGTAGAAAAAATAAATCCAGAATCGATTTTGTAAGTCGGTTTTTATCCTAAATATGACTAAATAAATACATATAGTTGCACCCTATTTAACTGGTCGGGCAAAATATGGGGCGGCAGCTTCCTGACGTTGAAAAAAAGACCATTGACAGCCAATCTTTTGAATATAATAATGGCAGACGGGATACCCGCCTGCCATATCGGAATGAATTTAGAATGGTAAATCGTCCAGTGGTTCAGTCAATTCTCCTGCAATCACCGGTGCGAAGGTTTCAACAGGTTTTGCTGTAGGTTTATTCCCACCATGCAGTTTGATGTTGTTAACATGAAAGGTGAGCGAGGCTTTGGCCTCTCCCTGGAGAGTGTTGTACGCATTTACACCTATACGCCCATATAATTCAACCAATGTGCCTTTGGTCAAATACTGTGCGATTCCGGGATTGACCCAATAGGCGCATTGTACATAGTTTGTGGTCTTAATGAGCTGATCCGACCCTTTTGGTTTGTAGCTGTCGTTAATGGCCACATTGAAGTTGACTACCTGCTTTTCGTTTTTTGTCGTTTTTACAACGGCATCCGCTGTAATTCTCGCGATGATTTCCATGGCTTTTGTTTTTAATTATGAATAAAAAGTAGTTATTGGCTAATGCGAAGCAAATAGGGCTAAATCCTTTGCTTCAATTTTGTTCGGCGTGTTGCGGTTGCTGTGGCGTTTTACGAGGTAATAAATGGTAATATCCTCGTTTAACAGGATCGCCCAAGCCGCCTGTAAGGCCCGTGCCCTTGAAATGTGTTTTTTACGCTGTACTTCCCATGACAACTGCATGAGGTAAGAGAGTCGAGTGGTGTGTTTCATAACATGGTTGTTTACGTTTTAAAATATCACTTGGCATGAGCCTCGTTCGTTCTTATCGTAGCAACCTGACCTTGAAACAGGATCTCGCGAAAAGCAAGGTTTTTGGGATAAAAATTTCCGACCGTGGAATAAAAAGCGCAGTAGTTTATGCCGCGAAATGCGGAAAAGCGCGAGCGATTTTTATTTCAAAACCCAGAGGCCAGCCGGAATGAAATGCAGGTGCAGACCTTGCTTTCCGCAGAGCCTGTCAAGAACTTCGCGAAGGAAAAAGATGAATGAAGGGAAAAATGGCTGCGAAAAGGACTACGGTACAAGGGTGCGACGCAACGAAGATGCCCCTTGTTACGAACGCCAGCCACCCGCCTGCAAGGTATGGCCGAACATGATGAACCTGATCCTTGCTTCAGGGGAAGCATTGGTAAAAACGGATACCATCGCAATGTTCAGTTTCCTATTGTACTGGTCGAACCAGATTTTGAAAGCGGATTTTGATTTCAATCTGCAACACTCGTTAAAATCTTGTAGCTGCTGCTCGGACAAAATAATCTCATCATCATAGACGACGATGTATCTCCAGTCGTAACCCTTCCATTTGATGTACCGTTCGGCGACTTCTTTGCGTATGTCCATCTGTCTTTGGCCGGCAAAACCTCTTGGTTTGATCTCCACCAGAAAAGCCTCGCCGGTCATTTTATGGCGGATCAGGAAGTCAGGGACGTAATAGGTATAATTACTCCTTAGATGTTCGGTCGGTTCGAGTGTTGAACGATCATAGTAGATCACCACACGCTCGCGCAGGAATTCGTAATCTTCGATGATGGAGATGGCGTATTTGAGTTCGGTCAAGGAATCGAAGCGGCAGCCCCAGTTGGAGATTTTCTGAGACCGGGTATAAGTGAATGCCGGTTGTTGTGTTTTCATGGTTGATGTATGTATGGCGAAGGTTAGCGGTCAAGGTTCAGGAGTTGGGATGCCCTTACTTCCGCGAAATGTTGTGTATGTCCAGAATCGTCCTGGTAGGTCCGGTGGCGGATCTGTCCCTGTACGAGTATGTGGCTTCCTTTGATGAAATTTCCAGGGCATAGTTCAGCGAGTTTGTTCCAGACAATGATATTGTGCCAGGTGGTCTTTTTTAGTACAGTGCCGGACTTACTTCGGCGATAGTAATCTGTTGCCATCCTGAAACGGGCAAGCTTAGCGCCATTCACAGCCGTCCTAAGGACCGGATCAGCCCCCAGATAACCGATTAACTGGATGTTGTTTTGTGTTTTCATGAGATTTGATTTGATGACACAAAGCTCATCAGGAGTGACGGAAGAGAGAAGTTTTAAACGTATCCGTTTCGTTTAATAAACGTTTCACACGGATAATTTTTGGGTATATTTAGGCTATGAATAGCCCGGAAGAAAAGCGATGTCTTTATTGCGAAAAGCTGCTATCTGATAAAATGCGCAGGGATGCCAAGTTTTGCAACACCTATTGCAGGACTGCTTTTAATAATAGGCGGCGGTCCGGTGTCAACCCCGACATCGTCAATATTGACAAGGTGCTGCATCGCAATTTCGAATTGCTGCAAAATGCGCTTAAGAATAAAGAATATGCGTACGTAGATAGAGACAGATTGCGAGGAAAGGGCTTCAACTTCGATTATTTTACGCAGGCGAAGGGCGAATTCCGTTACTGCTATACGCTTTGCTATAAACTCACTGATGATGGTAAAATCAAAGTCAGCAGAGGATTTGACTCTATTGTGAAGAAATTTGAGTAAGCGGAGGATGGATGTACTTCGGTATCCAGCAAATATGATTACTGGTAGGTGTTTTTCTGAACCTGGTCGACATTGTAGCTGAGTGCTGACAACTGCTTCAGGTGTCTTTCTGCATGCATAATTAGAAAGTGAATCCATTCGGTGCCAGTCATCAGGCCGATGGCGGGGTGGGGGTATAATGTATACAACCGATTCATGTCCTGCTTCAGAGACATTTGCACAATCAGGCGGCGTTGGTTCAATATGCGGTCGGCCATTGCTCCGGCATCTTTGGCCGTTTCAGTGGGGAGGATGAAGGCAGGTGCATTGAATTTGCGGGTTTGGTCACTGAGCCCAGCGAAACGGCGGGTGTGGTCAATAGGAGGACGATCCAAGGGCGCGGTCGGACCCTGCAATAAGTCCGTCAAGCGGATATCCAAGAGTAACAAATGTTCCGTCACTTCGCCTGCGGTCCAACCACCCTCAGGCGGTCTGCAGTTAAAGGCCTCGTAGCTGAAAGGGGTAATGGCCTTCATCAGCTGCGTCGTGTTCTTGCTCAGTGCACCGCTTAGATCATTCATGGTTGCAATATAAGTTGTTTCGGGAAGCTTTGCCTAGTCACGGCATCTTTTAGAAAGGCTCATTATTTCTGGAACGTTGCCCTTAGCCATTGCGGGGATTCATCCGTAGGGATGTTAATTTTAACCAAATATCCGCTAGGATCTCGAAATGAAATGGTTTTCATTCCAAGATGTGATTTTTTTGGCCCATCAAAAGGGATATTTTTATTAATCAATCTTGACATGATTTCTTCAAGGTCATCACAAAGAAAACTAATAAATACCGTCCCTTGTGGGACGTGCAGCGAAAAATTTAGATCAAGCTCATTTACTCCAGGTTTCAAGACTTTCAATTCATTTTGGCTCACGGACAATTCAAATCCTAAAACAGACTTATAAAATTCCTCACTTTCTGAGGGTTCGTTTACTCCAAATTCAATTTCCTGAATACGTATTCTCATCAGATAATAGTTTTAGTTGCCTAGCGTGTCAAAAGTAAAGCTCTTTTCTACACCTTTTGGATTGGGTACACAAATCTGATGTATAAATAGAAGAATGCCAGAGAGATTAATAGAATAAATAAACCAACCACAGATGAATGCAATCGAATCCCGTCCTTAGACACTTCTAATTGGTTTTCTGAAAGTTTTTCCCCGGTTTTAAGGGAGTGATAGAATTGAGCGCCTGCAAACCACACACCTGCAATTACCAGTCCAATGGCGACGAAAAAAATAATCTTATTTGCTATCAATTGCCAATAGAATACGTTATTAGCTTGATGAAATTCATTCTTTTTGTATGTGTAATAGGCAACGAGCGATTTGTTGTACGCCTCTTTTACTGAATCATTCATGGGTTCGGAAGGAATCGTTGGCATGCTGTCAGCACCCGCGTCATAGGATGTGTATCGTTTTAAAAAATCCTTTGTTTTCGACTCTTTATTCTGAGGATTGGTATTTTGATAGGCGTTCGCAACTACAGGCATGCAGAAAAGCACACACAGTATTAATAGTATCGAACTCGTCTTTGTATTAGCTACGGTGCGTATGCTCATTACTTTGTAGTTAAAAAGATCAGGAATTGCAACCTTTTATCTATTCGTTCGAAAATGGATATATCCTTTTCTGCTTTAACAAGATCATCCCAATCAGACGGAGATAATAATTTTCGTAAGGGGTCTTGAAGCTCGTTATTTAGTTTTGTCGTGTATTTACTTAGTGTTGAGTTCTGTTGAGGCGCCTGAGGATAACTGATATCGACGTTGCTGCCGGGGTCGTCTGCGGCACCTTCCATTGACATAGTTTGGTAAGTACGTATTTGACTTGTCCCATCATTATATAGTATGTGGACTGAATTATTGGATAGCATTTTTATTCTTTGAACTCTCCTTGAATTATCTTGGGTGGGTTTGGTAAAATCATAATTCGAGAGTAATAAAGAAGCTTTCTGTCCTATGTCTATTTTTTTTGCGATGAATGAATCCAGCTGGGATCTTTCAATTCGAATATTAATCGTGGTGTCTTTTTGTGCGAACAAACTAACGTCCCTGTGGACATCAGCCGACCTTGCGATAGAAGTTGCATATGGCTTCCTAGTGGTATCTACATGCGTTACCCCTAATGCAGTGGCCGGTGTCAATCTTTGTATTTGCGAAAACGACTCTGTTTTTATAAATAAAGCCAATAATACAAATAGGTATTTCATAACAATGTTTTTTATTGAGTGAATCTGAATTGCCTGTTATCTATTCTCTCAGTCTATTTTAGACTGAAGCTCTTCTGTCATACAGCGCCTATTTGGGGAAATTGCCAGTAGCAGTCCCTGTTATGCCAGTACCGATCCGGCTTCGAAACGTTGCCGTATTGCAGCAATTTCATCGGTGGATGTCCTGTACTGATAGTGCGGATAATCTTTAAACCTTCGCCATTCGCCGCCCCATTCAATCTCGGATAAATGAGGCAAGGTCAATTCAGCAATTTCCTGGTATTTTGTGTCATCCTCAATGTAAAGTCCGCTTTCTTCAAAGAGACCGATATCCCAAGCCAGTCCAAAATTGTGGTTGCTTTGACCACCTTTCGCATTCGTGACAATGGGTAGATTGGGAATTGTCCGGCCTTGTGCGTAAAGTTTGTCTTGTTCCTGGTAAGTCCTTGTTCCGGAGATTATTTTAACAATCGAATCATAATTTCCGACACTAGCCAGAAACCTTCTTGCAATTCGTTGAACAGGAAGGAGCAGGGTAGTAATATTTTGCTCGCTTCTTTCATCGAATTTTCCCATTTCATCCGCAATAGAACTGCTCATCTGGCGAAATGTTTTGTCCGCTTTATCTGAAAGAGGCCCCCAGATGCCGTCAAGTTTACCCATATATAGGTTATTCGATTGTAAAAACCTTTGATAAAAAAGTATGTCGCTTTTCATTGCATTGTAACTCATAGTTTAGAAATTTTAAGTGAGAGAATAAGAAGGAGCGTCTATATGTGCTAGGATATTTGTGCTTTCCATGTTTTCAAGCCAACAATCCAAATAGGTACTTCATAGCTATATTTTAAATGAATGAATCTGAATTGCTTGTCGGCGATTTTGCGCACGGATATTAGACGAAGCTCTTTTATTATATACTCCTATTTCTGGGAATTACTAGTATCCGCTCCTGTTATACTTGACCACATTTTTGAGCGACGCGAATTATATAGCTGATCGATCGATTTAATCTTTACATAGGGGTGAAATGTGCCTCGCTCAAGTTTCTGATGGAATCTGGAATGAAAGTAGGGATAAAGGAGGCCCTACGCAAGGGTGAAATCACCTATTTTTCGAAGTGTTTTCATCGGGACGTATTTGCAGGCGGTGGAAATTTTAGGGTTTATTCCTCTAAAGAATTAGGACGTAAACACATTTATGTATATATTTCTTATATGAAAACCAGGGCTTTGAGAAAACTTAAAATATTTACTGAGGTCAAGTGGGTCGTTGCTACTCTTTTTATTTATATCATCTTTCATAAACCCATTGAACATTTATTAAGTCAATATGTTGTCACATCACTATTATCAACAGTCGAGTCAACATGGGTCAATGACTCGGTATTTTTTATAACCGCGGCCTTTATAATATCCCGAATTTTTACCAGGAGCATCTTTCCGATATCTCGCCTATTTTGGACACTATCTGTTCTGATTTGCATTTTATATCTGTATTATAGAATAATGGATAATGAGTTCATTATGACTGATTTTTCCTTCGCCCCATGGCTGAAATATGCTGATATTCTTTTACTGTTTGTTGGCATAGGGTTATACCGATCTTTAAAAGGAAGCAAGTCGTCAGAATATAAACGTGATAAGCAAGCATTTGATGATGATAGTTCGATTGGTTGTGATGGAGCAGACTTGCTTGGATATATGCCTTACGCGAATAACCTGGCTAAAAAAATTTTATGCAGTGATTTCGGGAAATCATTCGCCATCGGTATTAATGGCAAATGGGGGCTAGGCAAAACCTCGTTTGTTGATTTACTAAAACGAAGTATTGGAAATCGTAACGAAGTTATCTCAATTGATTTTAATCCGTGGAATAGTCAAACGCCCCAGGCCATAATAAAGGATTTTTTTAATACAATTGAAGAAAGGATTCGGGAGGAAGACCCTGAAATATCCAATCAACTGGTCAACTACGCGAACAAATTGATGGCGATAAATGACAGTCGATTTTCTAAAACGCTTCAGTCTTCGGTTTCTTTATTGTTTGGCTATGATTCGCTTAATAGCTTACATAAAACAATTAATGATTCTCTGGAAAAGTTGGGAAAGAAAATAGTTGTGTATATTGACGACATTGACCGACTGGATAAGAATGAGATCGTCGAAGTAATCCGGTTGATTAGAAACACTGCTGACTTCTTTAATACTTGCTTTATTGTATGCTATGATAAACAATATATAACGGAAGCATTGAAGGATCAGAACCCGTATAATCATGGTCAATTTCTCGAAAAAATATTTCAGATAGAGATTACTTTACCACATTTCAAAAAGGAGGTGCTGCGAAAAGTACTGAGTGAAAAATTAAAGAAATTTCTTCCAGAAGGCGTGCATAATGAAATTGATCATGCTCTCTATGGAGGTGCGCTTGTTGCGCCAGCGCAGATATTGGATTGGCTCGATTCGATTCGGGATGTCACCCGTCTATCAAACGCGATTTTGCTAAATCTTACTCCGTTGTTGGGTGAAGTAGATGTCAGGGATTTTATTAATCTGGAACTACTGCATTTGAAATATCCGGGCGTATATCAACTTTTATTCAGAGATAGGCAGACTTTTTTTCAAGTGGTGATAGACCAGGGAGGGAATATCAGAAAGTACGGGCTTATAGCTGCTAAGGATTTGCGGATTCATGAAGGGTTTTCTGAAAAGGAGAAAAATGAAAAATACCTAAAAGTATTCCTCAGTAAAAATTGGGAGGAAATGCATCTTCCTCAAAATGAAGTTGACAAAGTCTTCACCTTTATTCAGGACATCTTTCAGGATGCGGTTGGGTACCATTACCCGAAGGGGCGCTTTATGTCGGTGGTAAACGTTGATAAATTTGATCGATATTTCTCTTATAGCCTTTCTGATGAAGACTTGTCGGACATTGAGTTCAAGGAATCTCTTACTTTGGAACAATCAGCGTTAAAGCGCAAAATTGATCAATGGGTGACGAATGGGCTAGGCGAACAACTGCAAGATCGATTTAAAGAAATTAAGCAGTTTCGTAGTCTGGAGGAGTTTGAAAAAGTTATTCGAGCTATATTTTATTTGGCTAATAGACCATCTGGGGGAAATCGTTATCAACATACCATTGGATACGATGGAGATAGATTGATAGAAATGATAGGCGGCTACCAAAACAATTCTGGAGTATTGTATGCTAATGCTGGAGGCAAGGACGCTTTAGGGCGATTTATTAAGCAAGTCTTTGAAGAGGCAGATATGCCATTTTACTATGAGTCACAGTTTGTCAGGTTGGCTAATCGGACCTTAGTGGATGGTGCTATATTCCCTTTAACCAGAGATGAGTTGAAGCAAATTTCCATAGGGTATCTTGAAAAATATTATAAAGAGTATCAGAAAATTGACCAGCGATTGCTCGATTTGTTTTGGGATTGTGAGCAAACAAAGTTTCTTTCGTCAGGAAACGGTGGTTACAGCGATGAAAAATACTACCCTGATGATATTTGTTCAATAATGAGGGAGATCATTAATAAGGAACTTAATGAATTTATTTATTTAATGATTGATGCTGAACCTTTGAATCAGGAAACTTTTGCAATATCTGGGGGCGTGACCATAATTTTTGGTAGCTGGGAGAAATTCAAGGAGTACATAAATGGTGAAAAAGATACCAAATGGAGCTATCTGAAAGAGTTCAAGGAATTATTTACTGCATTGGAAGCTACAGGATTTAAAAAATATATAAATTTTAAGTTTTACACTATACCGATTGACAATAAGCTTCGTAGGAAGCAGTGAATTGTGATTTGATTATAAAATGCGCCGCTGATGGAATATAAGGATGCTTATCAAATATTTAGTGGATTTGTTCCTGGTGCTATAATAGACGAGCATGAATTCAACAAATTACAAACTCAGTTTAAGGCTGATTTTCTTTTGTCAAAAAAATTTTTTGACCGAGTTGATAAGCATTGTCATTCCGATTCATTATGGGGTGATTTAATGAAGGAATTGAGCGATTATTTGCTTGCTATACAGCGTCGAGAAGAAATGATCGATATAGATTCAGTTGCGAAAGTTGTGGGAAATGTTCCATCGAAAGTAGAGGAAATATGGTTGTCGGATAAGAGCTTAAAAACACCGTATAATGCAATAGAAAGCTATTGTGAATTGCGAAAGAAGAATTTTACCTTGATAGCTATCCATGTCGCAGAATTTCGTTCCTTATCGGAATTGTTTGAATGGGCTCGAAGGAGAGCACGATCTTCTTAAGTAGTGTTACACGTTGCTTCTTACTTGAAATTTCTGCCACCAAAGAATATATTTTGTGGAGTAGTATCAGGGTGTGATGAAACCGAGAGTCCGTAGTTGTGGCTGGGAGTAAGCCTTTTTAGCAAGCGCGACAAGTTGTGGCATTTTTCTACTACGATATGAATCACCAAGCCTTCTATTTGGAGTTTGCCTTCCAGCAGGATGAGGCGGGAGCTGAGGATTTCGTTGCGGTATTGCTGGGAGACGCTTTCCCAGATGACGGCGTTGGCGTTGCCGGTTTCGTCTTCGATCGTCATAAAAAGAACACCCTTGGCGGTGCCAGGGTGCTGGCGGACCAGGACTAGGCCCGCCACTTTTACGCGGTCGCCGTTGCGTAACCTGGAAAGGTCGGCGGTGGTGGTGACATGCAATTGGTCGAGTTGGGGGCGGAGGAACCTGACAGGGTGGGCTTTGAGTGACAGGCCCGTGGTGGCGTAATCTTCGACCACATGTTCTGAGAGTTGCATGAAGGGTAGTTCGATCTGTTTTTCATTTGCAGCCGCGGGAGCGGGGTGGCCCTTATATAATTCGATGGGATTGTCTTTAGTGGATACTTCCCAAAGTGCTTGGCGGCGATCCAAACCGATGGAGCGAAAGGCGTCGGCGTCGGCCAGTTTGATCAGTACTTTGTCTGATAAGCCAGTGTCGCGGAGTGCGTTGATTGACGTGTAAGGTTGGTGACGGTTGTTGATTACCAACTGCATGTCTTCTTCGCGGATGCCTTTGATCTGGCGGAAGCCCAAACGTAATGCACAGTACTTTCCTGCTTTTTCTTCGAGGGTGTTGTCCCAATCAGAATGATTGATGTCGATGGGGCGAACCTCTACGCCATGCTTACGGGCATCGATGATGATCTGTGCGGGCTGGTAAAAACCCATGGGCCAGGAATTCAGCAAGGCGCAGGCGAACACATCGGGATAGAAGCATTTGAGCCAACTGGATATATAGACCAGCAGCGCAAAGCTGGAGGCATGGCTTTCGGGGAAGCCATAAGAGCCGAAGCCCTCCAATTGTTTGAAGACCCTTGCAGCATAATCGGCTGTATAGCCCCGCTCCATCATGCCTTTTATAATGTACCCTATATGTAGGACAGATAATGTGTTCAACTAAGATATAAAAGACCTACTAATACTACTATTACCTTTCTTTTCTTTTTTTGCTT
>NZ_FNNO01000006.1:0-205212 GCF_900106985.1 Hydrobacter penzbergensis | reverse complement strand
CGCTGAACTTGCGCCTGGTTTTCTTTGTCATATTCGGTAATTTAGGATGAAAAATTCATTCTTAACTACCTGCCCTTTTTTAAGGGTACATTATACAAATCACTATCTTCCCTGAAAACCAGCGATGAATCCGATAACCCTATTGGGACTTGCAGCGGCTTTTTGTACCACGGTCTCTTTTCTCCCCCAGGCCATTAAAACAATCAGGACCCGTGACACTTCGGGTATCTCGCTTTCCATGTATGGCTTGTTCACTTTCGGCACTTTGTTGTGGTTGCTCTTCGGTCTTTTTACTTCCAACATTCCGGTTACTGCAGCCAATGGAGTCACATTGATTTTTGCGTTGATCATTCTTGTATATAAGATCAAATACCATTAAACGAGCATCAGCATCATCGAACCTTAATTCTTCCGCATGAATCCCAATCCCAAATTAAAAGGTCAGTCCGCCCTGGTTACAGGCGCCAACAGCGGTATCGGTAAAGCCGTGGCTATTGCGCTGGCAAATGATGGCGCCAATGTGGTGGTCAATTATGTAACCCATCCCGAAGCAGCTGAAGCTGTTGTAACAGAAATCAAAAACAATGGTGGTACGGCTATTGCTTTGCAGGCAGATGTGAGCAAGGAAGACCAGGTACAGGCTATGTTCCAGGCCATGTACAAACAATTCGGTACCATCGATATATTGGTGAACAATGCAGGCTTGCAAAAAGATTCTCCTTTTGAAAATATGTCACTCGCCGATTGGCAACTGGTGATCGATATCAACCTCACCGGGCAGTTCCTTTGCGCAAGAGAGGCGGTGCGTGAGTTTTTACGCAGGGGCATTGTACCTGAAAGAAGTGTTGCCGCCGGTAAGATCATTTGCATGAGCAGCGTGCACGAAGTCATTCCCTGGGGCGGACATGTGAACTATGCCAGCTCCAAAGGCGGTATCATGTTATTGATGAAAAGCATGGCACAGGAGCTGGCGCCTAAAAAGATCCGTGTCAACAGCATCGGCCCCGGCGCCATTCAAACACCCATCAACCGCGCCGCCTGGGAAACACCCGAAGCGCTGAACAAACTACTTACGCTGATACCCTATAACCGCATCGGTCAGCCGGAAGACATTGGCAAACTGGCCGCCTGGCTGGCAAGCGACGAATCGGATTATATTACCGGCACCACTGTTTTCTGTGATGGCGGCATGACCCTTTATCCCGGCTTCTCCACCAATGGATAACTCAAATAAGTTGTATGACAGCAGAACAGGAACGGTTAGAAAAGAATGCCGGTAAGGAAGTGCCGTTGGAAGAATGGGGCCCTTACCTCAGCGAAAGACAATGGGGCACTGTTCGGGAAGACTACAGCGAAAACGGCGATGCGTGGAATTATTTCCCCCACGATCATGCCCGCAGCCGCGTGTACCGGTGGGGAGAAGATGGGCTCGCCGGTATATCGGATTACCGGCAGCAATTGTGCTTTGCCGTAGCGTTGTGGAACGGCAAAGATCCCATACTGAAAGAGCGCCTGTTCGGACTCACCAATAACGAAGGCAATCACGGCGAAGACGTTAAGGAACTGTATTATTACCTCGATAACCTGCCTTCGCACTATTATATGAAATACCTGTACAAGTATCCGCAACAGGCATTTCCTTATGAAGACCTTGTTAGCACCAATAAGCACAGAAATAAATTCGAAGAAGAGTATGAGTTGCTCGATACAGGCATTTTCGACCAGGATGCTTATTTCGATGTATCGGTTACGTATGCCAAACAAAACAGCGAAGATATTTCCATCTGCATAGAGGTTGCCAACAAAGGCAAGAATGCCGCTACTATAACTGTATTGCCCACACTATGGTTCTTCAACAAATGGCAGTATGGCCAGATGCAACAAAAACCGCAACTGCAACGGATCAACGAACAAACGGTAAAGGCGATTCACGAAGACCTTGGTACCTATTACTATTATGTGCAACAACCACAAGCCATCTTCTTTACAGAAAATGAGACCAATACGGAACGCTTGTTCGGCCGGCCCAACCCATCGCCTTTTGTGAAAGATGCTTTTCATGATGCGGTGATAGATGGAAAGAACAGGGAACTACTGGCGCAACAACCAACGGGCACCAAATGTGCGGCTGTATATGAACTAACCATTGCACCCGGCGCCAGTCAGTTGATCTATGCGCGCATTACAAGCCATCAAACCGAAACGCCTTTTGATGAGCGGCTGCCGCAATTGTTTGCAGCGCGCCAACAGGAGGCGGATGATTTCTACCGGTCAGTCTTCCCCGCGCAAACAGATCCTTCTCTTGCCGCCCTGCAGCGCAAAGCCTTCGCCAGTCTGCTTTGGAGTAAACAATATTATCACTACGATATAGAAGACTGGCTGGCATCGTCGGACGGCGTCAGTCCGGCTGCCGCTGCAAGACAGCAAGGCCGGAATGCCGGCTGGAAGAACATCAAAAACGCCGATGTGATTCTCATGCCCGATAAATGGGAATATCCCTGGTATGCGGCCTGGGACCTGGCTTTCCATTGCATACCCATGGCCATCATTGATCCGCAGTTTGCCAAGCATCAATTGATATTGCTTACGAGGGAATGGTATATGAACCCGAACGGACAAATGCCGGCTTATGAATGGAATTTCAGTGATGTGAATCCGCCGGTACAGGCATTCGCCGCGTTGCAGGTATACCAGATAGAAAAGCAAAGAACCGGCAAGGGCGATATCACATTCCTTAAAAAGATCTTCCAGAAGCTGGTAGTGAATTTTACCTGGTGGGTGAACCGTAAAGACCTGAACGGGAATAATATTTTCAGCGGAGGCTTTTTAGGGTTAGATAATATCGGCGTCTTCAACCGCAGCAGCCAGTTGCCCGATGAAGTGGAGCTGGAACAAACGGATGCCACTGCGTGGATGGCCATGTATGCACTGCATTTGTTCGACATGGCCGTTGAGATTGCCACGGAAGACCTGGCTTTTGAAGACATGGTCACCAAGTTTTATGAGCATTTTATATTGATTGCCGATGCCGCCAATCACCTGGGCCTGTGGGACGAAGGAGATCGTTTTTTTTATGATGTGCTGAGCTTATATGGAAAAGCGCCCGTGCCGCTGAAGATCAGGTCGGCGGTAGGGTTGGTGCCTCTGTTTGCGGTATCGATACTGACTAAAGAGCAGTGCAGCCGCTTGCCGGGTTTTGAAAAAAGAAGGAACTGGTTCAATCATTATGAAGAAACCATCCATCATTATAAAGCCTATGCAGAAAGAAAAGATCCGGATACGCTTCTTTTCTCCCTGGTCGATACAGATAAGTTAACGGCTTTGTTGTCTAAACTGCTGGATGAATCGGAATTCCTGTCACCCGGCGGCGTGCGTGCGCTTTCCCAATATTATAAAGACCATCCTTACCGGATAAGCATCGAAGGCAACGATTATGAAGTGAGCTACGATCCGGGCGATTCCACTTCCGGATTGTTTGGCGGCAATTCCAACTGGCGGGGTCCGGTATGGATGCCCGTCAATTATTTATTGGTAAAATCCATAGAAAAATACGGCGCCTTCTATGGCAACGACCTGCGCGTTGAATTCCCGCAGCGTTCCGGCAATTTTATGAACCTCGAAGCAGTGGCGGCACAGTTGCGCCAAAGGTTGATCCGTATCTTTACCAAAGATGCCAATGGAAAAAGGCCGGTACATGGCAGGCACAGCTGGTTTTATGAGCGGCCCGGCAACGAAGAGCTGGTATTGTTTTATGAGTATTTTCATGGCGATGATTCGCATGGAGTAGGTGCCAGTCACCAAACCGGATGGACGGCGCTGATCGCGGATATGCTTTCTGAAAGTAGTATCTTAGACCCATGAAAGAGCCTGTTCAGGATAAGAATAACCTGCTTTTGATGTTAAAAGCCAATGGGTCTAAGATCAAATCTTATGGCGTAGAGAGCCTGAGTCTTTTTGGATCTTTTGCTCGAGGTATACCAGGTCCGGAGAGCGATGTGGATTTGCTGGTTAATTTTGACCCTCAAAGAAAAACTTACGACAACTTTATGGAGTTGTCTTTTTTCCTGGAGGACCTGCTTGGCAGAAGGGTCGAGTTGGTAACGCCCCAGTCACTGAACAAATTCATAGGCCCACATATTCTAAAACGTGCAGAGCATGTCGCCATCTGATCTGGAATTACTGAAACATATAGCTGATGAAATTTCTTTTGTTTTAAAAGCTACTCAAGACAAAACAAAGGAAACAGTAATTAATGATCCTGTTTTGTCACGGGCTATCGTGCGCAGTTTAGAAATAGTAGGCGAAGCAAGCAATAAACTAGATCCTGATTTCAAATCTGATCATCCGGAAATTGAATGGCGAAAAATCATCAGCACACGCCACAAACTCATACACGATTATTTTGGAGTAGATTATGACATAGTGTGGGATATAGTATCTCGTAAGTTGCCAGATCTACTTGATTTTATAGAACAAATTATCAAAGAATAAAGGTTTAGGGATGACTGTGCTCAGTTTTATCGGTCTGCATGAAAAAAATCAAATCTTCTTTTGAACAGTTGTCGATCTTTTTGCATTTGCTGAAATGGTCGGCTTATGCTTTGCCATTGGCTGTGCTGGTGGGTTCGCTGGTGGCTTTGTTTCTGTGGTTGCTCGATAAAGTAACAACCATGCGGGAGCAGCATGAGTGGCTGCTTTTCTTATTGCCGGTAGCAGGTGTGCTGATTTTCTTCCTGTATAAATACGCCGGCAAGAATGCCGAAGCGGGCAATAACCTCATCATGGATGAGATCCATGAGCCGGGCGGAGGCGTGCCGGCGCGCATGACGCCACTGGTGTTGATCACTACACTCATCACCCACTTATTCGGTGGCTCGGCGGGCAGGGAAGGAACGGCTGTTCAAATGGGCGGCAGCATGGCAGGACTCCTCGGTAAATGGATGCGGCTCAACAGGAGCGACCTGCGCATATTGCTGATGGCGGGAATGGCTGCCGGCTTCGGGGCTGTTTTCGGTACCCCTCTAACAGGCGCCATCTTTGCGCTGGAAGTACTGGCAGTTGGCCGCATCAACCATACGGCCCTGTTGCCCTGCTTTATAGCTGCTTTCCTGGCCGATATCACTTGCAGCGCATGGGGTATCCGGCATACGCATTATGCCATCGCCCCTTTGCAGGCAGCAGCGGCACATCTGTTGCCATACCTGCATTTCAACGGGATACTGCTCATGAAAGTGATCCTCGCTGGTATATGTTTCGGGCTGGCTGGGTTCTTTTTTGCCGAACTGTCTCGCAACATCAAAAAGTACAGTACGCAATATATCAAAACGCCCTGGCTGGTCCCTTTAGCCGGCGGGTGTATCATTATAGTGCTGACATTGGTGCTGGGTACTTCCGATTACCTGGGATTAGGCGTTACGAGTGCACATACAAATGGCGTGAGCATTGTGTCTTCTTTCCAGCCCGGTGGTGCCGGCTATACCAGTTGGTTTTGGAAACTGCTGTTCACCGCAATTACCATTGGCACTGGTTTTAAAGGAGGAGAGGTGACGCCCCTGTTTTTCATCGGCGCCGCACTGGGCAATGCCATTGCCACGCTTACCGGCGCGCCCATTGATCTTATGGCCGGACTGGGCTTTATCGCCGTCTTTGCGGGCGCCACCAATACGCCCATCGCTTGTACTTTGATGGGTATTGAACTGTTTGGCGGCGAGTACACCCTTTACTATGCAATAGCCTGTTTCACCGCTTATTATTTCAGTGGTCACTCCGGTATTTACCGCGCCCAGCGGGTAATGAGCACTAAAACAGGTGCGTCATCCTGAGCGTTCTTCGATCGTCATCCCGAGCAACGTCACCCTGAGCGAGCGAAGCGAGTCGAAGGGGCAGCCGAGGGATCTGCCCGAATCTCTGGCAGGTCCTTCGACTCGCTTCGCTCGCTCAGGATGACGGAAATAAGGGATGCTCAGGATGACGTAGCAAGGGTACCTCAGTTCTTCTGTGTTAAGTTAATGTTACCAATATGCACTAACAGCCTTCTGTTAACATTCAGGTAACATTATGGTAACAATTTTGCAGCGAAATTAAAAACACCTTAGTATGTTTAAAAAGCTGCAAGTAGCATTGTCTGTATTGGCAGTTCTGCTTTTTTCAGTCACGCTGCAGGCCCAGGAAACATCGGCTACCCTTAGTGGCCATGTTAAAGAAGCCAAAGGCGCATTCGTTGCCGGAGCCGTGGTAACCGTTAAACACGAGCCCACCGGTTTCGTAACCACCACCCAAACTAACAGTAAAGGCATTTTCACCGTTCCCAACCTTAAAGCGGGCGGTCCTTACACCATCAAAATCTCTTTCATAGGCTTCAAAGAAGAAGTGATGAACGATGTGAACCTGACCCTCGGCAGCAACCCCGACCTGAACGTTAACCTCATCAGCTCTACCAACGCGCTTACAGAAGTAACCGTTACTGCAGCCGGAAGGAAACAAGTACAGGGCGGTGTAACCGTTGGAAGCAGGCTACTGAATACCCTGCCTACATTGGGCAGGAGCTTGTCTGACTTTACCCGTCTGACTCCCGCATCTAATAACAACTCTTTTGCAGGAACCAACTTCCGCTACAACAACCTTACTGTAGACGGCGCCATCAACAATGATGCCATCGGCTTCAGTAACTCTTTTGGTGGCGTGAGTGGTGGTGGCCAGGCTGGTTCTGCCGGCGCCGGTACCCGTACCAACCCTTACAGCCTCGATGTGATCCAGGAAGTACAGGTTCAACTGGCTCCTTACGATGTGAAGCTGGGTAACTTTACCGGTGGTAGCGTAAACGCCGTTACCAAGAGCGGTACCAACGATTTCCACGGATCTGTATACGGTTATGGCCGTAACCAAACCCTTACCGGTAAAAGCGTAGACGGTCTCAAAACCAAGATCGGTTCTGATTTCTACGATTACCAGTACGGTACTACCGTAAGCGGTCCGATCGCTAAAAACAAAGCGTTCTTCATCGTAAACTTCGAACAGACCCGCCGCCAGGAGCCTACTTTCTATAATGCAGGCGATCCCGGAGCTGCCATCACCGTTGCAGAAGCACAGGCCATCCAGGCACAACTGCAGAGCAAAGGATACGATGTAGGTTCTTACGATAAATATAAGATCTTCACCAACAGTGATAAGCTGTTCGCGCGTTTGGACTTCAACCTGAACAACAGGAACAGCCTTACCCTGCGCGCCATCTATACGAATGGATGGGGTAATAACCTCGAGCGCAGCACCACCAACTTCCAGTTCTCTTCTACCGACTTTACACAGCATACCAAGAACATAAACCTGGTAGCCGAACTGAAAAGCAAGCTCAGCAACAACCTGAACAACCAGTTCAATGCCAGCTATATCAACGTACATGAGTACCGCGATTTCCCCGGCGTATTGGCGCCCTTCATGGATATTGGTAGCGGCCGTATCTGGGCTGGTACCTGGAGGGAAGCTTCTATCTATAATATGAAGCAGCAAACTGTTGAACTGAGCGATAACGTTACTTATACTACCGGTGTCAATAAGTTCACTTTCGGTACGCATAATGAGTTCTATAACCTCACTTATGGTTTCATCAACTCATGGAATGGCCGTTGGGAATATAAAGATGTGAAAGGTTTCCAGGCCGATCAGCCTACCCGTATCCGCGGCGCCTTCACTACCGATCCTAAATATCCGAACGACAGGAACGCCCTGTACAACAATCCGCCCAATCCTTTCAAAGTGGCATTGCTGAGCGTGTATGCACAGGATGAGATCACTGCCAGTCCTAAGTTCAAGGTTACTCCGGGTATCCGCGTAGATTATTCAGCTGTGGGTAATCAGCCTACAACCGATCCGGCTTTGAATACGGTTCCTGCTAATAATTCAACTAACCCTACTTATACCAATACGCCGTTCTCTCAGCTGAACAACAAATGGCTGGGTCAGGCTACCATCTCTCCCCGCATTGGTTTCAACTGGGATATCAATGGTAACCAGTCTGTAGTACTGCGTGGCGGTACTGGTATCTTCGTAGGCCGTATGCCTTTTGCATGGCTCGGATATGCTTATACCCTGAATGGTACTGTATACGGCAACATCGATTACAAGCCTGCTTCCGGTACTACTGTTCCCCTGGCTGTTAATCCGCTGTACCTGAAAGACACTGTAAATAAATACGGTGGACCCAGCGCCAGCGCTACCCGCGAGGTGGACATCATCGACAATAACTTCAAACTGCCTACCATCTGGCGTTCAAGCCTGGCTGCTGATTTCAAATTCGGCAACGGTTATAAATTAACACTGGAAGGCATGTACACCAAGACCCTCTATGATGTGAAGTTCCAACAGATCAACATCAAAGACCAGGCGGAATATTACAGCACAGGGCCTACACAGTCACCCGTTTATACCGGTGGTAAACTGTATGGTGGTTATTCCAACGCTTATTTCTTAAGCAATACCACTGAAGGTTACCGTTACAACCTTACTGCACAGTTGAGCAAGACTACCAACAACATCAGGGTAGGTACCCACTTCCTGAACCTGAACTGGAGCGCTGCTTATACTTATGGTGTGAGTAAAGACCTGAGCAACGGTATCCGTAACTCTTTCCAGTCTAACTTCGAAGTGAACCCCGCTATTGTACCCAATAGTCCTCAACTGGCTTACTCTAACTTCGATCTGCGCGATCGTATCGTAGCTACGCTGGGAAGTACCCTGGTATGGAACCAGATGAATGCTACTTCATTGAGCTTCTTCTATGCCGGTCAGTCAGGCAGCCCTTATTCAGTAGTATATGCTTCAGGTGGTAACCCCTTCAACAACGCTGCTAACGCCAACCTGCCTTATATCCCCAAAGACCAGAACGATATCAAACTGATAGACAATGGTTCTTATACTGCTGCTCAGCAGTGGGCCGATCTGAATGCACTGATCTCTGGCGATAAATACCTGAGCACCAGGAGAGGTCAGTATGCAGAAAGGAATGCGTTGCGCACACCCTGGAACCATGAGTTGGATCTGAAACTGATGCACGAATTCAGACTGAGCAAGAAAAACCCCAAGCAGACACTGCAGCTCAGCCTGGATATCTTCAACGTGCTGAACCTGATCAACAACGACTGGGGACATATCACATTCGTTACCAACGTGAACAACTATACGGTGAACCTGCTCACTTTTGCAGCAGATCCGTCTAATACCAATCCTGCTTTGATCACTGCGAAGAACCCGACAGGTATTGTGCCTATTGGTAAGCCTTCAAGTGGTTATAACCCGGCTTTCTATTTCAACAAGCCTACCGGTTTGGATGGTCACTACTATACTGTAGATCCTATCAACTCCCGTTGGCAGGGACAGTTTGGAATCAAGTATAACTTCTAATTGATACTTTAGGAATAAAAAACTTTGCCCTGGGCTTAAGCTCAGGGCAAAGTTTTTTATATTATCTATTATCGTCATCCTGAGCGAGCGAAGCGAGTCGAAGGACCTGCCGAAAGTTCGGGCAGATCCCTCGGCTGCGCTCAGGATGACGATCGAAGTGCGCTCATGATGACGACCTCAAGATGACGGTTAAAAGAGGGTACTACCAGTTATTCATCTGTTCAGGAACAATTCTTTCGGGCGCCTGATGCGGGTGGTTGCGCCAGTGAGGATCGTATTTGACGAACCAGCTCAACCACAAAGTTCTCGATAGGCGCATGATGAGGGGTTGGGCCAGGAAAAGCAGTACGATGGATGTGAACATCCAATAGAAAATCCGGTTATCATCAACGCTGAACGTCATGCCGATCAATACTTTCCAGGCAACAAATGTTGCCACAAGAAATGCAATAGAAAGGGCATAGCTTACATAACCTGTACCATAGTAGAAGCCTACTTCAATTTCGGTGGGTTGTCCGCATACAGGGCAGCGCTCATGCATTTTGGTGTTTTCCTTCAGCTTATAAGCATTATCGGTTTTAAAGATTTTGCCTTCCCTGCAACGCGGGCAGCGGTTGGTGAGCACACTGGTGAGGTACCAACGTTTACTCAAGGGTTCGTCGTTCATAGAGCTTGTTTTTCTGGCTGCAAAATTACGTTTATTCCAGGATTTTTTCCATTTGCATACTCCTCGATCCCTTAATGAGTATGTGTGTGTCTTTGAAGCCCTGGCATTGGTACCATTCTTTTGCAGCTGTTGAGTCAGGCAGAAAGGTGAAGGGCTGGTCAATCTTACCAAAGTCGCCACCTACCAGCACTACCCGGTCCCAGGAATGCGATTGTATGAGTGCAACAATGTTTCGGTGTTCTTCTATGCTTTCCTGCCCCAGTTCCATCATACCGCCCAGCATCAATACTTTTTTAGGAGCATGCAGCCTGGCAAAATTTTCTACAGCTGCTTTCATGCTGCTGGGGTTGGCGTTGTAGGCGTCGAGTATGATGTGGTTGGAATCTTTCTCCACCATTTGCGAGCGGCTGTTCGAAGGGCTGTAGTTTTCTATGGCTGCTGCCATTTTTGCTTCCGGTACACCAAAATAGCGGCCTACTGCCAGAGCGCAGAGTACATTGGGCAGGTTGTATTCGCCTACCAGTTGCGTGCGAACCGATCGTATGTTTAAGCCGGTAGTAATAGCCACTTGCAGGAACGGTTCGCTCGATTGTACATGGCCTTGTACGGCGCCGATCTGTGTACCGTAGGTTTCAATTTGTTCAATGCCTTTGCTCATATCATGCAGGTAATCGTAGTCGGCATAGATAAATGCGGTGCCCTTATGCGCGCGCAGGTAATCGAACAGTTCTCCTTTGCCTTTCTTAACACCTTCTATTCCGCCGAAACCTTCCAGGTGCGCTTTGCCGGCGTTGGTAATGATGCCATGCGTAGGTTCTGCATACTTACAGTACCCTTCAATTTCTTTCTGGTGATTGGCGCCCATTTCAATCACGGCCATTTGTGCATCGTTGCGGATGCTCAGCAACGTAAGCGGCACGCCAATATGGTTGTTCAGGTTGCCCTGGGTAGTATAAGTAATGAAATGAGATGATAACACGGCGTAAACCAGTTCTTTTGTAGTGGTTTTTCCATTGCTGCCGGTAATGGCTATGAAAGGGATATTGAATTGTTCGCGATGGTATTGGGCGAGGGATTGAAGGGTCTCAAGAACGTCATCAACACGAATGAACTGAGCGTTGTTTGAAGGTATATCTTGTACGGGCTCATCTATTACAGCATATGAAGCTCCAAGTTCGAAGGCTTTGGCTGCAAATGCATTGCCATTGAAGTTGGGGCCTTTGAGCGCAAAGAAAATATCGCCCTTTTTGATCTTGCGCGTATCAGTCTGTACAGAAGGATGCTGCAGGTATATTTTATAAAGCTCTTGAATGGTCATGATAGTAAGGTCCCTGCTTGATTAATGGATCACCTGTATATTGGCTAGTTCCCTGCCCACTTGTTGTATCCCTTTTAATATTTTTTCTGTTTGTGCAGAGGATGGTTTTTTGTGCCCCTTTACATATTGGGCCAACAAACTTTGATTCATCCCAATTCGTTCTGACAGGGCTTTAGCATTGATCACTTTGTAAAACTCAAAAAACTGATGTAGATCCAGTGTAATCCTTAGGTTGCTTTCAGTAATTGTTTTTTGCTGATCTTCGAAATAGAGATTCAACGCTTCCAGTATGCCTTTTTTCAGTGTAACAATATCTTTTCCTGTACTGTAAACAGGCAAGTCTTCTGCAAATGCAGAGTACCCGGTTTTGGTGCGTTCCACCAGTATATTTATTTTTTTCATGATCATCTGATTCCGGCGTCTTTTTTAATTTTCAATTCTAAGCCTTTGCCTATCTCATTACTTCCATGATTGGGAACAACGATCTGACGTATCAACTCACTCGCCTTCATGATAAAGGTAATAAATTTATTACTCAGTACAAATTTTTGTTTATGAATCTTATTACACTACAAGATTACATTGGAACACTCCGACGAGAGCGGAGTTGTGTAAAATGCACAACAAAAAAGCCACACTCTTTTATCGAGTATGGCTTTACTGTGTATTAACCCTTTTCCTTTTTACTATCTTTTGTTCCGGCGGGTGGGGAAGAACTGGCCGGTCTGTGATTTAGTGGAGGTTCCTTCGGAAGCGCCGTAATGGCTCATGGCGCAACGGAACCCGATGGAGTTGCTGCTCAGGTCTTCTTCGAGGAAGCGGCGGGCACCCGGACTCAACCAATAAGCCCTGTCGTTCCAGCTACCACCTTTGTATACCCTTGATTTATCGGAGACCAGCGTGGTTACGCCGTATCCATAAGAAACATTACTGGTTGAATCGCCATCGAGGTAGTTCAATGCATAAGAATGCTGGTAGTTGCGGCGGTTCCTCAAAGCTGAATCCGATTCGGGAACCATCTTGATGCGTCCTTTGTCGTCACGCAGGTTACCGGCGCCGCCACTCATATCCACTTTCTTGAACACGTTACCGCGGTACATGTTGAAATCACTACCATCCATTTCTGTCAGCGGCCTGTACACATCGGCTACCCATTCACTCACGTTACCACTCATATTATAGAGTCCGTATCCGTTGGGGATGAAAGAAGTTACTTCAGCAGGGATGGCCGCATTATCGTTCAATCCGCCGGCCACACCCATGTTATCACCATAGCCACGTTTGAAGTTGGCCAGGAAAGCGCCCTGGTAAGCGCTCTTCTGTACATAACGCGCATTATCGTAGCCATTGTTTTTCCAGGAGAAGATCTGTTTGTTGGCAATCAACTCTTCGCCCCGCTTCGATTTCCTCAGTTTTTTCTGCGGGTTTTCCGCTATGTATCCGTAAGCGGCGTATTCCCATTCTGCTTCTGTAGGCAGACGGTAATCGCCATAGAGAATACCATCTTCAAAAACCACTTTGGTCCTGGGACGGCCCTGTGCGTCTCTCAAAGGATTGCTTTTAGAGGCGGCCTGCTTACCGGGCACAGCCTGGTATTCATCCATCAGGTAAGCTTTGGTATTGAAGTTATCTTGTCCGGCGCCGTTCAGCTCTTTCTTGATCTGGCTTTTCTTGTCGAGGAATCCTTTGTTGATCAATGCCAATTCATTCACGCGATCGGTACGCCACATACAATACTCGGTGGCCTGTTTCCAGCTCACGCCTACTACAGGGTAGTAGTTATAAGAGGGGTGACGGAAATAATATTCCACATAAGGCTCATTATAAGCCAGCTCACTGCGCCATACAAGGGTATCGGGTTTGGCCTGGTCTACGATAGAGTCCTGACCGGCGGTTCCAAACACATTCTGCAGCCAGTACAGGTATTCGCGGTAGTGCACGTTGGCCACTTCGGTCTTGTCAATAAAGAATGAGTTCACGGTGATACGGCGGGGGATATTGTTCCAGTCGCCCATCACGTCTTCCTGGGTAGCGCCCATAGAAAAAGTACCGCCCTGGATGAATACCAGTCCGGGTGCGGTCTTGATGTCTTTCGGCTTGGCCACATGAAAATTGCCCTGCTCTTTATCGTTGTAGTTCCATCCGGTAGCGGTGGACTGATCGTGTTTTTTCTTAAAGACATTACAGGAAGCCATAGCGCCTGTAATAGCCAACAGCCAAACTAAATTCCTGGTTGTTTTCAGTAACTGCATTTGCAAAGGATTGAATATAGAATGAATGTGTATGCGAATATAAGTTGTTAATGTTATCAAAAGCCTAATTTTAGATTCGGCAAATTGTTAAAGTGCAGCAAAATAAAGAAGATTTTTTTTATAGGGTGATGGGGGAATGGGGTTTTGGGTGTAGGGATATTACTACTCTTTGCCCTGGGCTTAAGCCCAGGGCAAAGTTTAAGATTCGCTTCGATCGTCATCCTGAGCGAGCGAAGCGAGTCGAAGGACCTGCTTCACGTTCGAGCAGATCCCTCGGCTGCGCTCGGGATGACGATCGAAGAGCGCTCAGGATGACGATCGAAGAGCGCTCAGGATGACGAAGGGTTGGTTATTTTTGATGTATGCGTAAACTGCTTCTTGTATTATTTATTTTTTTCTTATCCCTTCCTTCCCGGGCGCAACGTAGCTATGTACCGCATTCAGTGTTGGCAACAGGTAACTGGGTAAGGATAGGGGTGAAGCAGGAAGGCGTGTACAAGGTAGATGTGGCGATGTTGAACGCGCTGGGGGTAAATACGGCCAACCTGGCATCGGCTTCCATACGGCTCTATGGTAATGGAGGAGGGATGCTGGATGAATCGGTAAACGCACAGAACGACGACGATTTAAAAGAAAACGCCATTGCTATGTTCGATGGAGGCGATGGGGTCTTCAATAACAACGACTATTTTCTTTTTTACGCGCCGGGTACGACGCGATGGGAGAAAGACAGCCTGCAGCAATTATTCCATCACCATAAAAACCTATATGGCGATACTGCGTATTATTACCTGACCGTGGGTGGAACGGGGAAACGGATACAAACGGCTGCCACCGCTGCTGCGCCTACCGTACAGGTGAACAGCTACAATGAACATTATTTTTATGAGAACGACCTGGTGAATCTGCTCAGCAGCGGCAAAGAGTGGTATGGCGAGGAGTTCGGCAGCAATCCGGGTGTGCCTCTTTCGCGCAGTTTCCCGGTGGATTTCTCTGGTGTGCTTACGGGAACACCTGTTACGCTGATCAGCCGGTTTGCGGGCAGAACGGTGAATGGCAGCAGCAGTTTTCAACTGACTGTAAACGGTCAGCCCGCGCAAAGCGCTACCATCGCCCCGGTATCGGGTTATTTCCTCGATCATTATGCTACGGCTGTTATCCGGCAAAATACTTTTACTGCCAATTCGGGGAGCCTTACTATCGGGTGCAGCTTTCAGCCCTTCAACAGCAATGCGCAAGGCTGGGTCGACTGGTTTGAATTGCATGGAAGAAAATCATTGGTGGTTGGCAGCAATACCCCCTTGTTCTTCCGCGATTGGTTGTCGGTAGGCAGCCAGTCGGTAGCAGCTTTTACTATTATCAATAATGGCTCCGGTGCATTGACGGTTTGGGATATCACCAATGCGCACAATCCCGTTCAAATGAATACCAGCGCCGTTGGTTTGCAGGTGGCTTTCAATAATGACGCATCGCGACTGCGTGAATATGTGGCTTTTGGCAGTGCAGGCTGGCTCACACCCATCCCACTGGGTAAGCTGGCCAACCAAGACCTGCATCAATCATCCGCGGCCGATTATATCATCATCACCCATCCTGCTTTTTTACAACAGGCCCAACGGCTGGCGCAGTTTCATCAACAACGCGAAGGATTGCGTACGGTAGTAGTGCAGATAGATCAGTTATTTAATGAGTTCAGCGGCGGCATGGCCGACCCTACCGCCATCCGTGATTTTGTAAAAATGTTTGCAAATCCCCGCTATCTTTTATTGATGGGCGCGGGCTCTTTCGATTACCGCAACCGCATCTTCAATAATATCAACCTGGTACCTTGTTACGAGAGCGCCAGCTCGCTCGACCCTTTGCTTACTTATACTTCGGATGATTTTTTTGGATTGTTGACCGATAGCATTTCATTGAATGTAGCCGTAGGCAGGATACCCGCGCGCACGGTTGATGAAGCCACTATCATGGTTGATAAGATCATCCGGTATCATGCCAAAGAAAGTCTCGGTAACTGGCGCACACAAACAACCTATGTGGCCGATGACAAAGACAATAACCTGCACCTCAACGATGCCGAAACCTTAACTGCCGATGCATCTGCCGCCAACCGGTTGTTCAACCAGCGGAAGATCTATCTCGATGCTTATCCGCTGGTGAGCAGCAGCAGCGGCGCGCGTTATCCTGCCGTGAATGATGCCATCGTTAACCGCATTGGCAATGGTACCTTGTTGTTTAACTACAGCGGACATGGCAGTTTTGAACGGTTGTCAGAAGCGGCGGTGCTGGGGATGGATGAAGTGAACCGTTTCAATAACCCCAACAAGCTGCCGCTATTCATTACAGCGAGCTGCGATTTTGCGCCACACGATGACCCGCAGAAAAATTCATTGGGCGCTGCGGTGTTAACGGGCAGTTCCAATGGCGCCATTGCGTTGTTAACTACCACGCGGCTGGTCTTTGCCTACAGCAACCGGCTCATCAACGATAATTACCTGAAAACTGTGTTGCAGCCTGCGGTCAATGGCAACCGGCTCAGCCTGGGCGAATCGGTGCGCCGGGCCAAGAACCTTACCGTGCAAGGCTTTGGCGATGTGGTCAATACCCGCAAGTTTGCGCTGCTGGGCGATCCGGCCATGTACCTGGCCATCCCCACACTTCAACTGAAACTCACAACGCTCAATGGCAATCCGCTCACCGGTAACGATACCCTGAAAACACTGCATGCCTACCAGTTCGGCGGTGTGGTTACCGATGCCAATGGAGCGCCGGTGAATGATTTCAACGGAACGGTATATCCCACGGTGTACGATAAACCGCAGACCGTGAAAACACTGGGTAACGATCCGGCCAGTCCGGTTACCGGTTTTCAACAACAGACACAGGTATTGTATAAAGGCAGCGCTACGGTTACGAACGGACAATTCCAGTTTTCTTTTGTGATGCCGAAAGATATCAGCTTCAACCAGCAAGGCAATGGTCGCATCAGTTTGTATGCCGAGGATGGGGTGAGGGATGGCGCGGGGATTGATGAGATCCCTCACTTCGTTCGGGATGACGCGCAACTGGGGAATGTTGCGGGGCCAACGATCCGGTTGTATCTCAACGATACTTTGTTTCTCAACGGCGGATTGACCAATGAAAATCCTTTGCTCATTGCGCGGATATTCGATACATCGGGCATCAACACATCGGGTAATGGTATTGGTCATGATATCATTGCGGTGGTCGACGGCAATGAAAATAATACCCTGGTGTTGAACGATTTTTATACGGCCGATAAAGACAATTACCAACGCGGGTCTTTGCAGTACCAGTTATCAGGCCTTACGCCGGGCCGCCATACGATCCGCTTGCGGGCCTGGAATGTGGCCAACCAATCGGCTACTGCCAGCCTGGACTTTATGGTAGTTAAGCGGGAGAAACTTAGTATCACCCATTTAATGAATTATCCCAACCCGTTTTCGGGACATACCAATTTTTCTTTCGAACACAACCAACCCGGGGCAGCATTTTCAGTGATGGTTGGTATCTACACGTCTAACGGACAGCTGGTACGCCAGTTGCAATCGATTGTGCAATCGGCGGGATCACGTAATGCGCAAATAAGTTGGGATGGTGCCGATGCGAGTGGCAGGAAATTAGAAAAAGGTATTTATATTTACCGGGTTATCATTGCCTTAGGTGGTGAGCGCTATGCAGGTGCGGGGCAGATGATCTTATTTTAAATGGTCTGCTTGATGAGATGAAATCTACTTAAAAATCCCTACATGAAGTATTTCCCCAAATTTGGGCTATCTGCTTTATTGGCATTGTTCACGATTTCAGGTATGGCTCAAACGGCAGAGTCCGTTAACATTGTTTCTACCGCCGTTCCCTTTCTCCGTATTTCTCCCGATGCACGTGCCGGTGGTATGGGTGATGCCGGTATTGCATCAACACCCGATGCCAATGCACCTTTCTGGAACCTGGCCAAAGTGCTGGCAGCGCCCAAACGGTCAGCGATCGCATTTAACTATACTCCCTGGCTCAAAGACCTGGGGTTGAACGATGTGTACCTGGCCAATATGGCTGCTTATCATAAACTGGATGATGAGCAGGCCATTTCTACTTCTATGCGCTTTTTCAGCCTGGGTAATATACAGCTCACCGATTATTCCGGTAACCCTTTGTTCAATACCAAGCCAACAGAATTTTCCATCGATGCCGGTTATTCGCGTAAAATCAGCAGCAAGCTGAACATCGGTGTAGCGTTGCGTTATATCAACTCGCGACTGGTAGTGGGCGATTACAACGGTGTTTCGTACAAGGCGGGTAATGCCCTGGCGGGAGATGTTTCTTTGTTTTATAACGGGCTGAACAGTTCGGGGGAAGGATGGAACTGGGGTGTTACGCTCTCTAACCTGGGCAGTAAAATTTCTTATACCAATGATGCGCGTAACAAAGATTATATCCCTGCCAATTTAGGAATTGGCGGAGCCTATACCAAGGTTTTTGATGAAAGCAATAAGCTCAACATAGCGCTTGATATCAACAAGCTGCTGGTGCCGGCTGCTCCACAGGCTACGGGCAACCCTTCTGCAGATTCAGCGAGACTGGCCGATTTCCGCAGTTCGGGTGTGGTGTCGAGCTGGATGAAATCTTTCCACGATGGTACCAATCAACTCAGTTCGCTGCAATTTTCTTTGGGCGCTGAATACAGTTATAACGACCAGTTCTTCCTGCGGGCAGGTTATTTCTATGAAGATAAATCGCGCGGCAACCGCAAATACATTACGCTGGGTGCCGGCTTCCACTACGATTTTGTGCAGATCAATTTCTCTTATCTTGCGCCGCAGGGTAGTGGTATTACGCGCAACCCGCTTTCCAACACATTGAGGTTGGGGTTGGTGTTTAACATTGGTAAAGAATAAAAATATTTCCGTCGTCCTGAGGTCGTCATCCTGAGCGAGCGAAGCGAGTCGAAGGACCTGCCCCACATTCAGGCAGATCCCTCGGCTACGCTCGGGATGACGATCGAAGGTGCTCAGGATGACGAACAAAAAAAGAGATATGAATATCAGAATAGGTTACGGTATCGATTTCCATCAATTAGTAGAAGGGCGTGATTTATTCATCGGCGGGGTAAAAATCCCGCATGATAAAGGTGCGTTGGGGCATAGCGATGCAGATGTGTTATTGCATGCGATCTGTGATGCGTTGTTGGGGGCTTTGAGTTTAGGGGATATTGGCGTACATTTTCCTGATACTGCTGCTGAGTTCAAAAATATCGACAGTAAAATATTACTGGCTAAAACTTATGCGCTTATTTGCGCTGAGGGTTATAAAGTAGTGAATATCGATGCTTCGCTTTGTCTCGAGGCGCCAAAGATCAAACCTTATGTGCCGCAAATGCAGGAAGTGATTGCTTCTATTTTAGCCATCACTGTTAAGGATGTTTCTGTTAAAGCTACTACAACAGAGAAGATGGGGTTTGTGGGCCGGAAAGAGGGTCTTGTGGCGCATGCGGTGTGTTTATTATCGTCATCCTGAGCGAGCGAAGCGAGTCGAAGGGGTAGCCGAGGGGTCTGCTCGAACGTTCAAGCAGGTCCTTCGACTCGCTTCGCTCGCTCAGGATGACGATCAAATAGTGCTCAGGATGACGTTCTTCGCTCACCAATACTTAACTTCTTTCTCCCACAAGTCTTCCCAGCCCGGATTCATTGATGCTATCAACCATTCTTTCTTTGAACGTTTCCATTTTTTTAACTGTTTTTCGCGTGCGATGGCTTCTTCAATGTCTATGAACCATTCATAGTAGATCAGGTAGGTGAGATTGTATTTGCTACAGAAACTGTTTTTGTTTTCTTGATTTCTGTGCTCCTGGATACGACGAATTAAATCGGCTGTTATGCCGATGTAAAGTGTTGTTTTATTTTTATTAGTAAGGATGTAAACACTGCCGCCACGTTGCATTTTTTCTTTTGAAGGTAGGAGAATGAGGAAAGAGTTTGATTGGGTATTTATACGTCATTTCCATCCACATCATCTTCCTATTTTGCAATCTGCTGCAAATAAAAAAAGTTCACAAAATGAGAACTTTTAGAAAAAAACTTATCTTTGCTATGAGGATTCATCTGATAAGAAGAGAAACAATAGAAGCGTTTACACAACAAAATGCTCAAAGCAGCGCTGCGTTTGATGCATGGTGCAATAAACTAAAATGCGCCGATTGGGAAATACCGGCAAATATGCAAGCTACTTTTCCAAGTGCGGATTTGCTTGGAAATGGTTCAAGCAGGATTGTATTTGATATTGCCGGCAACAAGTACAGGATGATTGGAAAATATGCTTTTGGAGATAAACAGGTGCATTTGTTTATTTGTTGGATAGGTACGCATGCTGAATATGATAAACTTTGTAATGCAGGTGAACAATACAATGTAAGTGACTATTAAAACATAACAACATGGAAGCGCTTAAATATAAAGTGATTACCAGTAAAAATCAGTACAAAGAATACTGCAACGTATTAGAGCAACTCGTCTTTTCAGGTTTGAAAGACCGCAATACGAAAGATGAAATAGCATTGCTGACCTTGCTGATTGAAAAATGGGATGCTACGCATTATCCCCTGACTGAAATAGATCCGGTTCAATTGCTTCATGCGCTTATGAAGGACCATCAATTGAAGGCCAAAGACCTGGCTGATATCCTGGAAGTCAGTAAAGGTTATATCTCTGACATTCTTCATTATAAAAAAGGATTTTCTAAGGAAGTTATCAGGAAGCTGGCTGACCATTTTAAAGTTTCCCAGGAAGCTTTTAATCGTCCATATAAGCTGATTGTTCCAGAGAATGTTCATTTCCGAAATGCAAGTGTGATGAATACCAGGAAAAAAATGATTGTTGCTTAATTTCGGCCCCTAATAAAATTGCCTTTATGTCCGTTCCCGAATCGATGATTTCCCGTTACCAGATTGCTGTTGTAGGATTGGGTTATGTAGGATTGCCGCTTGCGGTAGCTTTTGGTAGGCATTACCGGGTAATGGGGTTCGATATCCGGGAGGATCGGGTAAAGGAATTGGGTCAGGGAGTCGATAAAACGAGGGAGCTAACACCGGAAGATATACAGGCAGCCGCGCATATCCGTTTTTCCAGCCAACTGCAGGCAATTGCAGATTGCAATGTGTTCATCATTACTGTGCCTACGCCGCTCGATGCGCATAAACGCCCCGATCTCAGTTACCTGCTGAAAGCCTCTGAAATGGTGGGCAGCATGCTGAAGAAAGGCGATATCGTAATTTATGAATCTACTGTATATCCGGGCTGCACCGAGGAAGACTGTGTGCCGGTGCTGGAGCGCACCAGCGGACTTCAATACAATACAGATTTCTTTTGTGGTTATTCCCCCGAGCGCATCAACCCCGGCGACCGGGTACACACCGTTACTACGATTAAAAAAGTTACGTCGGGCTCCACGCCGGCTGTTGCCGCCGAGATAGATGCTTTGTATGCGAGCATTATTACTGCGGGCACACACTTGGCGCCCAGCATCAAAGTAGCCGAAGCTGCCAAAGCAATAGAAAATGCGCAGCGTGATGTGAATATTTCTTTCATGAATGAGCTGGCTTTTATTTTCGACCGTATGGACATTGATACTTATGATGTGCTGGCAGCGGCAAAGACCAAGTGGAATTTTTTGCCTTTCCGTCCGGGCCTGGTGGGCGGTCATTGCATTGGCGTAGACCCGCATTACCTGGCGCATAAGGCGCAGGTGTTGGGTTATCAGTCCAAAGTGATCTTGTCAGGCCGGGAAGTGAATGACCAGATGGGTGTGTTCGTGGCAGAAAAACTGATCGCTTTACTCGCAGCCAAAAAGCAAGGTCGTTTGCCCGGTTGCCGGGTATTAATATTGGGTATTACTTTCAAAGAAAATTGTTCCGATACGCGTAATACCAAAGTGGTGGATATTTATCAAACGCTTGTAACGGCCGGTCTTTCTGTAGCGGTGTATGACCCCTGGGTTGGTCAAATGGAAGGAATCAACATGTTGGATGAACTAACTTGCGATTACGATGCAGTAATACTGGCGGTGGCTCATCAACAGTTCAGAGAGATAGATTTTTCACGCTTCAAGCAGCAAGGCACGCTGATCTTCGACGCACAAGGGTTTATTGAAAGAGACCTGGTAGACGGGAGATTATAAATTAGTAAAGGGCTTGCCCATCGTAGCTTCAGCGAAGGTGGGTGGATGGTAGGTTATAAGCTATGCTTTTTGATCAGGTAGCTTAATTTTATTTTTCTCCAATCCAATTTTGCAGGGATTTTATCCTTGAGCATGCCACTGATTGATTTTATAGCTGACATCTTTCCTTTGTTGTTTTGAGATGCGGAGCTCATATTTCCCGGGCATCTTTATAGGCATAATAGACAATATGTCCAATGAGGTTCTTTTTTTCCTGAACCTCACGATTGCTTTGCAGGATTACATCAAAAGGGGCATTGAGGGTTTGAATCAATGCTTTTCTGATCTTACTCTCCCAATTCATTTTTATGCGTGGGGCGAGTGTGCCGTTGGTGACAATCAGGAGATCATAATCGCTTTGGTCATTGAACGTATTTCTGGCTCTGGAGCCAAACAATAAAATTCGCGCATCCGGCAAAAAGGAATGGACGGTCGATTTGATGATATCGTAGGTTTGTCGCGTTGACATATACAAATATTCTGTTTTCAAAAGCAAAAAGCTCACCCACCTTCGCTGAAGCTACGGTGGGCAAGCTTGCCGGAGGGAAACTTACCGACAGATCGATGGTCTGCGGGGTTTCAGTTTCCATGGGTAAGTGATTGCTCTCTTTGATCTCGAGTCGTTTTTAGTAGGAACGGCGTTAGGCATATAACGTAGCTTTGCTTTGTATAGTTGCTACTTTATTAGTTAAAATGTCGTAACTTTATAGCTGTTATGGATGAAGTTTTGAACATAGAAGAAAGGCAGCATAAAGTCAATAAAGCTGTAAGGGAATTGCGGCGTAATAAGCTGGCGCATGGCCAATCTTTTATGATTAATTCAAAAAACCTTCCCCAGGGGCAATGCTATATTGAATATCCTGACGGTCATATTTCCCTTGCCACACTTAATCATACCAAACGCGATTTTACAATAGTCAGGGAGCTTTCCGCAATGGAAGTTTCAAATCTCAGGAATCAATTCGAATTATATTGATTCATTATGCCCGAACTATATATCATTACTGGCTCCAATGGAGCCGGAAAATCAAGCCTTGGCGCCAATTATCTGCCGGATCATATTGTTGATACCTGCGAGGTTTTTGATGGGGATAAGCTATTTATGGATAAGCAGCGAGAGCTATGGCGAGATGGCATCAGAGCCCATAAAGAAATGCGCCGAATAGCGTATGAATTTGTGTCATCAACATTTGATGCGCTTGTTGATGAAGCTGTTCATGCAAGAGCTGATTTTGCTTACGAAGGGCATTTTACCAATGAGTCAACATGGGATATTCCAAGGAGATTTAAGTCGGAAGGATATGCTATTCATTTAATTTATCTTGGATTAAATAATACAGATCTTTCAGAGTTGCGTGTTACCGACAGAGTGAAATTTGGTGGTCATTATGTAAATCCAATCACGGTTGCTGATAATTTTTATGGTAATCTTGAAAAGCTGAATGAACACTTTGCTATGTTCGATTCTGTTCAGGTTATTGATACTTCCGGAATTGAACATCAGCACGTGGCTAGCTTTTTATTGGGGTTGCCTGTTTTGCAAAAGAAAACAACCATTCTTCCTGATTGGTTTAAAAAATACCTTCCGAGTATGAACAAACTAATTCAAGAATTTTTTTATGAACGCTAAGAAGAAACATACTCCGGCAGAATTAGCAGAAGCATTGGTGTTTCCAGTTGCTCTTACACCGGCACAAAAAAAAGAAGCTGCGAAACAATTAGCTACTGCGCGTAAAAAGACCCGGAAGGAAATGACAGAACGTAATAGATTGGCTTTGCAGCTTCTCAAGTTTTAAATTTGAATGATCGAAATTAGAATCGGATAGGCATATGGGTTATTGTTAAAAGCCAATCCTGAAAATATCGATTATGATATGTACCGCTCGGCATGCGTCAAGGAGTTCGAAATTATTTTAGAACAAAGCGGTAAGCTGCACTGTTGACTTAAGCCATTAATCAGCAAAACAATGATTTTAAGGAATAAAGACAAAGTGTATCGAAATGCTCATCCCTGGTAAGAATGGTTAAGTCTTCTGTTATGCCTTGTGCAATTATAATCCGGTCAAATGGATCCCGATGCAGCATGTCAAGATTTAATACCTGGGAAATGTGGTCAAAAGAAATTGCCAGTACTTCCAGGTCGTTATCAGCCAGATAAACAGCAAATCTTTCGAAAGGAAATTTTATTGAAAGCTTACCAAGTTTAATTTTTATAGCAATTTCCCAAAGTGAGGCAATACTAACGAAACAATTATTCTCAATGTTTCTGATTCGTGAACTTATTTTCTTAGGCAATTGCGGGTCATCCTGAAGAAACCACAACAAGGTATGTGTATCCAGTAAATATTGCATTTACATATAGTCTTTGAAATCTTCTAATGGTTCATCAAAGTCTGCTGACATTTTTATTAATCCTTTAGCAGCTCCTGGCTGGCGCTCTTTAAGTTTGATCTTTGATTTTGTCTTTTGTTTAAGAAATTCAACAAAATCAGATACTTCCTTTTTGAGGTCGGTGGGAAGAGAGGATATTTGTGTATATAATTGAATGTCAGTCATAGTTTTTAGTATTGTGTCGTACAAATATAGCAAAAGTAAACCGGCTGGTATACAGTAGAAATACCTCATTTTGAAGCCTTGTCATTTTGTAGTGAACGTATTGCTACCTACTCGTTCCGTTTTTATTGATGAAGCTAGGAGATATGGTGCCTGAGTGTGAAGCAGGTCCTTCGACTCGCTGCGCTCGCTCAGGATGACGCAAAAAAAAGAGGCTGCCCCTTTTGAGACAGCCCCTTCTCATTACCAGCAACTCATCTACCATTCAGCGGCTACAAGCTTCAGACAAAAGCAGCTGGCTGTCTTTGTCAAACAGTTGGTCCATCAGGTATACGGCCACTTTCTGCGTTAGCTGCACCAGCGAATCCAGCGAAACTTTCTTTGTTTTCCTGTAGGCATGCATCAGCCAGTGTGCAGACAGCTTTTCCGTTTCTTTCAGCATTTCTTCCTGCTCTTCGTTGCTTAAGTGTTGGTGGGCGTTGTTGTCTGTCACGAACCTGATGAGCATACGATTAACAGTAGAGAGGGTGTGGTTTTTTTCCATAAGGCATTAATTTAGGCGATATGAACATAATGATATTAATTTATATTTACAAAAATCAAACGTTTTATTATGCTTTTCAGGTATTGGTTGCTATTCACCGGTATCCTGGCTATTATGACCATAGCGGCCAGGATCATGTACCGGGTAATGCGCTATGGTATGCACAAGCTGGTGCCCGAGGCCCTGCCGGCTTACCTCGATGAGCGGGGTGTTATGCAGGTGTACCTGTTATTGATTGAATGGTTTATACTGGTTTTGCTTAACAGGATGAGGCGTTTCATCATCACGAGCGCTTTTACCGGCCTGCCCATGCCCCTGCGCAATAGGGTGCACTGGCTGGCAGTGTATGCTACCGCCATTTGGTTGCTCGCGATGGGCCATCTTTCCGGCACGCTTTGGGGGGAATACGGCGTTTTCCGGTGGGATGCGATCTCGCATCTGCTCATGATCACCACGGGTATGGGGGTTATGATGGGGATTGTGCTGCCTTTCTGTAATCTCCGGTATTGGGATTATATTTTCCGGAAGAAATAGTTATTTGGCGGCGTCCGCGCACTATTTTTTTCCGTCCGCCAACTATTTGGTGGCGTCCGCACACTATTTTTTTCCACCGGATAGTTATCTGGCGGGGTCCGGTATGTTTTTTCAGTCATCAATCGATCCGTTGAGACCGATAAAAATGTTTTTCGTTCTCAAATAATGTTGAATGGATAGAAGAATGATTAAACTATATAGGACAAATAATAAAATATTCAGGATTTCTTAATATTAGATTTCCGAAAATGCTTTACTTTAGCTACTCAATTTTGTATCACCTGCCTCCCTAATCCTTGGGGGTGAGGGTGGCGAAGCCGTTTTATCACCTACGTTTCACCTTGTTAGACCAGCTTTTCACCGGTAAAATCCGTATCCGTTTGCTCACCAAGCTGCTGCTCAACCCGGCGGCCAAAGTGTATTTGCGTGGGCTGGAGCGCGAGCTTGATGTGAGCAGCAATACCGTGCGGCTGGAGCTGGCCAAGTTATCTGAGATGCACCTGATTGAAGCAGATAATAATGATGCACAAACCAAGGTGAAGCATTATTCGGTAAATACTGATCACCCATTGTATACTTCGCTGCGCTCCATCATTTTGCAGCATGTGGGGCTCGACCAGATACTCGAGAAAGTGGTAAACAAGCTGGGGAGTCTCCGAAAAGTGTATCTTACCGGTGGCCTGGCCGAGGGTAAGAATTCCAATGTGATAGACCTGGTACTGGTGGGCGATGTAGATAAAACCTATTTACACCAATTGATCGACCGGGTGGAGCCCATGATCGGTAAGAAGATAAGGGTGGCTGTTTTTGCAGAGAGCGAATTCGGGGAAGAGCAGTTGAAAGACCTGGGTATAGTGATCAATTTAATTGAAACATAGCAGTTTGATGAAAAAAGCATTGATTACAGGTATTACCGGGCAGGATGGAGCATATTTAACAGGACTGCTATTGCAAAAAGGGTATGAGGTACATGGCATCAAGCGGAGAAGCTCACTTTTCAATACGGAAAGAATTGATCCATTTTATGAAGATCCGCATGTACCGCATAAGCATTTGATCCTGCATTATGGCGATCTTACAGATTCAACGAACCTGATCCGTATCATCCAGGAAGTTCAACCAGATGAGATCTATAACCTGGGGGCCATGAGCCATGTGCAGGTGAGCTTCGAAACGCCTGAATATACGGCTAATGCCGATGGCATAGGCACTTTGCGCATATTGGAAGCGGTTCGTTTGTTAGGGCTTATTTCTAAAACCAAGGTATACCAAGCCTCTACTTCAGAGTTATATGGTTTGGTGCAGGCTGTTCCTCAAAATGAGACCACGCCTTTTTATCCACGGTCTCCTTATGCGATTGCCAAACTATACGCCTATTGGATTACGGTAAATTACCGGGAAGCGTATGGCATGTTCGCCTGTAATGGAATTCTGTTCAATCATGAATCCCCATTACGCGGCGAAACTTTTGTAACCCGTAAAATTACCCGCGCGGTTGCCAAAATAGCATTGGGTTTACAGGATACTTTATATCTCGGCAATTTAGATGCTCAACGCGATTGGGGGCATGCTAAAGACTATGTAGAGGGTATGTGGCGCATATTGCAGCAGGAGCAGCCGGAAGATTTTGTGCTGGCAACAGGTATCACCACCCGCATCCGTGATTTTGTAGGCATGGCATTTGCAGAAGTAGGTGTGGAACTTTCATTCGAAGGAAAAGCAGAGCATGAAATAGCCAAAGTAACCGCCTGTAAAGGCAAATACAAAATACCGGTGGGCCAAATTGTAGTAAAAGTAGACCCCCGTTATTACCGCCCTACAGAAGTAGATCTTTTAATAGGTGATGCTTCAAAAGCAAAAGAAAAACTGGGCTGGCAACCCCAATATACATTGGCGGCAATGGTTCAGGAAATGGTAGCCAGCGATATCAAACTGTTCGAAAAAGACCAGCTATTAAAGAATAGTGGCTTTGATATTAAAAACGAATTCGAATAATTAATTGACCGTCTGAATAGACCGTCATCTCGAGCGAGCGTAGCGAGTCGAGAGACCTCACAAAGTCTTCAACCAAGTGCAAAAAAATGCCAAAATATATGTAGCTGGCCACCGCGGAATGGTAGGCAGCGCCATTGTAAGAAAATTGGAAGCTGAAGGTTATGATAATCTTTTATTGCGAACTTCCAAGGAACTGGACTTACGCAACCAGCAGGCAGTAAATGATTTTTTTGCCAAAGAAAAACCTAATTACGTTTTCCTGGCCGCTGCTAAAGTAGGGGGCATTGCGGCCAATAATACTTACCGCGCCGAATTCATTTATGAGAACCTTATGATCGAAAGCAATGTGATCCATGCGGCGTATGTGAACAAAGTTACCAAACTACTGTTCCTGGGTTCTTCCTGCATTTATCCAAAACTTGCTCCTCAGCCTTTAAAAGAAGACTCCCTATTATCGGGCTATTTAGAGCCAACCAATCAACCTTATGCCATTGCCAAAATAGCGGGTATTGAATTGTGCGATGCTTACCGGGCGCAATATGGATGTAATTTCATTTCAGCCATGCCCACCAACCTGTACGGCCCGAACGACAATTACGATCTTGAAAAATCTCATGTGTTACCTGCCTTATTGCGTAAATTCATCACTGCAAAAAAAAATAATGATCCCCAGGTGGTTTTATGGGGTACCGGCAGCCCCAGGCGCGAGTTTTTATATGTAGATGACCTGGCCGATGCCTGCCTTTTTTTAATGGAACAGTACAACGAAGCAGGGTTGGTGAATATTGGTATTGGAAACGATCTAACCATTAAGGACCTGGCAGAACTGGTTAAAAAAACCACAGGATACCAGGGAAGCATTGTTTGGGATACTGCTAAACCCGACGGTACACCGCGGAAATTGATGGATGTAGGTAAGTTAAAACAACTGGGTTGGGAAGCAAAAATCACATTAGCAAACGGTATTACGAAAGTATATGAACAGGTAAAAGATTTCGATTGGAAATGATAAGTGAGAATAGGAATTTCAGTTATTGTTAATTACAGTTAAGTAAATGAAGAGAAATATCAAGTGTTTTTACAGGTTATTAATGGTCCTTGTTGTGTTGCTATCGGTGGGGGTAGTTCAGGCCCAGGACTTACTGAAAGGAAGGGACCTCAGTCAGGTTAGGGTAGACCAATTGAGTGATGCTGATATTGCCAAACTTAAAGCACAGTTAGGCAGTTCAGGTATGACCATCGACCAGGCAGAGCAAATGGCCCTTGCAAAGGGAATGTTGCCCGCGGAATTTGCCAAACTCAAAGCCCGTGTTTTGGGAACCAGCAATGCCTTGTCAGCAACAGGTCGGTTGAAAGTACAAAATTCAGTGTCGGTTGAAAAAGTTAATAACAGTTCTGATTCACTCAGTACCGAAAAGTCTCACGAACAAACCAGGCCCCTGATTGATCCCCTGATCTTTGGTTCTGAGTTGTACACTTCCGTAGCACCCAACTTCGAGCCCAATCTTAAATTGGCTACCCCATTGAATTATGTATTGGGTCCTGATGACCAAATATTGGTATCTGTATATGGAGTACAGGAGTACAGTGGAGATCTGCTGGTGTCTGCTGAAGGATCTGTTTCCATACCCAATGTAGGGCAGGTAAAAGTAGCGGGTCTTACCATTGAAGCAGCTACGCAAAAGCTCAAAACCATTATGGGTAGTTCAGTGTACCCTTATCTTAAATCAGGTGGTTCTAAATTGTCGGTTACACTCAGTAAAATACGCAGTATTAAAGTGATCATTATTGGCGCTAACCGACCAGGTAATTTCACTCTATCTTCTTTATCAACGGTATTTAATGCGCTATTTGTTAGCGGCGGGCCTAATGCTTTCGGCAGTTTTCGTGAGATAGAACTTGTGAGGAATAACCGGGTAGAACGTAAAATAGACCTCTATCGCTTTTTACTCCATGGAGATCAATCAGATAATGTGGGGTTGAAAGATAATGACGTTATTCGTATACCCCCTTATAAAACAAGGGTGCAATTACAAGGTCAGTTCAAACGTCCTGGTATTTTTGAAGTGTTGCCCGGAGAGAAGTTTTCAGATGTAGTTGCTTTTGCATCTGGATTTACCGATTCGGCTTACCAGGCTTCTGTGAAGGTTTTCCAGCGCAATGAAACTGAAAGGCAGGTACATGATCTACAATCAACAGCTTATAATAATTATATCCCCCATACAGGCGATGTGTTCGTGTCTTCTAAAATACTCAACCGCTTTCAGAACCGGGTTAAAATATCCGGTGCTGTTTTCCGTCCTGATGTATATGAATTAACCCTGGGATTAGATGTGGCAGGCTTAATTAAAAAGGCAGACGGCTTGAAAGAAGATGCTTATACCGGTCGGGGGCAGATACTTCGCCTGGAAGACGATTTAACGCGATCTATTGTTTCTTTTGATGTTAGAAAAGCATTGAATGGGCAGGATAATCCGATTTTAAAAAGAGAAGACGAGGTATTGATCAGCTCTGTACAGGATTTACGTGATTCATTTAAAGTGACAATTCAAGGAGAAGTACGTATTCCCGGACAGTATGATTATATGAGCCGCCTGACACTAAAAGATCTGATTTTACAGGCGGGCGGTTTTACTGACGCAGCTTATAAGAATATAGAAATTGCCCGTTTAATAAGGAGAGATAGTATCGCTCCGACCGATAATCGTGCAAGTGTAGTGATCAATACTGTAATCAATGGCGATTTGAGCGGCACTCCAGCAGATATTCCTATCCAGCCTTTTGATGTAGTTACTATACGTCGTAAAGCAGGATATACTTTACCGGAGTCTGTTATCGTGACCGGGCAAGTACAATATCCAGGGCCTTATGCTTTGATAAGCAGAACTGAAAGAATAAGTGATATTCTGCGTCGGGCAGGTGGTTATACGGCAGATGCCAACCCCGCAGGCGCTTATGTGAAACGGTATAAGACAGATATGGAGAGGAGGCAGTCAGAAGAAACAGCCCTGAAACTGCAAAAGAACTTAAAAGACAGTATTAAGACACAACAAGTATTGCAAGATATTAAAAGAGACTACGACCAAATTCCACTAGATATAATATCTATCATGAAAACCCCTGGTTCAGTGGAAGATTTGGTTCTCCGTTCCAAAGATGAATTATATGTACCTAAGTTTGATGGTCAAGTGAAAATAAGCGGTGCTGTGCTGATGGTAACCCAGGTTCCCTTTAAAAAAAGAAATACAGTGCGTGATTATATCAGTGATGCCGGAGGCTATGCTGCTGATGCATGGCGGAGAAAGACTTATATTGTATATGCAAATGGAAAGGCGGCTACTACCAAGCACTTTCTGTTTTTTAAATTCTATCCTAAAGTGTCGCCTGGTAGCGAGCTGGTGGTCCCTAAAAAAGCGGAAAAGAAATCTTTAACTACCGGGGAAATAATAGGTATATCCAGTGCTTTGGCGAGTTTGGCAGGTGTTGTTATTGCAATTTTGCGATTATAATAAAAAATATATACCACACTTTTATTACTTTGAAAAGGCATGAATTTACTAGACTTACCAAAAAATGAAGAGATTGTAACAGCCAGAGATGCCATCCTGCGCATGAGGGTATGGATGACATACCTGGTTGATAAATGGAAGACAATAGCGATTGTAGCAATCGCTGGAGCACTGATTGGGCTGAGTATGGTGTATAATAAAAAAACAATTTATACGGCCACATTAAGTTTCGCGATGGAAGATGAGAGAGCAGGAGGGCTGGGGAGTGCTATGGGCCTTGCTAGCCAGTTTGGCCTTGACCTAGGGGCTTCAAATGCTGGAGGGGCTTTTGCTTCAGCAAATCTTATTGAACTGATGCAGTCGCGAAGTATTGTTGAAAAAGCATTATTAGATTCTGTAAAAAATCAGGGTCAACTCATTTCATTAGCGCAGTTTTATATAAATATCACGGGGATCAAAAACGTGTGGAAGAAAGCTCCGGATACTATCACAATACAACCTAAACTCTTGCCTGGCTCAGATAGAAAAGGTTTTGATTTGATGCAGAACAGTATATTAGCTGCAATTTACGAGCAATTATTAAAATATCATTTGAAAGTGTATCAACGTGATCGTAAAATAAGTATTCTTGCAATTGAAGTAAAATCTGAAAATGAATTATTTTCAAAATCGTTTACTGAAGCATTAGCTAATGAGGTTTCCAAGTTTTACATTGACACAAAGACGCATAAATCGAGTCAGAATCTCGCAATACTTCAAAAGCAGGCAGATTCTGTGCGTAGAGAATTGAATTATGCTATTACGGGCTTTGCTGAAGCAAACGATAATGTCTATAATCTTAATCCAGGATTGAATGTTAAACGGGTACCATCTACGAAAAGACAAATAGATATCCAAGCCAATACAGCAATTCTTACAGAGTTACTAAAAAACATTGAATTGGCTAAGATTGCTGTGCGTAAAGAAACTCCTTTGATACAAATAATCGACACCCCAATCCTTCCATTAAATGAAGAACGTCCTGATAAAATCAAAGCAATGATAATTGGAGTGATATTGGGAGGGATGATAGCGGTGATTTACCTTGTTCTATCTAGATTGTGGAGAGTGATTATGGCCGCTCAGTCATAGCAAACAATTCTTAAAACCCCGATATTGATATTTAAGAGATACAGAAGAAACCAGTTATATTGAGCAGGTTAAGAGATAGAATTAGAGAGATAATGAATCATACTGTGATCTATGGTATAGGTTCTGCAATTCAAAGCTTGATTAATTTTGCCTTTCTTCCCTTGTTCACCAAATTTCTTACAACTGAAGAATTTGGCATCTATTCTCTTGTTTTACTCATTGGAACCTTTGCCGGAGCATTTTTCTTTTTTGGTGCTTCAAGTGCGCTTTCCAGGTTTTATTTTGATGATGATACCATACAATATAAGAAGAATGCAATTGCAACAGCATTTAATATTACCATCTTTGGTGTTATCTGCCAGATAGTGCTTGGATTTGTATTTGCCACTCAACTTTCTATACTATTGACGAATAAACCCATCTATTCGCGTCATATTATTCTCATGTTTGTGGCAAGCTCACTAGGAATTATACAAAATTTGTTGCTTTTGATTCTACGACTTGAGAAAAAAAGTAGGAGTTTTATTTTGGCAACCATTAGTGGTGCATCTATTAGTCTATTAGTTATTGTTTACTTTCTTGCGTATAAGAATCAAGGAATTTATGCTCCGATCTTGGGTTTATTATCAGGTAATGCTGTTACGATATTGTTTTGTTTGCTATTTGTAACGAGCAAACTTCATTTTTCGATCAATATATCTGCTTTCAAAACATATATTGCTTTTGGTATTCCTACAGTACTCAATGGGCTTGCATATTATCTGTTGGACTGGCTGGACAGATTTATGATTAAAGCGTTTGGTTCTCTCTCAGATGTAGGCATTTATTCAATGGGTTACAAAATCGGAATGGTCATCTACATACTTTTTATAACGCCATTTGCAATGATATGGTCTACCATGAGGATGCAATATGCCAAACAGTCAAATTATGATCAGATGACTACCAAAGTGGTGTCTTATTTCACACTTGTTGGTATTACCATTACTCTTTTACTTTCTTTATTTGCAAAAGAAATTCTGATCTTATTTTCGGGTAATAATGCTTATTTAGTATCCTATAAAGTTGTACCATGGGTAATGATGGCATGCCTTATCAATGGGTATGGAAACATTTTAGATTACGGCATTTATAGGGAGAAAAAAATTCATTATTATTATATTATCCTGATTGTTTCATGCGTTATTAACGCAATTCTAAATTATTTGTTTATCCCAAAGCTGGGATATATAGCGGCAGCATATGCTACATTTATTACTTACTTATTTTATATTATTGTATTATACATTGTATCAAATAAATATTATAATATCAAGGTTGAATGGGCCAGGGTTCTGTCTTTGTATGTATTCGCGTTTGGTCTTCTTTTTTTAGCAAGTACATTCCCTTTTAATGATTTTATATGTTTTATCCTTAAAATTATTTTGTTCATAAGCGCAATAATTGTGACTTTTCTTCGCTGGCTTACTGCACAAGAGAGAAAGCTGGTATTTGATACTTTGAATAAAATGAAAGGAAAACTTTTTACTAATAAGATTTATAAGAGTGCAGAGTAAAATGAACTGCACTTGGCTATCAACATTATTGTTGCGATGTGAAATAAAACTAAGGCTGTGTTGGGCAGCTTAGTTTGGAAGTTTTATTTTAAACTGTTTATTTTACTATATGAGTATTACTGAAAAATTGATATATGAGGTGAGAAGCTGGTTTGAACTTTATTTTATAAGAGGGTTACCTAATGGCTTTATAGGAACAAGAATAAGAAGGATTTATTGGAAATGGCGAGTCAAGCAAATGGGGGCTAAGTCAATTATTTGCCGGATGGCACAGATAGAAGTTCCTGTATTGGTACGTATAGGTGATAATTTTCTATTAGGAGACCATGCAATTGTTAATCCAGGGGAAAGCAAGGGTATATTTATTGGCAGTAATGTTTCCATAGCAAGCAATGCATTTTTAAGAGCCGCAAATCATAGTTTTGACCGATTAGATATTCCTATTAGTATGCAAGGCCATAATTCAGCGAGTATTGAATATGATGGTAAAGAATACAGTATTGTTATAGAAGACGATGTGTGGATAGCATATAATGCAGTGATTGTGAGTGGAGCAAAAATCGGAAAAGGCTCAGTAATTGCTGCCGGTTCGGTAGTGTCTAGTGTGATTCCTCCGTGGTCGATTGTAGTTGGTAATCCCGGAAGAGTTATAGGAAACAGGGAGAAAAAAAATATTGTTTCAAAAAGCAATGAGATATCATGAAATATGGTGAAATAAAAATAGGGGATACAGCAGAGATCAGTCATACTATAACGGAAAAAGATATAGATAAATTTGTTGATTTGACTGGTGATGATAACAAACTCCATGTCAATAAAGACTTCGCAAGTAGAACAGAATTTAAGCAACCGGTTGTACATGGGATGTTAGGGGCTTCTTTTATCTCAACGTTAATTGGAACAAAATTGCCAGGTGATGGAGCTTTGTGGTTTTCCCAAACATTGGATTTTTTGCGCCCTGTGCGAATTGGAGATACCATCAGGGTTCATGCAGAAGTAGTGGATAAGAATGATAAGGCGAGCTCAATAGGACTAAAAGTAGAGATTTATAATCAGAATAAGCAACTTGTGACATCAGGACTTTCAAAAGTAAAAGTGGTAGATATTGAGGGGCCGGAAGCTCAAGACATTACAATTGCTAAACAAGTTGAAAATAAGACTGTATTAATTATAGGCGCATCTGGGGGTATAGGGAGAGCTGTGGCCATGAAATTGGCAGAGGACGGATATGATTTACTACTACATTATTACTCTAAGAAAGACGTTGTAGATGATTTAATAGGTAAAATTGAGTTATTAGGTAGGAAAGCGGTTTGTGTAAAGGCTGACCTCTTAAATGATAAAGATATAAATGAGTTTTTATTTAAGATTAAAAGGGAATTTACTTCTCTTACCGGGTTTGTCAATTGCAGCACAGTCAAAATACCTAACATTAAATATGCTGATTTAGAGTGGAATATCATGCAGGAACAGATTGATATTAATATAAAAAGTAATTTCCATTTGCTGGCGGGACTTTTGCCATTCTTTGAAAAAAATAAATATGGGAAGATTGTATTCATTGGTACAATGGCTGTAGATCAACCAAATAGCGAATGGTTGCATTATATTACAGCTAAAGCGGCATTAACGGGTTTTGTAAAAGCACTTGCAATTGAATATGCGTCTAAAGGAATAAATGTAAACATGGTTTCACCAAGTATGATAGATACTGATTTGGTCGTAGATGTTCCTAAGAAAATGAAGATGCTGATCGAAGCAAAAACCCCTCTTCGAAGGTTGTGTACACCACATGATGTGGCTGAAGCCATTTCTTACTTGATTTCAGAGAAATCTGATTTTATTACAGGAGAAACTATTCGAATTAATGGAGGACAAGTAATGTTATGAAAACCATGAATCTTTCTGATATTATAAGACGGAATGCTGAATTAGGCGAACAACTCCTTAATAAAGAAATTATACCGCTAAAAGTGTTGGCAAATATTTCTATAAATCAACTAAAGCCAACCTTGGAGTACAGCTTAAGATCCCATACCTTAAATGCTCATGTTACATTTGGCGACTATGACAATATCATCCAAGAGAGTGCGGCAATAGATACATTGAGCATACCTATAATATTCTGGGAATTATCAAACCTCAAAGAAAGTTTTGTATACGAAATTGAAACTGAAAATGAATCGTATTTCCAAAATTACTTTGATAAGATTACTACTGAATTGAAAATGGTTTTCGCGAACTTATCAAAATCCAAGTTGGTATTGTTTAATAAGTTTTCACATTTGTTTTTTTCCTGCAATAGCCTTAAGCCGACGATATTTGAGCAATTTGTAGATAAATTGAATGACTTTTTAATTGAATATGCCCCATCAAACTTTTTTTTAATAGAAATTAACAAAGTTCTTGCACGGGTTTCTATTGAGCAGGCAGTTGATTCAAGAGGCTTTTATCTTTCAAAGACGTTATATTCAATCACTTTCACGAAAATATATTCTGAATATATATCGCCAATAATACTTTCTATTTATTCTAAATCAAAAAAGGCCATCATATTTGATTGCGATAATACACTTTGGAAAGGAGTAGTAGGAGAAGATGGCGTAGAAGGCATTGCTTTATCGAGTGCTAATAAAAACGGTATCTATTACAAAGAAGTCCATCTTATTGCGAAAGCCCTTGCAAAGAAGGGAGTAATTATAGGTATATGCAGTAAAAATAATTTGGAAGACGTTGTTGAAGTCCTCGAAAAAAGGAAAGATAGTTCGCTTACTGAAAGTGATATTGTAATTAAGAAGGTAAACTGGATAGATAAAGCGACTAATCTACTCGATATTTCGAAAGAACTAAATATTGGGATTGATAGTATTGTTTTTGTTGACGATTCGGAGTTTGAAGTTAGCCTTGTGAACGCAAAATTACCTGAGGTGAAAACTTTGACTGTACCTCAAAAAACGTTCGAATATCCACAAACGATCAGTAAAAATTTAGATTTATTTTTCACGCTTAATGTTTCAGAGGAAGATAAAAACAGGGTTAAGATGTATCAACAGAATCTGGAAAGGGGAAAAGAAGTAAAATCTTATCAAAATATCGATGATTATCTGGCCTCTTTGAATATTGAACTTATTTTAAGTAACAAAAGCAAAACTTTTTTTGAACGATTGGTTCAATTAACTCAGAAAACCAATCAGTTCAATTTAACGACCAAAAGATATACAAATGCAGACATGCATTACTTTTATAATTCAACCGAATTTGACATATTCTCTCTTGATGTAAATGATAAATATGGTAACTCAGGGATTACTGGATTATGTATTATTAGGTACAATGAAAGAAATGCAGAAATAGATACTTTTTTGATGAGCTGTCGGATACTAGGAAGGAACATTGAAAAAGTATTCTTAAGCGAGATATTGAAACAAATAAAGCTGAAAGAGATAGATACTGTCAAAGCCGAATACAATAAAACGCATAAGAATTCTTTGGTAGAACCTTTTTTCGAGGAAAACGGTTTTGAATTGATTGAAAAATCAGATGACAAGAAAGAATACTTATTTGACTTCTCAAAGCATTCTCTAAATGAAAATATTAATTACATTAAAGTTATATGGAATCAAGAATTAAAAAGATAATGGCCGATGTTTTTCTGATAGATGAAAGCAATATCAATGAAAACAGCTCACCTGAAACAATAGAACAATGGGACTCAATCGGGCACTTAAACCTTGTGACTTCATTAGAAGAAGCATTCGGAGTAATTTTTGATGAAGAACAAATCATACAAATGCTGAATTTCAAATTAGTAGTGGTTGTTGTCGAAGAGGCTGTTGGCAATAAATAAATTAAAATCCATCAATACCATGACTAGTATTCCATTTATAAAAGGTGCAGGAATATACTTAAGAGAGTTGAATGAGTCGGATCTAAATGGCTCATGGTATTCTTGGTTGAACGACCAAGAGGTGACCAAATTTCAGAATAAAGGGATATTTCCCAATACCCGTGAAAAGCAGAAACAATACCTAGATTACTTGAATGGCAGTAAGAACGATGTTGCATTTGCAATTGTAGAAACTGAATCTAATAAACATATTGGCAACGTCGGGCTGCATCATATTGACTGGGTGCATCATTCAGCTGAATTAGGAATAGTACTCGGAGAAAAATCTGCATGGGGGAAAAAATATGGGAAGCAATCTTGGCAATTGATTACCGAATATGGCTTTAACGTATTAAATCTTCATCGGATCTATGCGCAGATTATGGAAGGAAATATTGCTTCATGTAAAAGCGCTGAATCGGCAGGATTCGTACAAGTAGGATTTGTACCTGATGCATTTTACAAAAATGGCCAATATATAGGCTTTCATTATTACAACCGCATACGCACGCAGTTGCCACTTTGATCAGTTAAATAAGCAAAAACGTATAAGATATGCTTAAAGCCCGACACCTTGTTTCTCAAATTAACAGGCCTGCACCGGAAACACTTAAGAGAGAATCGTTAATGCGACTTGATAAGAATGAGCGAACGACCCTTTTTAGCGAGACTGAGTTTAACAAAATCATGTCATCCATTACCCCTTTCGATCTTGTGGCTTACAGTGAGCTGGAGCCTACTTATGAAGCATTTGTTAAATGGCTGAATATCGATAGATGGAATATTATTCTTTCGCCTGGATCAGATGCGGCTATCAGGTCAATTTATGAAACGTATATAGAACCTGGTAATGAAATCATCAATTATGACCCCAATTATGCAATGTTCTCAGTGTATGCAAAGCTTTTTGGTGCTACAGAAATTGTAAAAAAATTCAAGAACGATTTTTCTGTTGATGTAGACGAATTGATAGCATCTATATCAACGAAGACCAAAATGGTTATCATCTCAAATCCAGGTCATAATGGGACTGTAACTTCTGTAAAGGATATTATGCGTGTCATCGAAACTGCTGAACAATTTAATACAATTGTATTGGTTGACGAAGCTTATTATCATTTCAATGATGTTACATTGGTGGATAAGATTAACGACAAATCAAATCTAATTATCACCAGAACATTATCGAAAGCATTTGGTCTTGCTGCAATCAGGGTAGGGTATATATTAGCAAATCAAGACGTAATTAAAGATATCTATCGGATTAAATTGGTGCACGAAATCGATGGTGTCTCTTCTAAAATTGCAAAATACATGGTCGAGAATGATCATATAATGAAATCTTACGTGAATACAGTCAGAGAAGGAAGAGAATTGATAAGTGAACGGTTTTCGCGAATGGGTATTACTTTATTCCCTAGCCAATCGAATTTTGTTTATTTCGATCTGAATAGAAAAATAGATACACCTCAGCTCATAAAAAAGCTCCAGGAGCATGATATTTATATTAAGACCCCAATTCGAACTGCCCCTTTCGATAAATATCTGAGAATCACTATTGGGAGTGCAACACAAATGGAAGTGTTTTGTGATAGACTCGAGACGTTCATTTAAGATAGTAATGTTAATCACATTAGTGTCTGGTTAAATTAGGTTGATTTTCAATTGAATATGATTTTGATCTTTGACATCTTGGTATATTGTTTTTTCAAAAAGGCTTGGTAAATGAGTTTTATCCAGCAGTGATACACCCAGTATTTGTAGTATTTCATAAGGCGTCTGTTTCAATTTCAATTTTGCTTTTATGATTGCTATCAATGTATAGGTTATGATGGCGATATAGATTTGAGTTCTAACTGCGTTTTCAGAAACACCCCAGAATAATTTTATTTTTAGATGTTGCTTGATCCATTTAAAAAACAATTCAATCTTCCATCGGTTTTTATAAAGAAGTGCAATTTCGGTGGCAGGTAAAGTCAAATTATTAGATAGGAATATGAAGGTTCTTTTTTGTTCCGCATCATAAAACTTGACACGTCTAAATATTTTTTCATACTTCTCAAGCGACATTGCCCCTTTTAATTTTATTCGCTGATCACAAAGAATGCCATTTTTCTTGTCTGGTTTCTCAGCCGGGACTCTGACAAATGAGAGATTGCTTCTTGATCTAATAACAAAAAAAGAATCATGATTGTCAATGATTGCCATACGATCAAAGTCAATGTAGCCGCGGTCCATGATGTAGTAGCCACCAGGTTCATAATCAATAAAATCCAGCCCATTCACATCGTGCACACTGGCTGGTGTAATATGCGTAAAAACCGGGATGGCAGTTCTGACATCCAATAATGTATGCAATTTAACTGCTCCTTTGGCTCTTCTAAAAGCTGCTCACCAAAAAACGTTTAGACAGAGATCAATAGTTGTAGAATCAAATGCATATACATTTCCAGTAATTGAGGAATCAAAATCAGAACCTGTTACACATATTTTTTGAGCTTCCGCAATCAATTCATAAGCATACATCTCAAAAATTTGGCACTCCCTTTTCTCGTTTACTTCTGCCAAATTTGATCTCGAAATATTTTTTCCTATTCCTAAATGATAATGCTTTGACTTATGTGCGGATAAACAAACCAGAAGATCACGAAGGCTATCACGATTACTTAATTGCCCAAACATCATGCACATCATCTGATTCCAACAGGTAAAGTGTTTGACCCATTTATCTCCTTGGAATCTGCTTACACATCGATCAAAAATGCGAGCTGGAAGAAAAGTGACAATCTGCGAAAAAACATATTTGCCCTGATTCATAAACAAACTGATTTACAGTAAGTTATGAAATGAGCTATTTCAAATCGTCACCGACTTTTTTTTCTATGAAACACATATATACCAAGACTTTCAAAGAACTACTAACTATTTTTACCGGACACTAATGTGTTAATCACACTATTTAGAAATAATAATGTATGAATATTAAGAAATTTAAAGTGGCTGTAATTGGCTGTGGCCGAATAGCTGGACACCACGCGCGTTCAATTGAGCAAAATGAGTATCTGGAGCTTGCAGCGGTCTGTGATTTAGCTATAGATCGTGCAGAGGCATATGGAACAGAATTCAAGATCCCTTATTTTGTTGATTATCGAGAAATGTTTAAGGCAATAACTGATCTTGATATCGTAGTGATTGCGACTCCATCTGGAATGCATTTTGAACATGCTATGGAGGTAATGGAAGAATATAGTAAGCACGTTGTCATTGAGAAACCAACCTTCATGAGGCCTGAACAATTAATGCATGCAAAGACAATTGCATTAAAAAAAGGGTTACAAATATTTCCTGTATTTCAAAACAGATATAACTCTGCAGTGGAAAGAGTAAGAAAAGCATTGCAAAATGATGAACTTGGCGATATCAGGATCATGAATGTAAGATTGCGTTGGTGCAGACCACAGCGTTATTATGATCTTTCTCCATGGCGAGGAACCTATTCTCACGATGGGGGTGCAATAACCAATCAGGGAATTCACCACATTGATTTACTTCGATATCTTGGTGGAGAAGTAGACAGAGTAAGCGCAACAATGCGAACGCTTGGAGCTAATATTGAAGTGGAGGACTCTGTAGTAGCAACTTTTGCATATGCCAATGGAGCTATTGGAAGCCTTGAAGTAACTACTGCAGCACGACCTGATGATTTTGAAGCATCTTTGTCAATAGTGGGGTCAAAAGGTCTGGCTCAATTAGGCGGTATAGCAGTAAACAAGTTGGAGATATTCACGCCGCAACCCGCAGATTGCATTACTTTTAGTGATGATTTTTCCGATCTTCCTGATCGTGGTAGAGTTTATGGTCGTGGTCATGGCAGGATGTATGAGGACATAGCCGCTTTCTTTATAAAAAATAAAAATTACCCGGTTAGTCTCGACGATTGTGCAAATACAATTAATTTATTGCACGCTTTCTATAGCTCTGATGAAAAAGGAGGCTGGATAAACATCAATGATCATGTTAAATCTGAACGCCTTGGTAGGACTAATGATAGTATTTCTGATTTATATAGAACTAAATAGTTAAATATTCTTTTCAAAAACCATTTATGAGAATTATTGGCATTATACCCGCACGAATGGCTGCGTCAAGATTTCCTGGCAAACCAATGTATAATATCATTGACAGACCGATGCTTGCACATGTTTATGGACGAGCGAAGCTGTATAATTCGTGGGACCATCTAGCTATTGCAACATGTGATAAGGAGATTGAGGATTACGCGATTTCCCAGAATTATGAATGCACCATGACAAGTGATAAACATGCTAGAGCACTTGATCGGGTTGCAGAAGCGGTAGAAAAAATTACTGAATTTAAGGTGCAGGAAGATGATATAATTATTAATGTACAAGGCGATGAACCTATGATACATCCGGAAATGTTTCCGACATTGATTGAACCAATACTGAAAAGAGAAGAGGTAAAGGCAACCATTCTTGCAATGTTAATTGAGGAAGAATCAATTTGGAGGAACCCAGACACAGTGAAATTGATCTATAATGATAATCATGAGGTCTTGTATACTACAAGATCACCAGTTCCATATAATGGCAATAAATTTTCAAAAGAGTTACAGGCAAGAAGAATTTACGGTCTTTTTGCATTTGAATGGAAATATTTAAAGAAATTTTCAGCTCATTCTGAAACGCGTTTGGAAAAGCTAGAATCTTGCGATAGCAATCGTATTCTGGACATGGATTTTTGCCAGCACATTGCACCATACCCGTATATTAAATCGTATTCAGTAGATAATATCAAGGATATAGAATTGGTGGAGGCAAATATAAAAGCCGACAAATATTGGGGCAAATATTAACGTAATTATGTTTTAGTATGAAGGTAAAGGTATCAGCTGTGGCATTTTCAAAGAATACTTATCTTGTTAACAACTTGAAAGCAGATTTTCCTGATGCTGTTGTTAATGAAAAGGGTAAGAGATTTACACAAGAAGAATTGATTGATTATTTCTCAGATGCAGAAGGCGTAATCGTTGGCCTTGAAAAAATAGATGAGACTACTCTTGCTAGCCTTCCTAATGTTAAGATTATTGCAAAATATGGTGTTGGTCTTGATAACATTGATCTTGATGCGTGTGCTTCACGAAAAGTAAAGATTGGATGGACGGCAGGAGTGAATAAAGAATCAGTAGCAGAGATGGCTCTTGGATTCATGCTTATGCTTTGCAGGAACCTTTATGTCACTTCTAATCAACTTAAACAGGGAACCTGGAATAAATCGGGAGGATGGAATCTGAAAGGCAAAACAGTAGGAATTATTGGATTGGGGCATATAGGCAAACATCTTGCAAAAATGCTAACACCTTTTGAATGTAATATTTTGGGGAATGATATTGTGGATATTGATGCTCCTGATTTACGTGATAAAGTTGTTATGGTAGATAAAGAAACTTTGTTTGCCGAGAGCGATATTATATCAATTCATGCACCTCTTGATGCATCGACAATTAAAATGATCAATAAAGCCGTTTTTTCAAAAATGAAAAGATCAGCTTTTATTATCAATACAGCTCGGGGCGGGATTATTGATGAAGCAGCTTTAAAAGAAGCTTTGAAAGAAGGACTCATCTCTGGTGCCGCTATTGACGTTTATGAAAAAGAACCGCCAGAGGATACAGAATTGTTATCTTTTCCTAATCTTATATGTACTCCCCACATAGCTGGAAATGCCTATGAAGCAGTCGTAGCAATGGGTGAGGCGGCGATATACCATCTTAAAGAGTATTTAAAATATAAAAATGGATAAATTAAAAGTAGGGATTGCAGGTTACGGAGTAGTGGGAAAAAGGCGCCATGAATACATCAACAGCCACCCAAGTTTACAAGTGACCGCTGTTTGTGATCAAGTATTTACTGAGAACAGTGTTACCACTTCTGGTGTTAAATGTTTTACTAATTATACTTACTTGCTCGAGGAGAAACTTGATATTCTTTTTGTCTGTTTGACAAACGATATCGCTCCTATTGTTACAATAAAAGGATTGGAAAAAGGCATGCATGTTTTTTGTGAAAAACCGCCAGGAAGATGTGTAGAAGATATCAAAGATGTTATGGAGGTTGAAAAAAAATACCCTTCACTTAAACTGAAGTATGGATTTAACCATCGGTATCATGATTCGGTCAGAAAAGCCCTCGAATTAATACAATCTGGAACGATGGGAGAAATCATTAATATGCGTGGGGTATATGGTAAGAGCCGAATTATTCCCTTTTCAGGTGGCTGGCGTTCAAAAAGGGCGATGGCTGGCGGAGGTATATTGCTTGACCAGGGTATCCACATGGTGGACTTAATGCGCCTTTTTTGTGGTGAATTTGTAGAAGTAAAGAGTTTTATATCCAATGATTACTGGAGACATGATGTTGAAGACAATGCTTATGCTATTATGAAAGATAAGCGAGGGCGAATCGCAATGCTTAATTCAACTGCAACTCAGTGGCAACATAAGTTCGGACTGGAAATTACACTTACAGAAGGATATATTGAACTTCATGGTATCCTTTCCGGATCAAAAAGTTATGGAGAAGAAAAAATCGTAATTGGGTTACGAAATGAAGAATCCAACGATGGGCAAATGGAAAGTAAGACAATTAAATTCTTACAAGATAATTCATGGAAAGATGAGATCTACGAATTTGCTGATGCTGTAATCAACGATAAAAGAATAGAATTTGGCAGTAGTCAGGATGCATTAGATACTATGAAGCTTGTGTATAGCATTTATTACAACGACATTCAATGGCGAGATAAATTCTACATTAATAATCCGAATGAATAAAAAATCAATTACATGAATAATCTGGACAAGCTTTACCAAGAAAGAGGCCTCAATGCTTTTGAATTTAGCAGAGGGTATGCTGCGTATTTGATAACATTGCTCGAAAAATTGGATCATAAAAACATCAGTGAATGTATCCGCCATCTTGAAGAGGCAAGGCAAAATGCGAACACTATTTTTATAATAGGAAACGGAGGTTCAGCTTCCACAGCATCACATATCGGAAACGATTTTGGATTAGCGGTATTGAAGAAGAGTAACAAAGCAATAAATAAATCATATCGAGCACTGGCATTAACGGATAATATTTCTGTTATTTCCGCTATTGGAAATGACAGCACTTTCAATAATATCTTTTTGGATCAGTTGAAAGTGCATTTTCGCAAAGGTGATAAACTAATAGCAATTTCTGCAAGTGGCAATTCACCTAATCTTGTTGCTGCGGCAGAATGGTTTAAAGAACAGGGTGGAACTGTTATTGGTTGGCTAGGATTTGACGGAGGAAAACTTAAGAATATAGTAGATGTACCAATAGTTGTTGAATCACCGAAAGGCGAGTACGCTCCAGTGGAAGATATCCATTTGGTAATTAATCATATTATCGTCACCTGGATGCAGTATCATATCATGCACGAAGATGGAATTGTTTAATGTATTCTGTAGCATATGCGTTTTGATTTCACTGGTAAAACAATAATTGTTACCGGGGCTACTAGAGGGATTGGTAAGCAAATTGCCGATGATCTGGCTGAACTGAAAGCAAATCTTATTCTTACAGGAACGAATCCTGATGAGATTGATATGCTGAATAGGAGTGCCATTACAAATTCAACTTCTAAGAAGTATCATTGTGTTAACTTTTCTGAGAACGAGAGTTTATTAGAATTTATCGATGAGCTCAAAAAAACTGATCGGGTCCATGGGCTCATAAACAATGCGGGTATCAACAGACTGAATTATATTGATGAAACGCTCATCGAAGACTGGAACGATATGATTTCAGTCAATCTTTCCGCTCCTTTTCAATTGATCCGTTGTGTTTCGGAAAAGATGAAGAAACAATCCTATGGTAGGATAGTAAATGTAGCGTCTATCTTCAGTAAAATTAGTAAAGAAAGACGTTCTGTTTATTCGGCAACAAAATTTGGTATCCACGGATTGACTGTAGGTGTATCCAATGATCTTGCAAGACACAACATTTTGGTTAATACGCTTTCACCAGGCTTTGTGCTTACAGATCTAACCCGTAAAAACCTTTCTGAAAAAGAACAGCTAGAAATGGCGCAAATGATTCCTGCACGAAGACTGGCTGTTACGCGAGACATATCAAATGTGGCCATTTTCTTAATGAGTGATTTGAATCAATATTTAACAGGGCAAAATATAGTTGTAGATGGAGGATTTACAAATATTTGACACATTCGCAATTAATTCAAAAATTAGAGAAACCTATAAAGTTTCCTTTATTAATGATTTTGACTCATTAAAATCATTAGTAGAGAAGGGGAAATTAGTAGCTGTAATTGACAAAAAAATAGCAAAGTTATTCCCTGCTCTTTCAGAAATTCTATCTTCATCACGTAAAGTGGAAATAGAATGTAATGAGCAGAATAAAACAATCGATTATTGTCAGGAAGTAATTCGGAGACTTATTGAACAAAATACAAGAAAGGATGATACGCTTATTGCTATTGGTGGAGGAATTACCCAGGATATAGTTGCTTTTGTATCGTCTATTTTGTACAGAGGGGTCGATTGGAAATTTTACCCAACGACACTTCTTGCTCAATGTGACAGCTGTATAGGAAGTAAAAGCTCTATTAATTTCGACCAGTTTAAAAATCTGATTGGAACGTTTAATCCACCCTCTCAAATTTTTATCAACCCATTATTTCTTGATACGCTTTCTGAGAGCGAAATACGTTCCGGTATTGGGGAAATGCTGCATTATTTTTTTACTGAAGGAATCGATATTGCTGATCAGATCAGTGAACAGTATGAATCGCTACTGCACGATAGATCTAGGCTTCTATATTTCATCAAGAACAGTTTAAGAATCAAAAAGCAAGTTATTGAAATAGATGAGTTCGATACTGGCTATAGACATATATTTAATTACGGACATACGTTTGGTCATGCAATTGAAACAATTACTGAATATCAAATTCCACATGGACAGGCAGTATCAATTGGAATGGACATTGCCAATTATATCTCCTTGAAACTAGGTATGCAAGAGATGGAATCTTTCCAAAGATGCCATACTATCCTGCGGAAGAATATACCTCCGTTTTCTTTGAACCAAAATAATATTAATGAGTATTTATCTGCCTTGAGCCGGGATAAAAAAAATAAAGACAATCGGTTGGGGTGTATCTTAAGTAAGGGGCCTGGAAAAGTGGAGAAAATGTTTCTGCCAATGGATGATGTACTGAAGCAATATTTACTCGATTATTCAAAAGAATATACCAGAAGCGTATGATTCACCTTTCATATTTTTTGAGTTCAATGACTCCAGCTTATGGAGGAGAAGAGAATGCAGTTAAAACGGAAATGATTAGATCAATTGCTAAAGGAGATAATACAAATAATCTTTTAATATCTTTTCCGGCCCACATTGGAACACATGTAGACTTTCCGTTTCATTTTTCAAACAGTGGAAAAACCTGCAGCGACTATACAGCTTCTTTTTGGATATTTCAAAAAATTGGTATTATTGAATCTTCGGTAGAAGACGTACCCAAAGAAATAGAGAAACTTTCTGAAGATATTGAATTGCTTATATGGAAAACAGGATTTTCAAAGTATAGAGGGGAAAATCGTTTTTGGATGGAGCAACCTGTGGTACCGGCTAATTATGCAAAACTATTTCGAGATAGATTTAGACAATTACGTGTTTTTGGATTTGATATGATATCGCTTACTAGTAAATTGGACAGGCTGGAGGGCAGGTTAGCCCATCAGCAATTCTTGTTAGAACATGAAATACTTGTTCTTGAAGATATGAAACTGGATCAATTGAATTTTACTCCAAAAACAGTAATAATAGCCCCTTTGCTTGTAGAACATGCTGATGGGGCACCATGCCACGTAATTGCTTGGTAAAATATTATTGACTAGTATATATGTGCAGATTCCTTATTGTTTCTGGATTTACAATGAGCGGGAAGACGGTTATCTCTGACTTGCTTCGTGAATTTGATGGATATCAAGTTCCTGTTAACACATTCGAATTCAACTTGTTGAGGGTGCAGAATGGATTACTTGACATGCAAAAGGCATTTGATAAAGACTGGTCTCCGATCAGGTCAGATGCTGCAATCAGAGCTTTTAAACGAATTGTTGAAAGGGCAGGAACAGTTGCTAAACTTTCAAACCCCAAAACACTTTTTGTTGCTAACGGAATGAATTATAATGCCTATTTTAATAACAGGTTCCTTGAAATCAGTGAAGCGTATATCAAATCGTTGATTGATTTTGAATACGAATCTGAATGGCCATATTTGTCATTAAATGAATCCGGATATAAACAATTCATTACTCGGTTAACAAGAACGATCTTCCCAAAAAAAATCTTTTTAGAGAAAATATATGGTGCTGGAAATGCGGATTTTGTCAAACTTACAAGGGGATACTTAAATAACCTATATAACGTTATAGCTGAATCGACAACCAAAACATTTGTATTGCATAATGCTGTAGAACCATTCTACCCTATGGCAGGCCTTAATCTTTTCGAAAATGCCAAAGCAATTATTGTAGATCGGGATCCACGGGATATTTATGCAAGTAATTTTGTGAGACATGGCGTTCATGTTCCGGCTGCCGAAGTGAAAAGACACTGGGACCTTAAATTAGGAATAACAGGTGCGGCAAATATTGACGTGTTTATCAAACGGCAGAAGATGATACATGATAAGATTGATACTTCGCTTGATACCGAAAACGTTCTACGCCTCAATTTTGAAGAGATCGTATTAAACTATGAAGATACGTTAACAAAAATATATGGATTTTTGGGAGAAACTTCTCAAGCACATATTCGGAAAAAAGAATTCTTTCAGCCATCTTTATCTGAAAAGAATATCGGAATTTGGAAAAAAATGAGTGATCAGGGAGCAGCAGAAGCAATTTATTATGCACTTCCGAGTTACTGTTATAAAAATTAATTTAACTATTGTGACAATAAGCAATATTCGATTTCAAGAGCTGCCTAAAATAATTGATGAAAGAGGTAATCTTTCTTTTGTGGAATCCCCACGATTTATTCCGTTCGACATAAAAAGAGTGTATTGGATATATGATGTGCCAGGGGGAGAAAAAAGAGGCGGGCATGCTTACAGAACTCTTAATGAAATGATTATTGCATTGTCAGGGAGTTTTGATGTAGAATTTGATGATGGGGAGAACAAAGCGAAGTATACTCTCAATAGATCATATACCGGTATCTTTGTACCGCAACTTATATGGCGTTCTTTGACAAACTTTTCAACCAATGCACTTTGCCTGATTATCGCTTCAGAAGATTATGATGAAAATAACTATATACGTAATTACAGTGAGTTTGTCTCGCTAAAAAAAATTGCATCAGCAAATGAATGAAAATGCAAAAAAAAATACGATTGATGATTGTGCTCTTATAAATTTACCTAGAATTCATCATAAATCAGGAAATATTACTCCCGTAAGAGGCAATATTGAATTGCCTTTTCCTGTTAACCGAATTTTCTATCTTTATGACATTCCTGGGGGGGAATCACGTGGAGCGCATGCTCATAAAGTTTGCCATCAATTTCTGGTGGCGGCCAGTGGGAGTTTTGATATTCTTGTTAATGATGGCCAACATAAAAAAGTATTTACCCTCAATAGGCCATATATCGGTCTTCATATACCTCCATATATCTGGGCAGAAGAGTTTAATTTCTCATCTGGAGGTATTTGCCTGGTATTAGCGTCTCATAAATATGACGCTGAGGATTATATAAGAGATTATAATCGATTTTTGAGTGAAAAATAACGCTTATATTCACCCAACTGCGGAAGTACAGACCCAACATATTGGTTCTGGCACCAAAATTTGGCAGCATTCAGTAGTGTTAGCGGGTGCAGTCATCGGTAATAATTGCAATATTAATTTTAATTGTTTTATTGAGAATGATGTTACGCTTGGTAATAATGTAACAGTTAAATCGGGAATTTTTTTGTGGGATGGCATTACATGCGAAGACGACGTTTTTCTTGGACCGAATGTTGTTTTTACGAATGATATCAGGCCAAGAAGTAAAGCATTTAAAACACCAGTACGGACTCTGATCAAACAAGGAGCTTCGATCGGTGCTAATTCAACAATATTAGCTGGAATTACAATAGGAAAGTATGCAATGACCGGTATTGGCTCCGTTGTTACCAAGGATATCCCTGATTATGCTTTATTTTATGGTAACCCTGCGAAGTTTAAAGGATGGGTAGATAAAAAAGGAAACAAACTATTAGTTAAAGATAACTTATTCTATTCAGAAGAAGAGAATAAGAATTATATGTTAAAGGATGGTAAGCTTGTAGAATTACAAAAGTAAATTAAATGAAAGTTCCTTTCCTCAATCTTAAGAAAATCAACGAAAAGCACAAGGATGAATTATGTAAAGCGTTTAACCAGGTCTTGGAAAGCGGATGGTATATTATGGGGGAAAGGTTAAAAGCTTTTGAGCAAGAATTTTCTTCCTATTGCGGAGTGAAACATACTATAGGTGTTGCTAATGGGCTGGATGCACTTATATTGATAATACGTGCATATAAAGAACTCGGAATTTTGCGAGAAGGAGATGAGATCGTAGTACCAGCAAATACCTATATAGCTAGCATTCTTTCCATATCTGAAAATGGCTTAAGACCTGTATTGGTTGAGCCTGATCCACAAACATTTAATTTGGACAGCAAAAAGATTACCAAAGTCATAACTAATAAAACGAAAGCTATTTTGTTAGTTCACTTGTATGGACAAATGTGCGAGATGGAAGCTATTAAGAAGATTGCTGATGATTATGGCTTATTACTAATTGAAGATTGTGCGCAATCTCAAGGAGCAGTTTGGTCCGGAACAAGAAGTGGTAATTGGGGTAATGCTGCGGGGTTTAGTTTTTATCCTGGCAAAAACCTGGGAGCACTTGGTGATGCCGGGGCTATTACTACAAATGACGACAGACTATCAGAAGTAGTGCGGGCCCTGCGCAATTATGGATCAGAGATAAAATACTATAATATGTATAAGGGAGTCAATAGCAGGCTCGATGAATTGCAAGCAGCCTTATTGCTTGTAAAATTGAAACACTTGGATGCTGAAAATGCTATTCGCAGATCAATTGCATCAAAATATATATCAGATATTATACATCCAAATATTACTTTGCCTACCGTAATCCAGGAAGAGGCACATGTGTGGCACCTCTTTGTTGTACAAGTCGAAAACAGAGATAAATTTCAGCGGCACTTGTCAGAGCTAGGGGTCCAAACTGTGATACATTATCCAATAGCCCCCCATAAACAAAAAGCTTATAAAGAGTTCAATCATCTAGAATTTCCGATAACCCAGAAAATTCATAATACTGTAATTAGCTTACCTGTTGATATTACAATGTCTGATGAAGACATCAATTATATAATTGATGCCTGCAATAGCTATAATGAAACAATTTAATAATTTTCAGCAATATTCTATTTGTTTCTTTTTTCCTTATCATGAGGTAAGTGGCGTTCCTGTTTTGTTTTCTAGAATGGCAAATACGATTATTGACCAATACCCTTTCATAGATGTTTCAATCATTGATTACAATAATGGCGCGATAGCAAGAAATTTTACTTCAAATGATAAAGTAAGAATTATTGAGTTTAAAGACGGTCAAAGAGTCTCCCCACCCGACGACTGCGTACTGATTATGCAGTCGATCCTCCCGTATGCAATGAGGCCTGAGCTGTTGATTAAGCCGAAAACAAAAATATTATTGTGGACATTACACCCTGAGAATTTAGTACCGATATTGATTCCTTTGCCAGGATTACGAAATATTCAAAATCACTATTTCCAATTCTACAAAACCATCGCTTCTCTTTTTTTTAGAAAACGAATCAAGTTGTGTAAGGAATATATTCGAATTGCTAATATTCGAAAAGGACTTTATTTCATGGATGGGCCTAATTTTGAGAAAACAATTAAATACCTTTTCCTTGATCGGTTCGATGTAGATTTCTTGCCTGTACCATCAGTACCTTCTTTATTTAAAGAAGAAAAAACGATTAATACGGATGTGATTTATTTTTGTTGGGTTGGCAGATTGTGCGACTTTAAGTCCCATATTCTTATACATACGCTTAAGAAATTATCGACTATCGCCGCAAAGACTCAAAAAAGAATTTATTATTATGTTATCGGAGAAGGGCCTTTTAGGGAAAGAATATCTATGCTTAATATTGATAACCATTATTTTAAACTTGATATGAAAGGACCAATGACACCCGATGCATTAGACCGATTCCTTGCCACAGAGGTTAACGTGCTTACTGCAATGGGTACCTCAGCACTTGAAGGGGCAAAATTGGCAATACCAACAATTTTACTTGATATCTCTTATTACCCAATAAAAGGTGATTATTTGTTCAGATGGTTGCATGATACAAAAGACTATGATCTCGGTCATGATATAAGTTCCAAAGATTATGTTGAAAATAATTCTTCCCTTGAGACAATGTTTCTATCACTTTTTGAACAGTATGAAGAATTGTCGAGAAAAGCATTCGAATATTTTAAAAATAACCATGATATAGGTGTTACAGCACGTAGGCTTGTTTCAGCAATAGAGCACACAAATTTTGCCATAGAAAATGTTCCGCCGTATTTATTGAAAAGAACTTTTTTGCGGAAACTATACGATAAAATGCGTGGGTTCAATTAAATTTATTTTTGTATATGATTAGGTTGTCTAAATCAGTTGTCGGCACTGAAGAAGTAGAAGCAATTACCAAGGTATTATTACAGGACGGATACCTGGGAATGGGAAAAGAGGTAGATTTATTTGAAGAAGAGATTGCTAATTATCTTGGAGTAAAACGCTCTTCAGTTGTTTGCGTTAGCTCTGGCACTGCAGCATTACATCTTGCAGTACAAGCAGTTGCCAGACAAGGAGACGAAGTGTTAGTCCCTTCATTCACATTTATATCATCATTTCAGGCCATCTCTGCCAGTGGAGCAACTCCTGTTGCTTGTAATATTTACAAGGATTCATTAACAATAGATATTGAGCATGCGGAGAGCAGAATAACAAACAGAACAAAAGCTATTATGCCGGTACATTATGCGAGTAATCCGGTAAATCTTGAGAAAATTTACCGCTTAGCCGCGAAATATAAGCTACGAGTAATTGAGGATGCTGCACATTGTTTCGGATGTAGTTATCAATCAAGTAAAATAGGTTCGTTTGGAGACATAATTTGCTTTTCTTTTGACGGAATTAAAAATATTACCAGTGGAGAGGGGGGAGCTATTATTACATCCGATGAAAAGATTCAATCACTAGTAAAAGATGCGCGACTCTTGGGTATAATGAGTGATACCGAAAAAAGATTTTCTGGAAAACGTAGTTGGGATTTTGAAGTTGTTGATCAGGGCTATCGTTACCACATGAGTAATATATTTGCTGCTATTGGACGGGAGCAATTAAAAAAACTAGATACTGTCTTTGCTCCGACTAGAATAAAACTCGCAACAATCTACAAGGAATTGCTCTGCAAAAATTCATCAATTGCTATCCCAGTTACTGAAAAAAAGGCTTACATCGTACCTCACATATTTCCTATAAGAATTCTGAACGGAAAACGAGATGAAATAAAACAATATTTAGAAGCTAATGGAGTGCAAACTGGTATTCATTACAAACCTAACCATTTGCTTTCCTTATACTCGGATAAAAAAACTAAATTGGATGTGACGGAAGAAATTTATAAAGAAATATTAACCTTGCCATTGCACCCTGATCTGAAAGAAGAAGATATTTATTATGTTTCAGAATTAATCAATAGGTATTTAGGTTATACTGACTAGCATTGCCCCACGATTCTATAAATATAAAACACATCAAGTGAAAACAATTATTCTAGCAGGCGGACTTGGAACAAGGCTGAGTGAAGAAACCACACTTAAACCTAAACCAATGGTTGAAGTGGGTAACATGCCAATTTTGTGGCATATTCTGAAAATATATTCACACCACGGCTATAATGATTTTGCAATTGCTCTTGGATATAAAGGAGATGTAATCAAGGAATTTTTTCTTAATTATAAACTCCATAAAAGTGATATGCTGATTAATTTGAAATCTGGAAATGTGACTTTTCAAAATGACTTTTCAGAGGATTGGAACGTTGGCTTGCATGATACAGGGCCGCATTCTTTGACAGGCGGTAGGTTACTTAGATTAAAAAAGCTTTTCAAACCAGGAGATACATTTATGTTGACATATGGTGATGGAGTGGCAGATGTGAACATAAAGGAGTTGGTTTCATTTCACAAGGCACATGGTAAATTGGCAACTCTAACTGCAGTGAGGCCGCCAGCTCGATTCGGTTCGATTGTTATGCATAATGACGGAGATATTATTGAATTCAAAGAAAAGCCGCAAATAGGAGAAGGATGGATTAATGGGGGGTATTTTGTCTTTAATTATGATGTGTTTAATTATCTTGAAGACGGAGATGAGACAATTCTTGAAAAAGAGCCATTAGAAAATCTTTGTAGAGACCATCAGCTTGTGGCTTACAAGCACAATAATTTTTGGCAATGCATGGATACAATACGTGACAGAGATTATCTTAACAATATTTGGCAATCAGGCAATGCACCCTGGAAAAAATGGTAAATCATGTTTAAAGACATCTACAAAGGAAAAAGAGTTCTAGTAACTGGGCATACTGGTTTTAAAGGATCTTGGTTAACTATTTGGCTCCTTAATTTGGGAGCCGATGTGGCTGGATTTTCATTAGGTATTCCTTCCAAGCCATCACACTTTGAGAAATTAAATATTGAACCCAAAATTAATCACAATCTTGGAGACATTCGTAATTACGACGAAATTTATGCACTTTGCAACAAATTTAAGCCAGAGATAATTTTTCATTTAGCGGCTCAGCCCCTAGTCAGAGATTCGTATGCAGACCCCAAAGGGACTTTTGAGACAAATATGATTGGAACGTTGAATGTACTGGAAGTTATCAGGAATATGGCAGATGCTGTTAAAGTAGGTTTGATTATAACAAGCGATAAGGCATATGATAACGTGGAATGGGTACATGGATATCGTGAAAACGACAAACTAGGTGGAGAAGATCCTTACAGTGGCTCAAAAGGAGCCGCTGAGCTTATAGCTAACTCTTACATGAAGTCTTTCTTCCTTTCAGGTTTCCCGAATCTGGCAACTACCAGGGCCGGGAATGTTATCGGTGGAGGAGATTGGGCAAAGGACCGTATAGTGCCCGATATTGTAAGATCATGGTCGTCGAACAAAGCAGTCGAAATCCGAAACCCACATAGTACAAGGCCCTGGCAGCATGTATTAGAACCACTGAGCGGCTACCTTTGCCTGGCTAGCGAATTATATAACGAGCACTCTGTAAACAGGAATACCTCATATAATTTCGGCCCCGATTCAAAAGTCAATAAAACAGTAGGAGAGTTAATTGAAGAAATGAAACTGTATTGGAATGAGAGTGCAGGCTGGATTAACCGATATGTTAATGATGGAAAAAAGGAAGCAAACCTTTTAAAATTGGCTTGCGATAAAGCGAATATTGAATTAAAATGGTATCCGGTTTTAAATTTTCATGAAACTATTCAATTAACTACAAGCTGGTATGTTGATTTTTATTCTGGTCAAACTGATATATTTCAATTAACAAGAGAGCATATCGATTTTTATACTGCCAAAGCAAAAGAGCGAAATATTAATTGGGCATTGAATTAAATAGTTATGATGGATAAAATACATGATTTACTCTGTGTTCCACTCAAGCAAATAATTGACGAGCGTGGAGCAGTATATCAATACCTTAAATCCACGGGAGATACTTTTAGAGGATTTGGTGAGGCCTATTATTCTAAAGTGAATACTAATGTGGTTAAAGGGTGGAAGTTTCACAAAGAGATACATCAACATTTCTGTGTTCCATTCGGGAGAATTAAATTGATAGCTTATGATTGTCGAATAGATTCACCCAGCTATGGTGCGATTCAGGAAATTATTATTGATGATAGAGAAAATTATCAGATGATTTCAATGCGACCGGAGATATGGTACAGTTTTCAAGCATTGTCCGAACCATTTGCATTACTGGCTAATATTATCAACAAACCACATGATCCAGCGGAATCGCTGAATTTGCCATTGGATAATAAGGAGATACCCTATGTCTGGAAATAAAACTGAGCCATTGGTGAGTGTCATCATTAATTGTTATAATGGTGACAAATTTCTCAGACAAGCTATAGATTCTGTTTGCTCACAAACATATAAAAACTGGGAGATTATATTTTGGGACAATTGTTCTTCTGATAAGAGTGCAGATATAGCAAAAGAATACGGAGACCGATTAAAATATTTCAGGGCTGAGATAAATACTCCGCTTGGGCATGCGCGTAATCTTGCTATGCAGAAAGCGAATGGAGAATTTATAGCATTTTTGGATGTTGATGATATTTGGTACCCCGATAAATTATCATTACAAATCAATGAAATATTAACCGATAATGATTATTGTATTTGTTACTCGGGAGTAGAAGAGGTTTTAGAAGACGAGACGCATTTCCGCTATTATATTCCGGGTTATAAATCGGGCTATCTTATTAATCAGCTTTTGGAAAACTTCAACATTCATATTGTTGCAGCTTTGATCAGGAAAAGTTGTTTGGAAGAGTCAAATATGAAATTTGATGAGCATTTAACTGCCTCAGAAGAATATTGCTTATTCATAAACCTGAGCCTTATGTATCCCATTGCAGTTGTTAACCAGCCGTTGGTCAAATACCGTGTCAGCATGAATTCACTGACCTCTAGAATGTCTGACAAACTTGGATATGAGCGACGGTATTCATTGGAACTTCTTAAAACAAAACAACATTTCTCTAACAAGGTCAATATTCAGAAGTTTAAGAAAGCTTATTTACACTCATATTATTATGATGCAAAATATCATGTAACTATTGGTAACAGATGGAAAGCAATTAATTGCATGATAAAGACACAGCTTAGTGATATAAAGCATATATTTCTATTTTTTATACTTTTCCTACCATTAAGTGCATGGAAGAAAGTTCATATGTATTATCGAAATAGACACTAACCTTTGAAACTTAGATTTGATATATCAAGACCAGATCTTCTTTTTCTTATTGTCTGGGCGTTACCATTTATTTTACTGCAGTTTTTCAGCTTAGATTTTTTTATTGGAATATCTCCTAAAACGTATTGGCTTGTTATCGGAAATGTTGTTTCTTTTTTGGTCATTTATAAAACGTTTAAGCTGCTCTTTGCACATAAAATTTTATCGATCCCCAAACCTGATATTACTTTTAGCCTGGGAAAGGCCATGTCTTTTATCAGGCTTGTTTTTCCTATTTGGATCGCTCTTTACTGTGTAACAATCATATATTCCAAAGGATTTCCATTATTATGGATATTAAGCGGACAATCGAGAACATATGATGAGTTTGGTGTGCCAACTTTGTCAGGCTTTTTAAACATGGTGAGGGCGTTCTTATGTGTGTTGTGTCTGATTGTGTGGCTGAAAAATAAACAAAGAAGATATATATATATATTCATATTCCTAATTATTTCTGCTTTCTTCTTTGAAGCAAACAGAGGTGGCGGTCTTGTTCTGGTCTTGCATCCTGTTGGGTACTATTTATTTATAAAGAGATTTAAACTGGTCCAACTGTTCAAGGTAGCGTTTTATGCATTGATCTTCCTTGCTTTTTTGGGTTTCATGGAACAATATCGTTATCTGCGAAACGATGAGTATGATATATACCAAAAGTTTGAAAATCTTAATTTATCATCCAGTGAGCCTAATATAGCGTTAGTTTATCTTTTGCCTCCCGTTTTATATGTAACAACGCCTGTTCAAAATTTAAATTATCTGGTAGTATCAGGAAACACTCCTAATTATATCCCCTTTTATTCATTGATGTCTCTATTACCTACTGTAATAAGAAACCAGCTCATCGATCAAAATAATAAGGACTATGGAGAACTATTAAATGAAACCTATAATACTACAAGTTTTTATACACCTTTTATAAGAGATTTTGGTATTACTATCACAGTTATCTTGGTAATAATAATACAAATGATCGTTTCCTATGTTCATATAATGGCAAAATACACAGAAAATAATTTTTACAAACTTTTATATCCTGTTTTCTTCATGTGTATCATATTATCCCCATTTAATTTATATTTTACTTCGTTGGTTACTGTTCTTTATCCATTTATATGCGCTGCATTTGTCAACCTTAAAACAAAAAAAACCTAAAATGATTTTATTAATTACAGGTGGTACAGGTTCATTTGGTAATGCTGTTCTGAAACGTGTTTTGCACGAAGACCAATTTAGTGAAATACGTATTTTTTCGAGAGATGAGAAGAAGCAAGATGATATGCGCAAAGCGATTAATAATGACAAAGTGAAGTTTTACATTGGAGATATAAGGGATCAACAATCAATTGATGCGGTAGCTAAAGGCGTCGATTATATCTTTCATGCTGCCGCACTTAAACAAGTACCGTCTTGTGAATTCTTTCCAATAGAAGCGGTCAAAACCAATATACTTGGAACAGATAATTTACTTACATCTGCAGAAAGATATGGTATTAAGAAAGTAGTAGTCCTCAGCACCGATAAAGCAGCTTATCCGATTAATGCAATGGGCATGTCAAAAGCGCTTATGGAAAAAGTAATGGTTGCTCGTTCCAGAAACCTGGACGAAACCAGAACTATATTTTGTGGAACTCGTTACGGAAATGTAATGGCGTCCAGAGGCTCAGTAATTCCTTTATTTATTAATCAATTGAAGGCCGGGAAACCATTGACAATTACTGACCCTAATATGACAAGATTTATGATGACTTTGGAAGACGCTGTTGATTTAGTGCTATATGCATTTGACAATGCAAGGAACGGAGACTTATTTGTGCAAAAATCTCCAGCTGCAACAATTGATGTACTTGCTAAAGCTTTAATTGAATTGTATCAATCTTCTGTAGAGTTAAGAGTTATTGGCACAAGGCATGGAGAAAAACTTTTCGAAACCCTTGTAAATAGAGAAGATATGATTAAAGCAGAAGATTTGAATAAATATTACCGTATACCTGCGGATAATAGAGATTTGAACTATGAACAATATTTTTCTGAAGGGGAAAAGAATATTGTTCAACAGGATGAATATCACTCACATAATACCCATCGCCTGAATATAGAGGAAATGAAAGCCCTTCTTATGAAATTACCAATTGTACAACAAGATATTGATAAAACAAAAGTTTATCATTAGTCAAATAGATCATCAATCTGCTGTTTTATTTGATTATGCTGATATTAACTGTACAAAATATGCTTTCATGATGGTTTGAGCGTTTTTTTTGCACAAGTTATAAAACGAATTGAGAAAGAAATGAAAAAGATTGGAATTACAGGGCAACATGGATTTATTGGAACCCATCTTGCTAACAATATCTTGTTGCAAAAAGACGAATACGAATTAATCCCCTTTAAAAAAGAGAGTTTCGAGGATCAGCATCAGTTGAAAAATTGGGTGAGTGAGTGTGATATCATTATTCATTTGGCAGGAATAAATAGGCATGATGATCTGAAAGAGCTTTACAGATTAAACGTCTCTTTTGCAGAAAAATTGATAGCAGCTTTAGAAGAAGCAAACCATAAACCGTTCTTGTTGTTTTCTTCTTCAATACAAGAGGAAAATAATAATGAATATGGAAACGCTAAAAAGAAGGCCCGGGAAATCCTTCACGATTGGTCTATTAGAAACGATTCAAAATTTTGTGGGTTATTGATACCTAATGTTTTTGGACCGCTTGGTAAACCTTTTTATAATTCGGGAATTGCAACTTTTTGTTACCAACTTACTCATGAGCTAGAACCCAAGGTATTAAAGAATAATTATCTGAAACTTATTTATATCGATGACCTTATTAAGTATATATTCGAGATAATAAGAAAGGAGCAATTTTCGCCGCAATATTATATCCCCGCAACATATGAGCGAAAAGTATCAGATATTTTATTGATACTAGATAGCTTCAAGCGAATCTATTTTGAAAAAGGAGAAATCCCCGATTTGAAAGACCCATTTCACCTTAATTTGTTTAATACGTTTCGTGCTGCAATCGATCATAAAACTTACTTTCCAAGAAAATTTTCAATTCATAGTGATGAAAGAGGTGTATTTGTTGAACTAATTAAGTTATATGATAAAGGCCAGATTTCGTTTTCTACAACAAAGCCCGGCATAATAAGAGGGAATCACTTTCATACCAGAAAGATAGAACGTTTTGCTGTGATCAAAGGAAGAGCAATTATTAAGCTGCGTTGTTATCGAACAGATGAAGTAATAAGTTTTGAAATTGATGGAACAACCTCGCCAGCATACGTTGATATGCCGGTTTGGTATTCACATAATATTGCAAATATTGGTGAGGATGAACTAATAACAGTTTTTTGGATAAACGAGATTTACGATCCAAACGATGCAGATACTTATATGGAAAATGTCAATTGAAAATGAAAAAATTAAGAGTAATAACAGTAGTAGGGACAAGGCCAGAAATCATCAGATTGTCTAGGATCATTGCAGCCTTGGACGATTCAAAATCTATAGAACATATTTTGGTTCATACTGGTCAAAATTATGACTATGAATTAAATCAGATCTTTTTTGATGATCTGCAGATTAGGAAACCAGATTTCTTCCTTAACGCAGCAGGAGAAACTGCTACGGAAACAATAGGGAATATATTAATTAAAATAGACCCATTGCTACAGGAAATCAATCCGGATGCTTTTTTGGTTTTGGGAGATACCAATTCTTGCCTTTGTGCAATACCAGCAAAGAAAAGGCATATTCCTATTTTCCATTTGGAAGCTGGAAACAGATGTTTTGATCAACGAGTACCTGAAGAAACCAACCGTAAGATTGTTGATCACATATCCGATATTAACCTGACATACAGTGATATAGCAAGGGAGTACTTACTTAGGGAAGGATTCCCGTCAGACCGGGTCATCAAAGTGGGGTCTCCAATGTGCGAGGTACTTTCTCACTATTCCTCGCTTATTACATCGTCGGAAATTATACAAAAGCTCGGTATAGAAAAATATAAATACTTTGTAGTATCAGCACACCGGGAAGAAAATATAAATAATGAAACCAATTTTAATGGGCTAGTCCACAGCCTGAACTGTATCGTAGAGGAATATAATTATCCTATTATTTTTAGTACGCACCCCAGGACAAGAAAAATGTTAACTGCCAAGAACATCTCTTTACATGAAAATGTTAAGCAGTTGAAGCCAATGGGATTTGTAGACTATAATGCTTTACAACTTCATTCTAAAGCTGTTCTGTCTGATAGCGGAACTATTTCTGAAGAATCTTCTATTTTGAATTTTCCTGCACTAAATCTGAGGCAAGCGCATGAGCGGCCTGAAGCAATGGAAGAAGCTTCTGTTATGATGGTAGGATTAAATTCAGATAGAATCCTTCAAGCTTTAGTCCAACTTGAAAAACAAAAGAGAGGAGAGGATCGATCAATGAGACAAGTATATGATTATTCCATGTCGAATGTTTCAGAAAAAGTTGTGAGAATTATATTAAGTTATACTGATTATGTTAAAAGAACGGTTTGGAGTGAATAAAAACTGTAAAAATGAAAGGGATGTATGGATAATTTCAGAATTATTTTATCCAGAGACAATTTCTACGGGATATATTATGACAGAGATCGCTGAATGGTTATCTAAGTCTGCAAAAATCTCTGTGATTGCAGGTCCAAATTCATATGACCCTAAAGCAATTTTAGGAAAGGGCACGAGCGATTTGCAATATGAAGTTTATCGCATAACTAATGTTGCATATGATAAAAATAAATCGATTTCTCGCTTATTAGGGCAATTGCTTCTTTCTTTCCGTATGCTTCGTTTGATGCTGAAAATCATTCCCAATGGTGCAAGGTTGCTAATGGTCACGAACCCAATTTTACTTCTTTGGTTTACCAGTTTTTTTAGTAAAAAAAGACGATGGGATATCACACTGATTGTACATGACGTGTTTCCTGATAATGCAGCTGCGGGGGGCTTTGTCAAAAAGGGTTCTATTTTTTTTAAAATCCTCCAGAAAATATTCAGCAGATCATATCAATTGGCAAATAAACTTATTGTGATTGGCAGCGATATGGAAGACCTGATTAAAAAGAAAGTGAATAACAAAACTTCTATTGAAGTAATAACAAATTGGGCGGACCCGGAAATTATCCCGCTTGAAATAAAAAACTATAACGAGTATTACCCATTTGAAGTCAATGGGAAATTGATAATTCAATTTGCAGGAAATATTGGGAGACTACAAGGGCTTGATCATTTTTTCAACGCATTACAGGAGACAAAAAAAAGAAATTTTGTTGTAGTGTTAATAGGAGAAGGGGCCTTAAAACCAATTCTTGAAAAATTTAAAGCGAGCGAAAGTATTGATAATGTTCATTTTTTGAATCCCAAATCAAGATCAGAGCAATGTCAATTCCTTAATAATTGCGATATTGGATTAGTTACACTTAGCCCGGGCATGTATGGATTAGGAGTCCCTTCTAAAGTATATAATATTCTTTCTGTAGGTAAACCCATATTATATATTGGAGATAAAAATACAGAAATTGCAAAGTACATAGAATATTATAAAGTAGGATGGGCATTTACTTGGGAAGATAAAATAAGTCTGATAAACTTCCTGGAGAATATAGCAACTATTGAGCCTAATGAGATAATAGTAAAGGGCAGGAATGCTAGGGCATTAGCTGAGAGCAGATTTACGAAAGAAAAAATACTTGAAGAGTATAAAGAGGTTATTTTTAATTAGCTTTTACAATGAAAATCTTGTTGACAGGAGGGAAGGGATTTCTTGGCAATACAATAGCTGAATATTTTAAGTGTAATGCAGGATATGAAATTAAGGTATTAAGTAGAGACATCAATAGTGATTATAGTGTTGATTTGGCCACTACGACTTTTTATTTGCGAGAACAATTTGATGTTGTAATACACGCAGCAGGGAAAGCGCATAGTATTCCTAAAACAGGAATAGAAGCGCAGAAATTTTTCGATGTTAATTTTAACGGGACAGTTAATCTATTGACTTCACTAGAAGCCTCCCTTCCCAAAACTTTTGTTTTTATGAGCTCCGTTTCAGTTTATGGAATTTCTGAAGGGAAAGATATTTCAGAGTCACATGTTCTTTCCGCAGAAGACCCTTATGGAAAGAGTAAGGCTTTAGCGGAACAGGAAATTTTAAAATGGTGCAGCCATAATCGGGTAAAATGCGTGATTTTTCGACTACCATTATTGGTTGGGCTAGGGGCGCCAGGAAATTTAAAATCCATGATAAAGGGAATAAAAAAGGGCTATTACTTTAATATTGATGGTGGAAGAGCGAGGAGGAGTATGTTGTTGGTTAATGATGTGCCTAGAGCGATAGAAGCGGTTCTCGACACATCTGGAATTTTTAATCTTACAGACGGTGCTCATCCATCTTATAAAGAATTGAGTAATGCCATTGCTTTGCAACTTGGTAAAAGAAAAATATATAATATGCCATATCAAGTTGCATTTTTCTTGGCAAAATTCGGAGATTTCTTCGGAGCAAAATTCCCTATTAATTCTTGTAAATTTAGGAAGCTCACTGAGTCTTTGACATTTGATGATGAGAAAATCCGAAAGAAACTTAAATGGCAATCATCATCTGTTCTCGAAAACATTCGTATTTAAACAGTTTTCATTATTTCAAGATTCATGTGTCCTAGCATTCTCCTGAAAATAATAAAATAAATGCATCGTGCTCTTTTGTAGTAAGATTGATAAGGCCTGCGCGAAATAGAAACAAAAAATATCTAATGAATTTGCTTATATATTTAATGCTGTCTTTTAGCTGCGAGATCATTTATTTTCAAATAGCAAAAAAATTTAACATAATTGATAAACCAAATCAACGAAGCTCTCATACATTAATCACGATAAGAGGAGGAGGAGTTGTTTTCTCAGCTATGCTTTTGATCTGGTATTTACAGAATCAAGATTTCAGCTATTTTATCATAGGTCTTATGGCGATATCTCTAATTAGTTTATGGGATGATGTCAGTACTTTGTCTAATAACAAAAGGATTGTAGTACATGTCATTTCAGTCTGCCTTTTACTGATGGATGCAAAACTAAGCCTGAAATGGTATGCTTATCCAGCAGTTTTTATATGTATAGTCGGAATGATTAATGTTTATAATTTCATGGATGGAATTAATGGTTTAACCGCTTTATACTCACTAATAAATATGGTATCATTATATTGGGTCAATGAGTATCAGGCGCTCTACATAAAGAGCTCAATTTTTTTACCAGTCATTGCGTCCTTGATCGTATTCTCCTTTTTTAATGTCAGAAAAGTAGCTAAATGTTTTGCAGGGGATGTTGGGAGTGTATCTATGGCTTTTATAGTCAGCATTTTTCTGATTAACCTAATTTGCGTAACAAATAGCCTGTTGTGGGGTATTTTTTTGGGCGTATACGGAATAGATTCATTGTTTACTATATGCTGCCGGCTATTGCGAAAAGAGAACATTTTCCAGGCTCATCGTTCACATTTCTATCAGTTTTTGGTTAATGAATTAGGGTGGAAACACGTTACGGTTAGCAGTTTATATGCTGGAATACAATTCTTATTGAATATTATAGTAGTCATAAGCTATTGGAAAAATCTTCCTTTTCTGGCAATCTTGGGACTATTTGTAATTCTTATAATATATATTATCTTTAGGCTCCATTTAGAAGGTAAACACCGATTGTTTGCTAAGTATTGATTGGTAATAACGATAAACTAGTAACATGTTTAGAAAATTAAGCATTGTTCCACGCTGGATTATATTTTTAATTGACTTAGCTATTTGTGGATTCTCTTTTGGATTCTCATCTCTTATAAAGCATAATCTAACATTTGCAGGGATTAACCTGCACGATTTAAGTGGAAATCTTCTGATCATATTACTGATTAACTCTATTGTTTTTATTAATTTTCGCACTTATGCTGGTATCATAAGGTATACTGGGGTACAAGATGCCTTACGTATCTGTTATGCTATTGCAATGAGCACTAGTGTTCTCTTCTTTATTAGCCTTGTGGCTTCTAACTCAGGCGGAGCATTATTTTTTTCCAATGTAACGTTGATAATCTATGCACTTTTTAGTTTTCTGTTTCTTATTTCTTATCGCGTGTTGGTAAAATATGCATTTAGCTACTTACGTAATTACAAGATGGATCGGAAGCACGTGATCATTTATGGTGCTGGAGAGGCAGGATTTGCTACAAAACGGGTATTGGAACATGATACTACTAATAATGTAAATATTGTGGCTTTTTTAGATGATGATTTACGCAAGGTAGGTAAGGTTGTAGATGGTATTAAAATTCAACATATTTCCGATTTGCAAACTATTTCTCTTGCGAATAATGTTGATGAGCTTATCATCGCCGCCTTTAACCTTCATCCTTCTAAAAAGAATGAGTTAGTGGATTTTTGTTTGGACCATGATATTACGGTATTAAATGTACCGCCAGTAGACAAATGGATTAATGGACGATTTTCAACGAGACAATTACAAACAATAAAAATAGAAGACCTATTAGAACGAGAGCCGATTCGCATTAATAACGAAGAAATTCAAAATCAAATTAAAAATAAACGAATTTTGGTTACAGGTGCTGCTGGTTCTATTGGTAGTGAAATAGTTCGGCAATTGTTGAAATTCGATCCTCAAACTATTGTGCTTTGTGATCAGGCCGAAACCCCTTTGCATCAAATGGAGTTGGAATTACAAGATGCTAAAACTAAAACCAACTGTTTTTCATTTCTTGGTGATGTAACCAACTACGATAGGATGGAAGAGCTCTTTAATCTATTCGAACCACACTATGTATACCATGCGGCAGCTTATAAGCACGTACCTATGATGGAATTATGCCCCTCAGAGGCTATTTTGACCAATGTGTTAGGAACGAAAATTATGGCTGATCTGGCTATAAAACACAAAGTGCAACGCTTTGTGATGGTATCTACTGATAAGGCAGTAAATCCGACTAATGTGATGGGAGCTTCTAAGCGATTAGCTGAGACTTATGTACAATCGTTGCATTATCACCAGATAGCAAATCTAGCTAACAATAACCATCATACTACTACAAAATTCATTACCACTCGTTTCGGAAATGTATTGGGGTCTAACGGTTCAGTTATTATAAGGTTTAAAGAACAGATTGAGAAAGGGGGACCTGTAACAGTAACACACCCCAATATTACACGCTTCTTTATGACCATACCGGAGGCTTGTCAACTGGTGTTGGAAGCTGGGTCCATGGGAAAAGGAGGAGAAATTTTCGTGTTTGACATGGGAAAGCCTGTTCCTATTGTGGATTTAGCTAAAAAAATGATTAGATTATACGGATTGGTACCTGGCATTGATGTTGATATAAAATATACAGGATTAAGACCAGGTGAGAAATTGTATGAAGAATTGCTGACAGACTCTGAAAACACTTTGCCGACCTATCATGAGAAAATCATGATTGCTAAAGTAAGGCAGAATCATCTGGATGATATGTTGCATCATTTCGAGGACTTATTTTCACTGGCCAAACAAAAAGATGGTACGATGCAAATGGTGGCGAAAATGAAAGAACTGGTTCCGGAGTTTGTGAGCAATAATTCGGTATTTGAGCAGTTGGATGGGGATAAGGCGGCAGTGATTGAGATGAATAGAGCGGTGTCTTGATCGGGGAGACCCTTCGACTCGCTTCGCTCGCTCAGGGTGACGTTCTTTGTTCGCTCAGGGTGACGACGTTTTTTAATATGGCGAATAGATATAAAAGTAGCTTACTGAGATTAGGTAAGCTTTTTGTTTTTTTAATGGGGGGATTGCAGGTAGCTGCCCAGGGAGTGGAGATAGGATCGGTAAATGATCAGGCATTGCGGATGTTGCAATTGCAAGGGAAACTGGATGCAAAGTATTCTCTAATGGCACGCCCTTTTTTTGCGGAAGGGACCATTACATCTGACAGCATTTATAAACTGATTGATGATAGTGCCGGCATAAATGTGACCAGAAAACGAATAGGAGACAAAGGGATATTAGAAATTTTCCCTCTTACCATCAACAGCCAATTGAATACACATCACCCTTATGGATGGAATCAACCTGGGTTTGTACAGGCGAATGGATGGCAAGGGCTTATTACTGCTGGCGCTTATACTGCTATTGGGCCATTGAGTATACAGGTAAAGCCTGTAGTAGTATATGCTGCTAACACCGGTTTTGAACATACTAACACGTATGGCGCGGTAACAAAAGGTAGTTACTCGCGTGCCTTACCTGGCCAATCCAGTATCCGGCTGAATGCCGGAGCTGTTTCATTAGGTATTTCTACGGAAAATCTTTGGTGGGGGCCAGGTAGTTTTAATTCCTTGCTGATGAGCAATAACGCACCCGGATTCCTGCACCTTACTTTCAATTCTACAAGACCTGTAAAAACCCCCATTGGAAATTTTGAATGGCAATTGGTGAGTGGAAAACTTTACGAGGATACTATGTTGTTGAGAGAGGACAAGAACTTAACTACTACTTACTACAATCCTAAAACATACAGTGGTGATGGTTATAGTGGCCCTTATGATCCCAAGCAAAAATGGCGATATTTCAATGGTATTACGATTACTTACCAACCCAAATGGATTAAAGGGCTCTTCCTGGGCATTAATAGAATAGCCTATGCATACAATGATAGCTTGCAAAGTGGGAATAGCAATTTCTTCCACAGCTATATGCCTGTGATCTTTGGGGTATTTAGAGAGAGCTATGCTTACGGAACACAACAAGGGGTTAAAAAAAGGTACAAACAAATGCTAAGCTTGCACGCACGTTATCTATTGCCCCAAGCTCATACCGAATTTTATGCTGAATATGGCTGGGGAGATAATCTGTTCAATATCCGCGACTTTGCGCTTAATGTGCCCCATTCAACTGCCTATATCCTGGGAGCACGCAAAATGATCCCCCTGAGTGCTAAGAATCAATGGCTGGATGTACAAGCAGAACTGACAAGGCTTTCGCAACCTTCGGATTACATTCCCCGAAACGCTGGAAACTGGTACGGCTACCAGGGCGGTTACACCCAACAAAGCCGCATCATCGGCGCCGGCATTGGCCCTGGGAACAATGTACAAACCTTCGCCACTACCTGGGTGCACGGCTGGAAACGCTTGGGTATAAAATTGGAGCGGCTTCAGCATGACCCTAACAGTTACCCCGTTTACTGGTCAGACTATTCCGTGGGCTTTACCGGCCAGCAACGTTTCGGTAAATGGATAGCCAGCTCACTTCTGCAATTCATCCAGTCGAAAAACTATACCTGGGAAGCCGGAAAAGACCGCTTCAACTTTTATGGAACCCTGAACCTCACTTATGTATTCTAAGCTATTTTTATTTTTTGCTTTATCCTTCTTGACAGTTAGTGAAGGTTGGGGGCAGTCTTTCACCAGCGACCGGCTCAAAGAGCTCTTCCGTAACCAGCAATTACTGGGTACTTACCGATCGAATCATTCGCTCATGGTCAATGCCAACCAGTTGCCATTAGCCGATCTGGATTCGGCTCTGGGCATAAAAGCACAGCAACCTGTCATCGGGTTTCTCCCGACCCAACTGGTACAGCAATACAACAGCCAGTTACCGTACGATTGGAACAATGGCGCCATGATACCCGCCCGCGGTTACCAGTTACAGGCCTCGGTAGGCGTACACGCCCAACTAGGCCGCCACCTTGAAATACAACTGGCCCCCGAAGCCGTACTAGCTGAAAACCGGGTCTTTGAACAATTCTCTTCCCAACTGGGCGATAAATCATGGGCAGCGCGATACCGTTTCTGGAACACCATCGACATGCCCGATCGTTTCGGCAACGACCATTACCAAAAACTGTTCCCCGGCCAGTCTTTCATCCGCTACAATACCCGCTCCCTTTCCTTCGGTATTTCTACGCAAAACCTATGGTGGGGGCCCGCTTACCGCAATGCACTCATCATGAGCAGCAATGCCCCCGGTTTCCTGCACGCTACCATCAATACCATCCGCCCGCTGCACACCGGCATAGGCGATTTTGAAGGGCAGATCATTGCCGGCAAACTGGATGGCAGCGATGTATTGCCACCCCGCACCTACAGCGTTTACAACGGCCAGTTCCTGTACCAGCCCAAAAACGATGAATGGCGCTACCTGGCCGGGATGGTGCTCACCTGGCGACCCAAATGGACACCCAACCTCTTCCTGGGCTTTGCCAAAGCCTCTTATCTCTACAACAGTGATATCTCCAACCCGCTTGATGTGCTGCCCTTTGAAGGCTTCCTGGGACACCGGCGTACCCAGGCCGAACGCACCGGTAAGAAAGCTTCCCTGGGCTCCCTCTTCATGCGTTATATAATGCCGAATGAGCAAGCTGAGATGTACCTGGAATATGGCCGCAAAGACATTTCCATGATGCCCTGGAACGTACTGCAGAACGCGCCCTACCGCAGGGCCTTCACAGGTGGGTTCCGCAAACTCTTCGATTGGAAAAACCAAAGCCATATTCTGCTGGCAGTAGAGTTAACGCAATTGCAAGCCCCCGATGCCACCCTTATACGCAACCCCGATAGCTGGTATACCCATACCTATGTGCGGCAGGGCTATACACAACTGGGCCGCCCGCTGGGTGCCGGCATAGGCCCAGGCAGTAATAGCCAGACACTGGAAATAGCCTGGGTAAAAGGATTGAAAAAAATAGGCATCCAGTTCGAACGCCTCCGCCACAATGGCGATTTTTATTATTATGCTTTTGAATCGATCGGCGATTTCCGCCGCAACTGGGTAGACATTTCCACCACCTTCAAAGCCGATTGGAACTACCAGCGATTCTTCTTCTCCGGCCAACTCGGCATCATCCGCTCCCTCAACTACCAATGGCTGGTAATACAGTTAGATCCCCGCAATTATTTTGCACCGGGTAACGAGTATTTGAATATCGCCGCTAAAATAGGCGTCGGTTACCGGTTCTAGTATTCTTTCCATTCCTCCCATAATGATAAATATATTTTACAAAAAAAACTATATTTGTAAAATATATTTATCATTATGGAAATGAAAAACGCTTCCATCCTGCCAAGTGTTGCTAAAACACTTGCTTCATTGGGGGAAAATATTAAGCTGGCGAGGTTACGCAGAAAACTAAGTACAGAAGAGGTAGCAGAAAGAGCAAACATCAGCCGGCCAACCTTACACGCTGTCGAGAAAGGCTCACCACGTGCATCCATTGGCGCTTATGCACAAGTCCTTTTTGTATTAAACCTGGAGAAAGATCTGTTAAAAGTAGCTGCGGATGATATATTAGGCAGAAAGCTTCAGGATGCAGGGCTTACTGTGAAAGAAAGGTCTCCCAAAAAACCAACGAAAAATAACATGGCTTTACATACAAAAAAGAATACGGGTATTTGATTCAGAATTAAATACAAAAGAAAAGGAAGTGAATAACAGAGGGAATTTAAGGGTCGAAAAATCAAAAGCTTGTTCATTAGTGAATGAATATGCAATTTCACTGTTGAAAGAGGACGAATACCTTGTCAAGAATTACGAGTTGGATGGGGATGCTCCTAAGCAATTTATTAAAGCATACTTTTATGAGGAAGGTAGTACAGTTCGAAAGTCATCCTCAAGTTCCTGGCACTCCTATATTGCAAAGACCGCTGAAAAGTGGTATCCTCATGAGTCGGTTATAGAATATATGATAAATCGGATAGGGCAGGTACTTGGCTTAAATATGAATGATATTCGATTGGTGCGGGCAAATGGTCAAATTAGGTTCCTTAGTAAATATTTCTTGAAGAAAAATGATAAACTGATTCATGGCGCTGAAATTTGCGGGGAACATCTTGGAGATCAATTAATGGCACAGGAAATTGCAAACAATAAGACAACTTCAAGGGAACTTTTTACATTTGAATTTATTAAAGACTCAATAAGGTCCGTTTTTCCTGAGAGCTTTGATAATCTGTTAGTTGAACTTGTGAAGATGATCACATTTGATGCGTTGGTAGGCAATAACGACAGACATTTTTACAATTGGGGTGTCATAGATACGAAGAAAAAAACGTCAAAATTGCCTACATTTGCGCCCATTTACGATTCGGCAAGGGGTTTGCTTTGGAATCTAAATGATGAAAATATTAAGCACTTTTTGAATGTGCATAAAAATGGTGGCAAGAAAGTTGTAAATTATATTGAAGAGGCGAGTCCAAGAATCAGTATCGAAGGGAATACACAAGCCAACCATTTTCAATTAATTAATTTTCTCAAAAAATATAATTCAGAATATCCCGAGATCGTTAATGAATTGGCAAATGCAGAGAATGAAGAAAACGTGCTTAAAATGTTGAGAAGCGAATTTTTCCCATTATTCATTTCTCAACGTTCTGAGATAATAACACTAATTTTAGAAACGAGGTTTAAAAAAATACGAGGTATTTAACATGCTACGCAAAATTAAAAATTGGTTTAGCAAAAGTGATGATGATACAGAATTAGAAGTACAACTTCCCAAAGAAGAAGATGCGAAATTTATCCTTACTGTAGATAATATTCGCATAGGAATGCTTTATTGTGATAAGGGAGATTGGTACTTTAAATACACAGAAGATTTCAAAGATCATTCTAATGAGTATAATCGTATTGTTGGTTTTCCAGACTTAAATAAGACATACAAAAGCGAGACGCTGTGGCCGTTCTTCCAAATCCGTATCCCCGGATTAAAACAACCCGCTATACAGGAGATTCTTGAAAATGAAAAAATCAATAAGGAAAACGAAGCAGCTTTATTAAAACGTTTCGGCCAAAAATCTATTTCTAACCCTTATAAATTGGTAATGGGTTGAAAATACTTTGATGATGAGAAGCTTAGAGGTTAAAATTTTATTTTAAACCGGCTTCCGATAAAACCAGGCCAGCAACAACACACTTGCGGCAAACCCGATAGCTCCTCCCGCTGCCGCAGCCATCCACCAGTGCAACTCATTTTTTTTCAACGGTAACTCCGGCGTGTCTACCACCTGCACGGTGGGCGTTTCCTGTATCAGCGCCGTTCTGCTGATCTCCAGGTTCTTTACAATTTCTGCATAGATCGTTCCCTGCACCACTTTATCCCTCGAAGAAATTTCCGCTGTCACTTCCGGCGCTGTATAAACTGGGTTTACATCCAGCAACATACGACTGGCATCTGCCGCCGAATAAGTTTTGCGGTTCAGGGCATATTGTAAACTATCGGCCTTGGCCTGTAAACGCTTTACATTGGTTGACAACCTGCGCGTTTTGGTTTCAATATAAAAATCGGCCGACTCCTGTAACAATCTTTTACAGAACAACTGGCTCAGTTGCTCATTGCGCATGGTGGTTTGCATTTCAAAAAAACCCAGCTTACGGTCGGGCTTGGCAATGCTCAGCTCTTTTTCTCCTATCTGTTTGATGATGCGTTGCAGCAGGCTGTCTCCCAGCCGGCCGAACGTGCTAAGGCCGGGTGTAAAATCTACCTGCTTACCCACTTTGCTGCTGTTCTTCCATTTTTCTTTCCATCCATAAGTATCTGCGTACAAGTCGGCCAGGGAATATTGTTTGTTGCTGTCGACAGGCGTGAGCAGGGTCTTTTTAATCAAATGCTGACTCCGCACCAGCTCCAGCACATTATCACCTGCCAGTACGCCGCTGGCGCCGCCTGAGAGGCTGCCGATATCAAAGCCGAATTGTCCCGCCAGGGCGCTCATGATGGAGCCGCCGCCTGTTTTGGCGTCTTCTACCACGAAGCTGAGCCGGGCTGTGTATGTAACCGGGCTTAACCAGGCTAATACCAATCCCACTACAATACCTGCTACGGTTACCAGCACCCAGGTGCGTACTTGCCCTAAGGCTGCTTTTATGCGTTGCAGGGCTTGCTGCCATTGAGTTTGGAATGAATAAGGTTCGTCTTCGGGTAACATGATATTTTTAATTTTCAATCGTCATCCCGAGCGTAGCCGAGGGATCTGCCCGAACGCGCTAGCAGCTCCTTCGACTCGCTGCGCTCGCTCAGGATGACGTTTTTTTTCGGTTATTTTCTGAGTACTGCTATCAAGCTAATCAGCGCAGTGAAAGAGCCGGTGAGCGCTGAAATTTCTATCACCGATAAACCGCGCTTTTCTCCTTCCAGCCGCTCGGGTACAATGATCTTACTGCCGGGCATTACACGCGGGTAATGACGGAAGAAAAGAAAATGACGGATCTTTTTATTGATGCCATTACTGTACGCCACATAAGCTTTGCGCAGGTTCCCTTTATCGGTTACCCCGCCCGCATCGGCAATATAAGACAACATCCGGCCAGAGCCATAGCTCAGGATCTGCGGTGTGAACACAGCCCCCTGCACTTCTACAAAAGGTACATTGCGCGGCACATAAATGCTGTCATCCGGCAGCAGCAGGAATTTTTCATTGCTGCGGTTGCCCGCTTCAAACAAATTGGTGCCTACGCGCAAATGGTTGCGGTACACCTGCACATTGGCCATCGATGCATAAGGCGTAATACCACCGGCGCGCAGCAACAGTTCCTGCACGGTCTCATCTCTCCGCTCCAGCGCATAATCGCCCGAATACAATACTTCACCCCTGAGTTTTACATTGCCCAGGGTATGGTAGTTGAGTAGTTTGGGAACGAACACATAATCGAGTGGTTGCAACAGGGTATGGCTGCTTTGCTGTAGGGTAGAATCTACATCTACCTTTAACAGGCTGAGCAGTTGGTTGGCCAGGGTATCGGATTTATTTTTCTCTAATCGTGATATCTCCACTTTGTGGGTAGCGGCATCGGCCGTAAAGCCGCCCGCCATTACAATAGCGTCTTCTACTGAAATACCCTGCCGGAACTCAAATGAGCCCGGGTTGCGCACATTACCGCCAACGGTAACACTCAGCACATCCCGTATGCTGTCGCGCGCAGGTATGTAAACAGAGTCTTCGCGGATCAATGCAATATCATTGCTTTTGCCCGATTGTATTTGGTTGAGGTCGAAAGAGACCAGCTCGCGCAGGGCGCCATTGTCGCGGAAGCGCACAATATATCCGCGGTTGCGGAACGCATCTTCGCGCAGGCCATCGGCCTTACGGATCAGTTGGGTAAGGGTAAGATCCTGGCTCAATTCGTAATTGCCGGGATGATACACCGCGCCGCTGATAACGACACGGTTGCTGAAACGGCTGAGTATTTTTTCTACCTGCACCGAATCGCCATTGCGGGGAAGGAAATAAGCAAAATCGGCGGCCGCCACATCACGCACCTTTCTTTCTTTATCGCCCAACTGCACCAACTTTACCGCGTCTTTGAGAGCATGATCGCCCAGTCCGCCGCCATAGCTAATGAGATCGGCCAGGGTTTCTTTGCCCAGCAGCTCATAGATCGCCGGGCGCTTTACTTCACCCGCCAGCATCACCCTTTTCTCGTACACAGGAAAACGGATCACATCCTGGTCCTGCAAACGGATATTGGGTAATGTGCCCTTTTGTAAGAATTCATAAAAGTCAACCGTCTGTAATACTTTATTGTCGCGGATCAGCTCAATTTTTCGCAAAGAGCCGTTCTGCGAAGGACCGCCGGAGAGGTACAATACGTTGAAAAAACTGGCCAGGGCTGTTACCGTATAATTACCCGGCTTCTCGGCTTCGCCGATCACACTTATCCGGATGCCCCGCACATTGCCAAGGGAAAGGTACAAGCGGGTGCGGCCCGATGCCAACCCGGGGTAAGGAACGCGCAGCCGGTTCTTGATCTGTTGTGTGGCTTGGTCGATAGTGAGACCGTTCAGGTTCACAAAACCGGCATGGGGCAATTCATAATTGCCTTCACGGCTGATCACAGCGGTATTGGTGAGTTCATTGAGACCCGAAAGGGAAAGCGTTAATTCATCATTGGCGCCCAATACATAACTGGCCGGGGTGGCCACATTGAAATTGGGCTCAAAAGACATCTCCGGACTATTGAAAAAATCAAACCCGTAGTAAGGAGAATTTTTTTTCAGCTGCGGCGTTTCAAAGATCCAGGTGGAGTCGCGCATGAAATTACTGGTATCCTTGATGATGGAGTTGGTGCTGAATCGTGATTTGGAACCCGCCTGTAACTGCACCAGCCTTTTTTTGAAAGCATTCACTTCAGTAGGACTCATCCCTTTCTGCACCAGCAAACGAACGGCATCGCTTTCAGACATGCCCGACTTCTGCGCCTGTTGCCACAGTTGAATGATCTGCTGGTCGGACAGCTGCGATACTTTGCCGGAGAAACTGCCGTTCTGCGCCAGGGCGGCGGTACCTGCCAAAGTAATGAACAGCCAACCCAGGCCACGGAAAAAATGCTTCATAGTATGGAATAAGTGCGACAAATATATAGGTTTTGAAGGAGAGGCTTAGAGCCCGTAACTCATGCCGATGTTCAGGGTATGGTCGTTGTACGACTGTCCCGTTTTATAATCGGTTACGTGCAGGTTGCTGATAAAGCCGCGCAGGTACAATTTATGCACCCATTGATAAGAGAGGCTGCCATACCATTCCTGGCGATGGTTTTGCAGGTCGAACAGGAAGGGCGGTTGCGGCTGTGCAAAATATTGCTGGTCTACAGTGCCGGGTCCGCCCTTGCGGATATACTGGTAGCGAACCATGCACTGGAGGCGGGGAGCAGGAGTGTATTTGAGGAAAGCGATCCACCGGTCGGCATTATTACCCATCCAGTCGCCCAGCAGGTAACTGTCGTGCGTATACAGTTGGGCGGGTATCAGGTTGCTGTACACAAAGGGCCTGATCTTGGTATATTCGGCGCCGATGGTGAGATAAGGGATGAACGCATCTGTAACGGAAGCGCCGATATTCATACCTATCTGGTTGCGGTTTTTTACCTTATCGAACACCTTTGACAGGAGTATCTCGTCGATGAACAGGGTGGAGTACAAATGGGTTTTGGGCAACTGGTTGCGCGAGCTCACCTGGAAAAAGAACTGACCGTTTGAGCCGTTGTTATTGTTGTTGTCATTGACCAGGTTGTCATAAGCTTTGAAGAACATGATGGGGATCAGGTAGCCCAACTCCAGCCGGTCGCTGTAGATCATCGATTCGCCTAAGCTGATATCCAATCCTTTTGTGGGCGTGATCTGTACACTATGCGTAGCCATATATTTGGCGATGGTGAACTCGCGAATGCCACCATAAACGGTGTTGCCGGTACGGTAGGAGCGGGTAGAGTCTATAATATCTGAATGCAGCCAGGCATGGGTATAGTTGAAGCTGAGCCAGGGCAGTGGCCGGTAATCGAGGCGTATATAGGGATAGGTAGGGGCTTTGTCGGACAATACCATCCGTCCGTTCTCGCCATAACCCCATAGCAGGTGATCCTGCCCGATGCTTACCGAACCATTCTTCCAGGTATAGGCTAATCCGGCGCGTATGGCGGTGTAGTTATGGCTTTTTTTATTGTCGGCAATACGGCCAACGATACCGGTTTCGGGCGTGTTTTGCCTGGTAGTATCCATACCCGGGCCTTTTTCGTTGATATCGTTGAGGGCAATGTACCACGACCAATGCTTACCGCCATACCCATATATATTGAACCCGGAGCTGTATTGCTTCACATCCTTGCCACTGCCGCGTATATAGCCGGCAGTGATCACCGGATCGGCCCTGAGCAGGAACTGTTTACCGGTATAAGAAAAAAAGCGCCAGCGCGCATAACCGTCTTTTTTGAAAACGGTAGGTTTGGTATCGATGGCCGATGAATCGCGCTGCAATTCTTTTGAATCGGTATATTCCTGACGATAGAAATCAAGCTCTTTTTGTTCTACCCGGCTAAGTTGTGTTTGGTGGGCAGCCAGGCTGTCGAGGCATTGTTCAATATAAATGCGGCTGAGTGGCCGGATATGATCATTGAAAACGATGAATCCCTTCTGCGCCATACGGGAAAGATAATTGTACACCTCGCCGCGGTGGTCTTCCCAAACAGATTGACCGCTAGCCTTAGGGGTAAATGCTTGAAAGCTAAACAAGAGTGCGAAAAATAAGATGCTTCTCATTTAAAAATAATTTACAATGTACCGAACGGTCAAAGGTAGGCTTCGGCAAAAGATGCATAAATTAATATATTCTAATACGCATTCTGATCCCCTCTGCAGATATTGATCACCGTTTGCAGAATGATCTGGCAATCCAGCCAGAATGTCCAGCGATGGATATAATAGAGGTCGAAGTTCACACGGCGCTGCATAGAGCCCGGACTGCGGGTTTCACCACGACAGCCATTCACCTGCGCCCATCCTGAAATACCCGGCTTCACCACATGGCGCAGCATGTAATTGTCTACCGTTTGCATGGATTCCAGGTTTAGTGGTGTGGGGTGGGGGCGCGGACCCACCACCGACATATTACCCAGCAACACATTCCAGAACTGGGGCAGTTCATCGAGGTTAGTGCGGCGCAGCACGGCACCGAGGGGCGTCACGCGCGGATCGTTTTTCAGGGCCTGGTTATAATGGCCGTTGCTGTCGGTATCGTGGCTGCCATTCACCATGGTACGGAACTTATAGCAAGTGATCTTTTCATTGTTGAGACCCCATCTTTCCTGCTTGAAAATAACAGACCCTCGGGATGTAAGTTTAATTGCTATCGCAATCAGGGGGAGCAGCCAGCTACCGATCAACACGAAGAAAAAAAGAGAAAACAACACGTCGAAAATGCGTTTGAGAAGCTTGTTCTCTTCTTTATCCAGCGGCAGCTCGCGGATATTGATCACCGATAATTGCCCGATATTATTGACCTGTATGGAAGAGGTGGCGAACTGTTGCACATCGGGAATGATTCTTGCCTTGGTACCGTAATAATCGCAGATCTCAATGCATTCCTGGATCATTTTGCTTTGGGCATTGGGCAGGGCGATGACCACTTCATCTACCATCTTGCCTTGTAAAAGGGCAGGCAGTTGAGAAAGGCCTCCGTGATAAGTACAGCCGTTCATTTTAGGCGTATGGTCGTCGATGAATCCAATGCATTTATAACCGTAATAATAATATTTATTGATGGTCTCATAAAAATCGAGGGCGCTGTTGGTGGCGCCTACCAGCAACAGGTTGTCGAGCAGCTTGCCCTGGAAAAGGGCCGAGTGCAGGTATTTACGGATAATGTATTTGGTAATGGTAAAGAAACCAAAGAGCAGGGCGATGAAAGTGACGAAGAACAAACTGCTGAATTGAAAATAATCCTGGAGGAAAAAAGAAATGGAACTGAGCAGTATGCTGTAGATGACCAGCGTGTAAGCAATAAAAACGATCTCTTCAGAATACTTGTTAGACCGCCGGTCTTTGTATAGCTTGGAAAAAGCGGTAGCAACGTACCAGGTAGTGAGGGCGATCAATAAAAAAAGATAATTGCTGGCATCGTTGGCGAAAATACTTTGTTTGAGAACCAGGCGTCTTGCCACTATGAAAGAGATCCCGATCACAGGACCGTCGATGATGTATTTAATGAGCGTGTACCGGTTATACGACTTGGTCATAATGCGTTCAAAAGGATATTAGCACGTTGATAGGGGGGATCAACAATTTTCATGCTAAAATAGTTGAATATTTAATAGCCACCTAAGAAAGACCCGGTTTAGGGGATAAAACGCTGCTTGCGGATCTTCTGCCTCACTACCAGGGGGATGAAGCGGGGTGCCTCTACAAAATAGCGGTTGAACAGGCGCCGGGGTTCTTTGTAAAAGCGGTACAGCCATTCCAGGCCGTTTTGTTGCATGAAACGGGGTGCCCGGGGTATCAGTCCGGCTGCCACTTCAAAAGCGCCGCCTACGCCAATGGCCACTTTCACTTCCAGTTGGTCGAGGTGATCATATATCCAGAAATCCTGCTTGGGGGCCGTAAGACTCACCCAGAGGATATCGGGTTTAACCTCGTTGATGAGCCGGATCATTTTTTGGTTTTCGGCCTCGCTGAACTGTTCGGCGAAAGGTGGAGAGTAGAGGCCGGTGATGCGGATGCCGGGGAAGCGCTGTTCATAGGCTGTTTTGAGCTGTTCGGCCACCCCTTCCCGGGCGCCCAGCAAGAACATGGTATATTTTCTATGGTAGCACTCCTCCATATATTGCGGGAGCAGGTCCAGGCCGGTAACCCTTCCTTTCAGGGGGGTGCCCAACAGTTTGGAGGCCCAGATCAGGGGAACACCGTCGCACAAGGTGAGATCGGCGCTGTTGTATAATTCTTTGAGGGGCCGATTGCGGTGTGCCCACACCACGCAGTTGACAGGCGTAACACAAACTCTTTTTTTCTCGCCGGCATCCACCCACCGGTTGAAGATATCCATCGTTTCCCGCAAACTAACATTGCTAATGCCCGTTCCGACAATATTCACTTTAGCTGCAGTTTGCTCGTTCATAAGCTATAACACCTTATATCTTAGCGTAATTACTAACTACAATATTCTTGTTTTTAGTTATTTCGCGTAATTTTCGTAACAGTATAGCTTTTTCTTCTTTCTCTTTTTCCTTTTGTGCTTCTTCGTGTAACTTTTGAATAGCCTTATATACAGCCTCCTTTTCAATCTTCTCCTCAACTGAACTTTCGATATTGACTTTCTTAGTTTTCATGACTCAAAAGTATTATAAATTTTAAAAAGACTGCGATTTTAGCTCATGCCCCGATAGAAACCTAAACCCATTTTCATTAATGACGGCAACCTTTACATTTCCACCTACTGTAGGTATATTCTCAGTATACTTTTGTATATCTCTTTCAATTCTCATCAAAAGACAAGCCAAGTCTACTGCTTGCTGCAAACTAAGCTCTCGTAATTTATTCATTTTAATGTCATAGTAGAATTCCTTTGGTAATACATCCTTATTTTTTGACAATTCTGTTACATAGTCTTTTGGAAGGCCTGCAGGATTGATATTAAAATCTTTGAATATTTGTGTAGCAACTTTAGGTATCAATTCATACACAGTATCGATATCGCCCCATAAAATCTTTTCAGTTATTCTATTTTGTCCTTCACAAACGACCGTAGAATAATCTGGTTGTTCTTGAAAAGAAACACACTGCAATTCTTCACCATCTTTTAAGTCTTTGGGGCTACTTCGATTCACATGAAGTTTGTAAATAACTGTCTTTTGCGTCATCTTAGAAAAACGGGTAATGATAAAAATAGTATGATAAACTTCGTTTCCACTTTTTAGACATTCATTTGCTTCTTTATTCAAATACTTCGCAAGCTCTTGCACTCGTGTTTTTATTTGCGTAGAATCGCCTTTTTTTATTAATGATTTTTTCGCAGATGTTATTATATTTTCTAAGCTCTTATTGTTTAATCTTGCAGCTCCTGCAGTAGCTATTGCAGTATGGCTTCCATACTCAAAAAGTTTCTCTTGGAAGTCCTTAGTATAAGATGGCTTTGACTTAAACAGATTAACAACTTCACCTGCATCAAGGCTGATGTTTATTTCACCATTGTTATCCTTTACTACTTTGGATTCCATGTACTTATAAAAATCCTCATATTCTAAAATGGGTTTTGATGTAGTAACCAGCGAATCAGCAATCAAAGCTGCTCCTTTTTTAGCTATTACGGTGGCTATAAAAGTCATAGGTAGTACTTATAGGTGTTCACTTGTAATGATCAAATCAAATATAGAGAGGCGATTAATTTCAAACAAGGGTGTTTTCACTCTTGTTTAGATGCAGAATGATACAGATGTACTTCCATTTCTGGTGGATGACGTCTGAGACACCGGTCACCGGCATCAAAAATGATAAACCTGCTCGAGGGTTTGCAGGTAACGCATTTCAGAGTAGTGCTGCTGAAAGCGATTGTATGAATCGGCGGAAATTTTGTCGAGCGTTTCCCTGGAAAGTCCTTCAAATAAATTGATCACCCTGATCAGGTCGTCGGGGTTGCCGGCTTCGTAAAGGAAACCATCCGTTTCATTGTTTACGAACCCACGGCTGTTGATGGTGGTTGCTACAATAGGAATGGCTCCGGTGCTCCGCGCTTCAATCAGGGTCATGGGCATTCCTTCAATCCAGAGAGAAGGAAATACAAGAGCGCGGCATTGCGCATAGTATTTAAACAGCACTTCGGGAGGCTGGGCGCCTTCGTACCGGATGTACTCAGAAGTATGTTGTTGCACAAAGTCAGACAACTCCCCTTCGCCAAAAATCACCAGCTTTTTCTTCGCTTTTGTGAAGGCTGCTACCAGGTGCTGGATGCCTTTTTCTTCACTCAGCCTGCCTGCATAGAGATAATAGTCGTCCCGTTGATCGTAATGCTGATAGTTGCCATTGCCGGCCATCGGCAAAAAATTCGGCCTCACTACAATACGTCCGGCAGGCACGCCTATTTCTTCCAGTAAATGGGGCATGAATGGATTGACAGCGATAAAACGGTCTACTTTTTTAACCCAGGTGCCCAGCAAACGGTGAAAACGGGTAGACAGGGCCAGTGCAGCCGAAAACATACCGGAAGATTTGAAGCATTTACCGGCAATCCCCTTATTGAAGCTTTTCTTTGTATGACAATCGAAGCAGGTTTTGCCATTGAGGAAGAAAACACCGTTCAGACAAAACAAGCGGTAATTGTGCAGGGTCATTACCGTGCTGGCGCCGGCAGCTTTTGCCGCCCAGAACACAGAAGGCGATGCCGTATAAAAGAAGTTGTGCACGTGTACCACCTGTATCCTGTGTTTCTTGACCAGCCGGTATACTTTCAAAAAAGCGTTCAGGTTATAAAAAAGCTTCAAAGGCATTGAAAAAGCGCCGAAGCCTGCTTTACTCAGTTGTTGGTTCTGAAATTCCAGGTAGTGGATGGTATAGGCATTCCTCGTTAGCACTTCCATTTCGTTGTGTACCACACTGTCTTCCCCGCCTTTGTGCAGGTACTTATTGTGGACAAACAATACAGAAGGTTTCAAAGGAACCATTGGTGTAATTTGGAAAGGCACAAAGATAGTCAAATCAGGAACTCCGGAGCTTTTTAAATAGCGCCACCAGTTCCTGCGCAGCGATCTTCCAGGAAAACTGCCGCAACCGTTCTGTTCCTTTTTGTATGAGGTCGGTCCGCAAGGCTTCATTGTCGATCACCATACGCATTTTCGAAACCATATCAGCCGTATCATAGGGGTCGAACGTTAACACCGCGGGTCCGCCTATTTCCGGTAAGCAGGTATTATTGGCCACCAGTACCGGTACCTGGTAACTGAATGCTTCCAGTATGGGAATGCCGAAGCCTTCGTTTACAGAAGGGAATATATAAAGGGCTGCGTGCTGGTAAACCATGCCCAACTGGTCATCTGGCAGGTAACCGGGTGTGATCACTTCATTTTCGAGCTGGTGCTCCCTGATGGCGGCCATGATCTGTGCCGTATCATCTGAATGCATTTTTCCATCACCCTTTCCTACTAACACCAATTTGTATTGCTCGTATCCATGATCGCGTAATTGTTTGAATGCACGTATCAGTGCGGGAAGGTTTTTCCTTTTTTCCATCACACCTACATGCAATATGTACCGGAAGTGCTGGTGAACCGGAAGCCAGGAAGGAAGCGCTGCTGTAGCCTGCCTGTTATGCAGCGTTTTCGGACCTTCATAGATAGTGACGATCTTTTCGAGCGGGATTTTTGTATAATGATGGATCCTTTGCCGGGCATAATGACTGGGCGCTACAATGCATGCAGAACGCCTGGCCGCAGGAATGGCGATAAGTTTAAATAGTTTAAGCCAGATGTGGTTATAGTGTTGGGGATATTCGTAAAAAAATGCATCGTGAAAAACCTCTACGGTTTGATAACCCAAATGCAGATAAGGGGCAAAATAATCGATACAAAAAATAATATCCGTTTTCTTCGACCATGCTTTTAAAGGCAGCGACACCTGTTTCCAGCATTGCAGGTTGAAGTGCTCGAACAACTTCAGTAATTTATTTTTGCCGGAATAGACAGGTATCCAGGTATCGAAAAAGAAAAAACGGCAATGGCTGTCTTCTAATAGTTTCAACTCCCTGCACAACTCTTCGAGGTAAGTCTTTTGGCCGGTAGCGGCAGCCTTTAAGTTGCGTATATCAATGCCGATATTGAGGGGTCTTGTCATAGTTGGTGCCGCAATGATAAATTATTTTGTGCAACCATGCTAATCATCAGTCCGGACAAGAACCAGGTGAAATAACTGATGTATATATAAGATTCTACTTCCGAAGTGAGCAACGGAATAATAAGTCCCACTTTCAGTAATACCAGGGCAATGCCCAGCTTGCGGTATTTAAGGTGTGATTGCCGCATGAATAGTTTTGCTGCGTTACCAATGATCAGTACATATATCCATAAATAAAGCAGTACCGATACCAACCCGGTTTGCACACCGATGATGATGAGTTGATTTTCTCCGCCAATATTGGCTTTGAGCTCACCAGCTATACGGCCCGATGCGCCGAGGCCAAGTCCTAGCGGGTGGCTGGCAATGGCCTGCACGCCGTCGAGCCACTCTAACAAGTGACTTACACTGGAGCTGTCGGTAAAGTCGATGGTAGACGCAATGAAATCATATACATCGCCTTTGGTCCATACCAGGGTGATCAGTGCAAGCGCCACCAGCCCCCAATGAAATATTTTCAGCAGCAGTTTCTTTTTAGTGAGAATGGCATAGGCATACAACATGATGAAATAGCTCACAAAAGAGGCCCTTGAAAAAGCAAAGAGCACGGAGAGTAATGTGCAACAAAAGGCAATGATGATGAAGTTGTTCAACTTCAGTTTGTTGTCCCTCCTTGTCATCAAAGCTATTAATACGGAAAGAGTAACCAGGGTGGCTGCCGCATGCTCCAAGGGCATGGAAAAAAAACTGGCAAAACGTTTGATGCCGTTAGACGTTTCGAATGTCCAGGTAAGACCATAATTACCCGAAGGATCTACGTTGAAAAAGTAAAAATTATAATCGGGATAACCAGTATGGGTTTGCAGGTGCTGGCCGTTGATCAGTTCGAACAGCAACACTACAGCTGCCGCTATGGCCACCATACAGATATAGCTGAAATACTTGTTAAGGTTAACGTTGGTGCCGGAAGATAAGCGGCCGATAAAATAGACCAATGCAAAAAAGCAGCTGCTCTTGTAAGAGAGTAGTTTCTCCATCACACTGTAACTGCCAATGGGCAGGATCACATATAAGAGGATATAAGAAAGATAAGCGATGATGAGCCAGTCAACCGTATGGAATTGTATGCGCTCTTTGAGCCGGTAGATCAAACAGCCTAATGTAAGCAGTACGAGGAATTCTTTGCAAGCCTGCAGAAGGGGTATCAGGCTGCCGAAACCATACATGAAACTGACAGACAACGATGTAATATAGATAGGCAGCGAAAAAATAACGAAGATCAGGAAACGGTCTGTTTTGCCCTGTAATACATAATAAACCGATAAGAAAAAGAAAACCAGGTATATGACAGGAAACAGGAACATGGGCAATCTTTGCTTTATGGGTATTGAATGGAATCAAAAATGCCGTCTTTAATGGCGCGTGTCATGGCTTTTAGTTTTTGAAAACGGCCCCTCATGGTGAAATACCCCAATACCATAACAAGATAACCAAAATTAAACAGCGCTACACTAGGTACGCAATACCAGGGCGTATATTGCTTAATGATCCACAGCCGATTGCGCTGGTTATAATAATGTGCAAGCGGGTGAACATAGCCTTCTTTGGATTTGGTCTTACTCTTTGTAGACATACCGGCAATATGATAGATCACCGCATCGGGTTCGTATACCAGCGGGTAACCCAGCTTGCGAATGCGGAAAGAAAGGTCTACATCTTCATTGTATAAAAAGAACTTGTCTGCAAACAACCCGCTCTGTTGTAAAACACTGTTACGAACCAGGAAGGCACATCCTGTGATCCAGTCTACCTCTTTACGGATGGCATATTTGGGATGGGTATGCTTAGCTTCCCCCAGGGTATAGCTCCAACCCAGGAACCGGTTATAATAAGAGCCGCCGTTCCAAAGCAGTTGCCGGTTGTGCTGGTAAAAAATGCGCGGTTGTACAGCGCCGGCTTCCCGGTGGGCGTCCATATAGGCGGTGAGCTTTGCAAGAAAATCAGGTTCTGCGAGGGTATCGTTGTTGAGTATGAGTGAATACGTGAATCCGTTTTGCAATGCATACCGTAAACCGATATTATTACCTCCTGTAAAACCCAGGTTAGCGGAAGAACGTAAGAAAACAACTTGTGGATGCGCCGCTGCAAGCTGATCGGCTGAACCATCTGCAGAAGCATTATCTACCAGGATCACTTTGTAAGATGGATGAGTAAGACCGGCCAGCGAATGCAGGCAATCGTTCGTTACTTCGAAACTGTTCCAGTTGAGCACTATGATCGCAACAGAAGAATTCATGCATGTGTTTTGCGGATGAACAGAAAATACAAAGGCAAACTGCAAACTTCGATGATAATAGGGAAATACCCATACCAGTTTTCATGGCCCAGCTTTACAAACAGGAAAGAAGTGATGATGGCAATGGAACAAAGGATCACCCCGATGGTAAACAGGTAGCTGTACCTGTTTTTAACCAGCAGGTCAATCACATTCATGGCATTGAGTGCGGCTATAAAAGGCACGAATGCAACAGAACGGATATACAGGGTGGTGAGAGTATCCGGTTTTCCCGTAAGCAGGGTAACGATCCAGGGAGCAAGCCAGAGCAGTCCGCCCGCAGCCAGCAGGAAGCAAACAGCCAGCCACCCATTGATGGTGGTTTTATATGAGTGCCATAATTCTTTTTGTTCGCGGAACAGGACCGCTGCGCGCGGGTATACAGCACTGGAAAAAGAAACGATGAGCAGGCGGAACGACCATACGATCTTATCGCATAAAGAGTAAGCGCCGAGAACGAGCGGGGAAACCACACCCGAAAGGGTAAACAGAAAAAAAGACTGTTGCAATTGCACAAACAAATTGTTGCCTGTGAGAAAAAAATTATGCTTCAGGAATTGCCGCATCGCTTCAACGGAAATACGGTACCGGGTCAATTGATATTGACGTAGAAGGTATACCAGCAGGGGAATAAAGAAAACAGTACTGCTGAGACCCAGGTAGAAATTAACCCACCAGCCGGGCGTATTGGCATGTATCAGTACAATGATGAGCAGCGCAGAAAGCAATTTGGCCATCAGGTTGGCTACATTGTATAAAAATAATTTTTCGATGCCGATGAAAAAGAACAGCGGATTAAGCATTTCTGCAAAAACGATGGTACTGGCAAACAGGAAATAACGGGCATGCGGAACAGAAAAACCATAGAGACCTGCGAGCACTATCATTGATAGTATGAAAAGCAGGAAACGCGTATAGTAAACCGTATAAAAGATTTCATTCAGTGCCTTGCCATTGTTTTTATTGATCGCTACGTCTTTAATACCCGACTGGTTGGTGCCATAATTAATGAACAAACCGGCAAGCGCTGCATAAGCATTGGCCACCATGGCATACCCGAATTCATGCAGTCCGATGATACGGATGATGATGGGGAACAGGAGGATCTGGATCACTGCATTGGATACCTGGATAAAACCGAGGTTGAAAAAATTGGCCAGGAAAGGCTTGCTTTTGATCATGGTGCAATGATATAGATAAGTTATTTCATTTTCTTCAACCAGAAAGAGCCCGGCTCGGCATCTGCTGTAAGGTTGGTCAGTACTGCTTGCGTTTGAGGAAAATAACTGTTTTTAAGGTGGTTCAATGTAAAAAGGATTTCAAAACTTTCATTGAAATACAAGAATGCTTCCAGCAGGTACTGTTCGTTCCAAAGCCTGATTTCATCTACCAACCATTCCTTGCGGTAATGGCGCGGCGTAAAGATATCATGGATGTGAATGATCACGTCTTTAGCGAGTATTGGAAGAATTTCCAGGTATTCAAACAAGACATCGTTTTCGGGGCGGATCACGTGCGATGAATCGATGAAGAGAAAATCACCCGCTTCGAGTTGAGAGAAAAAAGAAGGATCGATGTTCTCAACCTTTTCTTTCTTGAATTCAACTTCTTCGAATTGTTCCAGCCATTGGAATTCATATGGCTCGATGCAGATGAGCTTGGTATCGTGACCTTCCGCTTTGTTCCTGCGGATCGCTTCGAGACTCAGCAGGGTGGTGAACCCGGAACCGATTTCGATGATCTTTTTAGGCTTGAGGTTACGGATCATCAGGTAATACAGATCCGCATCGCCTGCAGCAAAAGAACCGTTTTGCAGGTAATAGCCAGGCCGCTGCTGCGCTTGACTTTTGTGTTGAGGCAATGAACGCAATTCTTCCACATAACGCAGTTGCTGCAACATAGATAATTGTGCCTGCTCCCTGAGATCGATATGAAGATTGCGGATCTTTTTCGCATCGAATTGAGCGGAATATTTGATCTGCGGCTCGTAATAATGGTTCCTCACCGGGTAGATGCCCTGGCGAAGGAATACGGCCCTGTTGACAGGAAACTTATGAATACCATGCAGTTTGATCACACGCAACAAAGGCAGGTACAGGAAAGTAACAGGACTGGTGATTACGTCATAGATACGTAAGGCCGCCTTTTTAAACATACTCTTCATTTTCATGTGCGGATTAATATTTGACGGCCGTGATGCGGATATTATCGACTGACCAGCTTTTCTGGCATAAACTGTTAAAAGGCTGCAATGCGTCGCTGCAAGCCAAGGTCATTGCATTGGCATTATGTGAAGTGGTGATCTCTATTTTATACAAACTGCTTCCGTTGGCTGAATCTTTCAGCGCGCAAACGCCCGGTAAGCTGATATTCCAGGCATCGCTGTGCGCAGGGCTGGAAGCATTGCCTGCCTTGTAATTATTAGGGAAAGACTGGCCATGGATCCCATTGGAAAAAGTGGTTTGATAAAAGGGGTGATCATCCAGCGTCATTTGCCATACATCGGGAATATTATTACTGCCCAGGATAAAATCGCCGTCCCACTTATCGTGAATAAGCAGGTCGAACTCTATTTTGATGGCATTGTGCTCGGGCAGGGTATCGAGGTGCAGCTCAAAACGGTTGTTGTTGAAGTTGCCGAACACATGGCTGTTGTTAAAGGAGAAGATCTTTAGCGAAGTATCGAGCCCATTGTAATTGTACACTTTAAGACTGGATTTCGACAATGTTTCGAAATCGTTAAAGTATACTTGCCTTTTAGTGGGCAAGTCTTTGAAACAGGCAGAAAAAAGGCAGGTTATTACAAAAGATATCAACGAAAGGGGAAGTAATGTGCTCCTGCTGTTCTTCATGGGGCCAAAAATAAGGCATCATTTCCTACATTTGCCACCATGCCGGAAAATCGTTTAACCATCAGGATCATCAACCACTCGAATAATGCATTGCCTGCTTATGCCACCAATGGTTCATCGGGTATGGACATCAGGGCCTGGCTCGATCAACCTCTCACCCTGGCACCCCTGGAAAGGGTGCTGGTGCCTACCGGTCTTTTCCTGGAAATACCCGAAAACCACGAAGCCCAGGTGAGGCCCCGCAGCGGTTTGGCCATCAAGCAGGGTATTACCTGCCTGAACACGCCCGGTACCATCGATGCAGATTACAGAGGTGAGCTGAAAGTGATACTCATTAACCTCTCTAACGAACCCCAGACATTGCAGCCGGGAGACCGTATTGCGCAATTGGTGTTCCAGAAAGTGGAGAAAGCGGAGTGGCTAGAGGTGAAGGAGCTGAACGAGACAGAAAGAGGCAGCGGAGGCTTCGGACATAGTGGAAAACAATAACTAACGCGTCATCCTGAGCGAGCGAAGCGAGTCGAAGGAGCTGCTTGAAGGTTTGGGCAGATCCCTCGGCTACGCTCGGGATGACGTCGCAAATTGAGGATGACGTACGAAAAAATAGATCATGAGCTTAACTAAAAATAATTTTCTTGTTGTGGTACTTCTTCTGTCAGCAGCTTTCGGCTGTAAGACGGCTAAGAAGGTACAGACCATCCAATCTGCCATCACCAAAAAAGACACGGCACAGACCGTAGTGATCAGCGAGGCACCGAAAGTAGATTCAGCAGCGATTGTAAAAGACCTGGTAAATAAAGTGGCGAAAAACAAAATTGATTTCAGCACTTTCAACGCCAAGATCAAAGTAACTTACGAGAGCTCTGAGAACAGCGATAACTATACCGCTTACCTCAGCATGCAAAAAGACAGCATGATACTGATTAAGATTGCGGGTAAATTTTTAGGCATCAGCAAAGTGGGACTGCAGGCCAAGATCACGAAAGACAGCGTGGTGCTGGTGAAACTGGTGCAGGGTGCATCGGTAAGCTATCGATCCATCAGCTACCTGCAGGATGTAACACAGATACCGTTCGATTTCAATACCCTGCAGGACCTCATCATCGGCAACCCCATATTCATCGACGGAAATATTGTATCGTATAAGAATACCCCTTCGCAGTTGCTGGTACTCATGGTGGGCGACCTTTTTAAGCACCTGCTGAGCATCGACAATAACAGCGGCAGGATCCTGCACAGCAAGCTCGACGATGCCGATCTGCAACGCAACAGGACCTGCGATATCACATTCAATAATTACCAGCCACTGGGTAATTATCAGTTTGCTGCTTACAGGAAGATTTCAGTGGCGGAAAAATCGAAACTGGACATTTACCTCGATTTCAAGGAATTTTCCCTAAACGAACCGTTAAAATATTCTTTCGATATCCCTAAAAGAATAAAGCGTAAGTAAATTTCCTTCTTAAACCGAGCCGGACATGATGAAAAGACTGTTGACTGTATTTCTTTTACTGGGCCTTGCAACGGGTTGCGCCTACGCGCAAACGACCAGGGAAGAATTGCAGAAAAAAGAACAGGACCTGAAAAAAGAATTGGCCGACCTGAACCGCCAGCAATTGGAAATACAGAAGAACAAGAAACTATCGCTGAGTCAGCTCGCCATCATCAAGAGAAAAGTAAAAGCCCGTGAAGAACTGGTGAACAGCATCAGCAAACAGATCCGTGCACTGGATGAGACCATCTTCACCAACGAACGGGATATTTATCGGCTGGGCAAAGAACTCGATACCCTCAAACTGAAATACGCCAAGAGCGTTGTGTTTGCCTATAAGAGCCGGGGCGGTTATGAATACCTCAACTTCCTTTTCTCGGCCAACAGTTTCAACGACGCCGTCAAGCGCATTACCTACCTGAAAAGTTACCGGCAGAACAGGGAAGCGCAGGCCAATGCCATCGTTAAATCTGACCAGCTGCTGCACGAAAAGATTGGCCAGTTGAACAACAACAAAAAAGAACAGGTGGTGACCCTGCAAAAACAAAGCGATCAACTGAAAGCTTTGCAGGAAGACCGTCGCGACCAGGATCAGGTAGTAGCGCAGTTAAAAGGAAAAGAAAAAGAAATAGGCAAGCAGATACACGACAAAGAAAGGCAGCGGCAGAAAATGCGGGAAGCCATCCTGGCTGTGATCCGCCGCGAAACAGAGGAGGCGGCCAGAAGAGAAAGAGTGGCTAGGCTGAAAGCGGCTGAAGATGCCAAAAAAGCGGCAGCTGCAGGTACACCCAAAGAAGCGGAGCCTAAGAACAACACTGCAACCGCTACGGTAAAACCCAAAGCAACAGAGTCCAAAGTGGCCGATGCACCAGCGCGCGACCGGGTATACACACCTTTAGAGTCTACACCGGAAGGCCGCGAAACCTCTATCAAATTTGAGAACAACAAAGGCCACCTGCCCTGGCCGGTAGATGTGGGTAATATCGAAGCGCATTTTGGGGTAGAAACCATTCCGGGCACCAAGCTCACGCGTAAGACCGATGGTATTGAGATATCCCTGCCACAAGGATCAACAGTGAGAAGCATTGCCGATGGAGAAGTGTCGTATGCCGGAGAAGTACAGGGAGAAGCTACTGTGTTTCTGCGGCATGGTAAGTACTTCAGCATTTACAGCCATCTTTCCACCATTTTTGTTTCACGTGGCCAGCAGGTAAAAGCCGGCTCTGTGCTGGGCCGCTCGGGCACCAACATCGACGGAGAAGGCGCATTGCTGTTAATGATCAACAATGAAAAGAACACCCCCCTCGACCCCGAACAGTGGCTGAAGAGGCGCAGGTAATTGTTGATGTTATTTTTAAGATTTATGGTAGATTATTTGGGTTATCCTTACAATGAATTTGAACTTGTCATTGACGAGAATGGATTAAGATCATGCCAACAGTTTTAGATTATAATATTGATACTAAACAGGTTAATAGAACTGATTCAATACCAGTTCATAAACCTGGCTTCATTAGTAGAATTGTAGGTAGTTATAAGGCAAGGGCCAAGAGCATTGCCAGGGGGCTTGCAGAAGCGGAAAAAATTAAGAACGGACAGAAGAAAGTAAAATCTTTTGAGCAAGCCATCAAAGACCTTTAAAGTTATCCCAACAGACAATTTTTTATCAGAAGCAAAAAATCTCCTTAAAAAATATCCGAATATTAAGGATGACTTTTTGGCCCCTGCTGATATGCTTAAGTGTGACCCTATAACTGGAAACGATTATATTGGCAGGCAGTGTTATAAAGTCGGGATGCAGATCTCCGATAAGAAAAAAGGTGAATCTGGAGCTGCGCGGGTAATAGTAAATATTGAAATATCAGATAGAGAGGTTTATGTTTTATCAGTGTATGATAAGGGAAATCAATCAACCATTAGCGAAAAAGAGTTGAATAAACTGCTCGCAAAAAAATCATTGATTAATTAAACTTTTCTTCTTTGCCCCGGGCTTAAGCCCGGGGCAAAGAAGAAAAGGAGGGGATCAATTTTTTTGCTGGAACTCCAAATAATAGATCTTCAACAAGATGATGAAATAAGAGATCAGCAAAGGCCCGAATATGAGCCCCGTGATGCCGAAATAATGCAACCCGATGATCACGCCCAACACCGTAACAATGGGATGCACATCCGCCATCCGCTTGGCCAGCGCAAAACGAACAAAATTATCCACCACACTGAGTACGATAGATCCCCAGGCCAGCACAAAAACACCCTGCCAGGTATGACCTGTTGCTATTAAATAAACAGCCACCGGCACCCATACCAACGCCGTTCCCACCACCGGCACGATAGAAGAAAAACCAGTGACCACAGCCCAGAAACCCGCTTCATTCATCCCTGCAATCAGGAAGGAAATATAAATGACCAGTCCCTGTACCACCGCAATCAATGGAATGCCTACGGCATTGCTGACGGTCTGGGCTTTCAGCTCATGTCCGAACATTTTGATCTTGGACCGTTTGAAAGGCAGGTAAAAAATAACGGCCGCCTCCATCCGGTTGATGTTCACGATGAGGAAGTACAGGAAGAAATACATCATGGAGATATCGCTTACCAGGTTGAGACCCTGGTTGAGGGCTGAAGAAATAAAATTGGTGAGCCAGGAAGTGAGCTGGTCTATGTTCTTGGACGATAACAGGGTGAAATGCAAATGCACCTGCAAGTAGGCATCGAGGTCTTTCAGCGGGCCGATGATCATCTGCGTGTTGCTGGTAACGGAAATGATCTTCGAATACAACATCGTTGCCAGTAATGAAATGGGTAGAAGGATGATGAAGAAGGAAACCACAATGACCAGCAGGGCCGCCATGGGCTTGGACCAGCGCTTCTTTTTGATCAGCCATTCCACCGGCGATTTACTCAATACATAAAACATGATGGCCGCAAGAAAGGCGGTGAGGAACTGCACCAGGCTGTACAGCAGGAAAACGCCGAAGAGGATGATGATGGCCAGGAAAAAATACCGGTTGATCTTATAATCTTGTCGTTGTAGCATGCTTATCGTATTTTCGTTAAGCTCCTCACGAATATAATTCAAACCCCGCACCGATGGAAAAGAACCGTTTCTTTACCGAGTCGCGCAAAGAGCTGGAACAATACCTGCTCGACCGCCTCTTACTCATGAAGCTGCAGGGTACCGGCCGGCTGGCCAGGCTGGTGGCGGTGCTGTTTTCGGTATTGGTGATGGCCATACTGGCTGCTTTGATCATCCTGTTCCTGAGTATTATGGCAGGCTATTATTTTGCCGACCTCACCGGCAGCCTGTACAAAGGCTTTGGCCTGGTGGCGGGCTTTTATGTGCTGGTACTGGTATTATTGGTGATGGTACGCCGGAAATACGAGAAAAAGATCATTAACCTGATCATTGCGATAGTGCTGGATAACCCTAAAGACGATGACCGTGACTGATCCCATACAACAGATGCCCATCCGCAACCAGGAAGACCTGCAAAGGGCTGTATCGTTGGTAAAACAACGCATCAGGAAGCGGGAAGAAGACCTGGAAGAACGCTGGGAACAGCTCCCCGAAGCCGCCGCCCAAACCATGATAGAAGCAGCGGTGCCGATGTTCCTGGGCAACCGCCTGGCATCGGTAGCGCTGCGGATGGGGAAAAAGGTGGTTTACAAGCTGCTGGACAAGTTTTTAGGCCCGTCATCGACGCCGTCATCCTGAGCGAGCGAAGCGAGTCGAAAGACCTGCTGGCGGGTTCGGGCAGATCCCTCGGCTGCCCCTTCGACTCGCTTCGCTCGCTCAGGGTGACGATCGAAAAAATCCCTTCTTCCCTACACATCCATCAGACATTTTCCCTACTTTTGCGGCCAATTCGAAATTTAAACCTCATTTATCTCTCCAAATATGGCTACAAAAGGTAAGATCAAACAGATCATTGGTGCCGTGGTAGACGTGCATTTTCCCAATGATAATGCATTACCCGAGATCTACAATGCGTTGGAACTGACCAAAGAAAACGGTGAAAAACTGGTGCTGGAAGTACAGCAACACCTGGGTGAAGACAGTGTACGTACCATTGCGATGGACGGTACCGAAGGCCTGGTGCGCGGTATGGATGTAACAGATACCGGAAAACCCATTGCCATGCCAACCGGAGAGGGCATCAACGGCCGTCTGTTCAACGTTACCGGCGATGCGATCGATGGTCTGCCACAGCTGAGCAAAGCGAACGGACGTCCTATCCACAATAAACCCCCATTATTCGAGAACCTGAGCACTTCTACAGAAGTACTCTTCACCGGTATTAAAGTGATCGACCTGATCGAACCTTATGCAAAAGGTGGTAAGATCGGTCTGTTCGGTGGCGCCGGCGTAGGTAAAACCGTATTGATCCAGGAACTGATCAACAACATCGCAAAAGGACACGGTGGTTTGTCGGTGTTCGCAGGTGTGGGCGAGCGTACCCGTGAAGGAAATGACCTGCTGCGTGAAATGATCGAAGCGGGTATCATGAAATATGGCGACAAGTTCAAGCACAGCATGGAAGAGGGCGGCTGGGACCTGAGCTCGGTAGACCTGGAAGGGTTGAAAGAGTCAAAAGCAACATTCGTATTCGGACAGATGAACGAACCCCCCGGAGCCCGTGCACGTGTGGCGCTCTCTGGTTTGACCATCGCGGAGTATTTCCGCGACGGCGATGGCACCGGTAAGGGTAAAGACATCCTGTTCTTCGTAGACAATATCTTCCGTTTCACCCAGGCAGGTTCTGAGGTATCGGCCCTGCTGGGACGTATGCCTTCGGCCGTAGGTTACCAGCCTACACTGGCTACTGAAATGGGGCTGATGCAGGAGCGTATCACTTCAACCAAGAACGGTTCAATCACTTCCGTACAGGCGGTATATGTGCCTGCGGATGACCTGACCGACCCCGCTCCGGCTACTACCTTCGCCCACCTCGATGCTACTACCGTATTAAGCCGTAAGATTGCCGACCTGGGTATCTATCCTGCGGTGGATCCGCTGGATTCTACATCACGTATCCTGACCCCCGCAGTAGTAGGCGATGCGCACTATGATACTGCCAACCGTGTAAAACTGATCTTGCAGCGTTATAAAGAATTGCAGGATATCATTGCCATCCTCGGTATGGATGAATTGAGTGAAGAAGATAAGATGACCGTTCAACGTGCACGTAAAGTGCAACGTTTCCTGTCACAGCCCTTCCACGTGGCTGAGCAGTTCACCGGTCTGAAAGGTGTATTTGTAAGCATCGAAGATACCATCCGCGGTTTCAACGCCATCATGGATGGTGAAGTAGATGAGTATCCCGAAGCGGCCTTCAACCTGGTAGGTACTTTGGAAGATGCTATAGAGAAAGGAAAGAAATTGTTGGCGGCAGCGAAAGGATAATAATTATGATTTTAGAAATACTGACTCCCGATAAAAAAGTATACAGCGGTGATGTGCTGGGTGTTCAACTGCCCGGTATCACAGGGTTGTTCGAAGTATTGGATAAGCATGCTCCGTTGGTAAGCGCATTGGGAAAAGGACAACTCAAAATTCTGAAAGACAAGAACAGCACCGAGAGCTACAAGATCCAGAGCGGATTTGTAGAGGTCCTGAATAACAAAGTGACTGTGCTTGTAGAAGGTTGCGAATAATGTAATCTTTCATTAATAATCTAATTCATTGCCCCTGGCTTAAGCCAGGAGCAAAAATAAAATGATCATTCAATTTTGCCCTGGGCTTAAGCCCAGGGCTTTCTGTTAAAAAAAGCCTAATTCAAATAAATCTGGTTTGAAAGGAGATTTTGAAAGGGTAATTTAATCGTCTTAATTAAACCCTTAAAACGATTGTACCATGAAAAAACTTTTTGCATTAACAGTTCTGGCCGCTTTTTTTGTTGTTCCGGTAATGGCACAGGAAGGTAAAAAAGAAACCCCTAAACAAGAGAAGAAAGAATGGAAAAAAGACAAGATGCAGGACAAAAAAGAGTGGAAGAAAGATATGAAAGAGGATAAAAAAGAAGACAAGAAAGAGGATATGAAAAAGCATCACAAGCACGATAAAGATGAAAAGAGCGAGAAAAAAGAGAACAAACAATAAATGAAATCATTTTTTTTTGCCTGGGGCTTAAGCCCCAGGCATTTTAATTTAAGGTGTATGTGTATTCACGACATAAGTTTAACATGGGGCTAAGATAAGGTTTTTTTAAGGTAAATAATTATGTTAACAATTAAAAATTAGCCTATTAACTAAAAGTTTTGGTTATTTGTTATTTAGTAATACATTTGAGTAACAAAACGCATGTCCAATGCAAGATATTACTACTCAAATTAACTCCGTGACAGACATTATGAATATGTCAGCCGAAGATTTTATCCTTCATAAAATACGAATAAGGCTTGATGAAATAAATTCCCTGAAAGAGGATTATTTCAAAATAACAGGCAAACATGCCGATCATATATTGAATGCAGTGCAAAGAAGTCAATTCGTTTTCCCCAGTAAGAAAGAGATAGAAAATAACATAGCTACATTCCTTTCAGATGTAGGTACTTCTACGTTTAAGACTAATCAAATAATATCCCGTTTTCACCAAATAGAAATGACTAAAGATGTAAGGAATGATCTTACACGTAGGTATTCAGGTCAATTAACAGCCATGAAAAAGGATAAGAAAATATTCAGTAAAAAAGTGGATGGAGAAAAGGGAGATTTATTCAGTACTGATGAAAAACTATTGAAACTAATGTAAATAAATAGAGCCACAAAACGCACGTCCAAGATTGTTTAAGTGGCTCTATTAGAATTTAAAAAGGGGGATGTAGAAGAAATCCGTTCGACCATTGACAAGTTAACGGAGTGGGTGCAATACCCACCATCTCCACCATTTTTTACTACTGTAAAGTTACATTTTTCAGGGGTAAAAACAAGTAAAAACGACAAAAATTTACCATGAAAAATAGGTACACAATTGACGAATTTAGGGCTGAATACCCCAATAATGACGCATGTTTGGAGAAATTGTGGCAATTACGGTACGGAAGCAACTTTGTTTGTCCGAAATGTGAAAATACTAGCACATATAAACGGGTAAAAGGCCGCCGATCATACCAATGTCAGTCATGCGCAAATCAAATATACCCCACCCAGGGAACCATATTTGAAAAATCAACCACTCCACTCACTTATTGGTTTTATGCTATCTTTTTGCAGACAACTACCCGTAACGGTGTAGCGGCAAAAGAATTGGAAAGGCAATTGAAAATATGCTACAAAACAGCATTACGAATGAGCCATCAAATAAAAATGCTTATGGCCAATAAAAAAGTGAACAAGCTAAAAGGTGTTGTTTCTGCTGATGAATCTTTTATTGGTGGCCTGAATAAAAACCGACATTCAGATAAAAAAGTACCTGAATCACAAGGCCGTTCTTGTAAAGATAAAACACCCGTTTTCGGAATGGTTGATTTGAATGGGAATGTATCTGCTCATGTGGTTAGTGATACACAAGGGAACACATTAAAATCACTACTGGATAAACACGTAGATAAAGAAAACTCTATCGTTATTACTGATGAATGGTTGGGATATAAACAACTGGAAAATAATCAGTACAAACACGTTGTAATAAACCACCTATCAGGTGAATATGTTCGTGGTGCATTCCATAACAACCGGATAGAGGGAGTTTGGTCACAACTAAAAAGAACCATTAAAGGAACTCATGTACAAGTATCACGTAAACATCTTCAAAAATATGTTGATGAGGTTGCTTTCAGATACACCAACAGAGAAAGACAGGACGAAATGTTTGAACTTATTTTGAAGAACGTTGTTTGACAGACTTCTTCAAAACAGAAGTAAATTTTTTCTTGCCGTTTTTATCTTGCTTACTGTTCTTAGCAAATTCATTATAACCGGAAGAAACATCTAACATTGTCTTATCTTTCTTGTTCTTTGACATAATACAAATTTACATCTTTACGCAGAAATGGCACCTCCTTCTATGTAATGTATCCACAGCATAGGTATATCTCACTTCATAAACAGGAGTAGAACAATTCCTTAATCCAACACAATACCTATTTACATGGTATGCTATTGATCTACTGCCCTTGCATATAAATACATTATTAGATGATTTTATTGAAATCTGTATCAGTAGTATAAATAGTATTATTCTCATAAATTACCAATGAAAATTATAAATTTCATATGCCTTACCTAACATAACCTCTTGCATACTGTCTGGAACAATATCCTCCCAATCAGAAAATTCAAATTTTGTATCTTCTATTATGCTACCATTTGAATCGTACACTACAAATCTGTCTATTTTCATTTTACGATCAATAAAAGCAATTTCTATCATCTGTTTAATAGTAGCATTCGTATATACTTTCTCTTTGAAATGAAATTTATTAATTATTACTTTAAACCAAGTTTTTACAAACTGATTATTTTCAGCATCCTTCCAAGCTTCTATATATCTTTTCCATAAATAATACTTATTTTCACCGCCACTATATCCTATAAATTCCCAATCTTCTACATTTGTCGTTACCTTACTCCTATTAATAGGTGATTGACTTTTACTTTCAAGTTGGAAAGAAAAAAATACTATACAAAATAATATTATATATTTCATTAGTTACGATTATGTTGAATTATCAAATCTGGTGACTGAACTCCTTCATCAACATGATCTAGTTGACCATTGATGAAATAGAAAAATTTGTAGTCAGGAGGTTTACCAAATGGGTAATTTATCTTTTGATAAATTGTTTCGCTCTTTGAAGATTTTACAATTTTTACACCCTTGTTTTTAGATAAAAATGCTTGCTCATTCATGCCAATAAAAAAATAAGGGGCTTTACAACTAATGATTAATAAAACCAATAAAAGAACTAATAATGAATACCTCATATAATATTATTGATGCCTTACGTCCCGGCGGGCAGGTAAATAAAATAGCGTGGGACAATATAGCTACTGTATCGAGGTACTGGTATACCCTTAGTCCAATAGACAATAAAGCCCACGCCGTTGACGTGAGCGTTTAAAGCCATCGTTCTTGGACTAAAAGAAAATTACCAGTTTTCGATACAAGAAGTCAGCTAAACGCTAATATTTTCAGGTTTAAAAGTAAACATTAGCTTTGAAATATCAAAGACAGTTAATATGAAAACAATAACACTAACCCACAATACACCAGCCGTATTTCATGTAAGGGAATTGCCCCCGTTAAAAGAAATGGCATTGGGTTTTGGATTCAATCCCGGTAAAATGGGGGAAGATGCTGCAATAAGAATAAATATATCATTATCTGTTAATGGTGAAAACGGAATCCGGATAATAGTATGCACCCATGATTCTATGTACAAAATGGAAGGAGAAGGATTGGTTATTGAAGATAATATATTTGATTGCTGCTTAAATTCGATCAGTCTTATGAAAATGTTTCTAAAATTTCATCAATTAGGACGTTTGCTTCTTCAAGAGTTAAATTCCCTTGCTCTACCCTCGAAAGATAGTTTTGGAGAAGATTTAATTGATGTTGCGAAGGCTCTGAATGCAATCGAGGGGAAACGTGGATTTCCCCAATAGAAATAGGTATCTCTCTATAAATATAATAACTTTCTTTATTTATGTCTTGACTACACATTTACCTAATTTAATTGAGGATCGATGGGGTAATTGATCATTTGCCGGTATTCGCCGCCCAGCTCTTTGAGGGCCTCCTGCCATACCAGGTCTTTATCATGATGGAAAACCAAATTCAGATTCGCCTGCCGCGTGATCCATGTTTTTTGTTCCAGTTCATCATTCAACTGCCCGGCGCTCCAGCCGCTGTAGCCAATGAAAAAACGGATATCGTCCGGATCTAAAGTACCTTCCCGTAACTGCCCCAGCACTTCTTCAAAATCCCCACCCCAATACACGCCTTTGATCACTTCTGTTCCGCCCGGTATAAGACCCGGCTGGCGATGCAGGAAATGCAGGGTGTTTTTCTGAACAGGGCCACCTTCGTAAAGCGGGAGATCGAGTCCCTCCGCTTCTTTGACCACATCCTCCAGTTTGGCATCGAGGGTTTTATTGAGCACGAATCCGAAACTGCCTTCGTCCTGGTGCTCGCAAAGCAATACCACCGTTCGGGTAAAATTAGGGTCCTTCAAAAAAGGGTCTGAGATCAACAATATACCAGGCGTGGGAGAAGTCATAAGGAAAAGTTACAACATTTTACATAAACCCTGATCCTGTTATATTTGCTGCAATGAAAAAAACTTTCCCGGTCATCATCATACTCATTACCCTGTCGCTCTTCGGATTGATCTGGCTGCAGGTATCCTGGCTGCGTAACCTCTTGCAATTGCGAGAAGCACAATTGCTTACCAAGCTAAATGAAGTAGCAGCTACAGTGGCCAATGATATGAGTAAAGTAGTATATGGTGGCCAGAGCATACGCCCCCAACGTAGGGGCGGAATGCGCTTAGGTTCCGAATTCCCGTTGTATGTGCCGAGACCGTTGACTATCAAAGAAAAGTTCTCTCTCCAGGATGTAACCAACCGGCTAAACAGGGCATTTGATATTGAAGAGATCAAGAATACCAGGTTCGAGTTTGCTGTGCTGAATAGCAATGCCGATTTCGAAATGGGAACGACTAATTTTGAAAAGGAAAGCGATGATACAATTAATAACCGGCAATTGATTGTTCCCATCATCCCGGATAGTGGAACGGATATGGAAGGACTGGCTTCTTTCGAACATCTGGTGATTGTATTCCCCGGTTTCAAATACCAGGTATGGAAATCGCAACGATGGGTAGTGTTTGGCGCTGCATTGTTCATGATTGTGATCATCGCTGCATTTTATGTAACAGTGAAGACCCTGCTCAATCAGAAAAAGCTGAGTGAGATCAAGAGTGATTTCATCAACAACATGACGCACGAATTCAAAACGCCGCTGGCTACCATTTCACTGGCGGTGGATGCATTGAGAAATGAAAAAGTACAACGCGATCCCGATAAGATGCAGTATTTCAGCGGCATCATCAAAGAAGAGAACAGGCGGATGAACAAACACGTGGAAACCATACTGCAGGCCGCTATTTCAGAAAGGCAGGAACTGAACCTCCACCTGAGTCAACTGCATGTGCACGAGATCATCCGGCGCACGATGGACAACTACCAGCTGCAACTGGAAGAGAAGCATGGAGCCTCCAGTTTATTGCTCAATGCAAAGAACGACCTGGTGTTGGCTGATGAAGTGCATTTCACCAATATGATCTCCAACCTGGTAGACAATGCCATCAAGTATTCGAAAGAGAAACTGCAAATCAAAATATCTACCCATAGTACGGCGCATTACCTGGTGATCAGGATTGAAGACAACGGCATTGGCATGAGTAAAGAAACACTCAAACGTATTTTCGAAAAATTCTATCGCGCGCATACCGGTAACCTGCACAATGTAAAAGGATTTGGCCTCGGCATGAACTATGTGAAAACCGTGATTGATGGGCACAAAGGAAAGATCAAAGTAGAAAGTGTAGTAGGACAGGGAAGTAGTTTTACTGTTGAGATGCCGTTAAACAATGTCTGACATCAACAAACATCCATCGCCATAGCTTAAGAACCTGAACCCATGCTCCAATGCATAGTTGTATATGCGCTTCCAATCATCTCCTACAATAGCTGCAACAAGCAATAGCAATGTAGACTGCGGCTGATGAAAATTGGTGATGAGCCCCTTAGCTATTTTTAGTGTATAACCCGGCGCCATGATAATCTGCGTTTTGGTCAACAACTTTTGCAATTGATGTTGCTGCATCCAATTGATCAAAGATTGTAAAGCAAGTGATGGACTGATAGCTTCATGCTTCAACTGGTAAGGCTCCCATTGGGTAAGATGCAATGCAGCCGGTTGTATATCCGGATGCAATATCGTTTTCACTCCTAACCAATAAAGGCTTTCAATCGTTCGTAAAGAAGTGGTGCCTACCGGAACAATGGTATCAGGCCATTGTTGCAATAATTTTTCGATCACAGATAGAGGCACATCAATGAACTCAGCGTGCATATCGTGTTCTTCCATGGTGGCCGATTTCACGGGTTTGAAAGTACCCGCGCCTACATGCAACGTAACGAATTCGTGACGGATGTTTTTTTGCGAGAGCGACGCAAATACCGCATCTGTAAAATGCAGGCCGGCAGTGGGCGCTGCTACAGAACCATCGTACCTGGCATAGATGGTTTGGTAACGTTCTTTATCGCTTTCTTCCGCAGCCCGGTTCAGATAGGGAGGCAAAGGCAATGCGCCCGCCAGGTGCAACAGTTCGGCAAATGAAAGATTTGCATCGTTCCAGCTCAATTCAATGATATAATGATCGGCTCGCTGCTCAATTTTTTTTGCCGATAAAACAATACCGGAGTCGCTGAGTGCTTTGTGCAGCACCGGTTCTTTCCATTTTTTTGCGCCGCCTACCAGGCATTTCCACCACACTTTTCCTTTCTCCAGCATGGCTGAAGTAATATCGGGATACTGCTCGTGCGGCTCCAGGCAGAATATCTCTATGATACTACCGGTATTTTTCTGAAACAGTAAGCGTGCCTCCACCACTTTGGTGTTGTTGAAGACCAGCAGACTGCCCCCGGGCAATTCCCCGGCCAGTGATACATAAACCGTTTCACTGATCTGGCCGCCCCGGTATACCAGGAGCCGGCTCTGGTCACGCGCTTCCAGCGGGAATCGGGCGATGCGGTCATCCGGCAGGGTATAGGTAAAATCCAGTATGGACAATGCTTTTGGATGCATAAAACGTGGTCCTGATGAGGTTAATCACATAAAAGAGGCGGTAATTCACCGGTTATTCACACTAATTCACAGTTTGCGCAGGGGTGAAATGCCCAAAAATCGAGCAAATTCAACGCCTGTAAGCCTTTGGGGCTTATGCTTTTTGTGGATAAATACAAATGTCCCATTTTTTCGCTAAAAGTGGGAAAAAGTGTTATTTTGTGTCAACAAGTGGTAATCTTGGTAATATTTATCAACAAATGAACGGTTTTCACGGCGAATATGAGGCTACGGTAGATGCGAAAGGTCGCTTCCTGCTTCCCGGCGGACTGAAAAAACAGTTACCGGAAGGGGAAGGGCGTTTCATCATCAGCCGTGGTTTCGAAAAATGCCTCACGCTGTACCCGCTCAAAAGTTGGGAATTGATCATTGCCAAGATCAGCCAGTTGAATGATTTCGATCCCAAGGTACGCCAATTCCGTCGTCAGTTCCTGGGCGGAGCAACAGAGGTGGAGCTCGATAGCGCCGGCCGTATGTTGCTACCCGCTTCGCTGAAGGAGTTCGCCGGCCTGAGCAAGGATATTGTCCTGGCCGCGGCCCTTGACCGGTTTGAGATCTGGGATGCAGGTAAGTACAAACAGCTCTTTGAGGATTTTTCTCCGGAAGGATTCAGTGATCTGGCTCACGACGTGATGAAGGAAATTAAATAATGGCTCCATATGCACGTCATCCTGAGCGAGCGAAGCGAGTCGAAGGAGCTGCTTGAAGGTTCGGGCAGGTCCCTCGGCTACGCTCGGGATGACGATCAGAATTAATTATGAAAAGCGATTATCACATTCCAGTGTTGTATCATGAAACCATGGAAGGGTTGCGTATCAACCCCGAAGGGATTTATGTCGACTGTACGTTTGGCGGCGGTGGGCATAGCAGGGGTATCCTGGAACAGTTGAACGAAAACGGGAAATTGTTTGCGTTTGACCAGGATGCAGATGCGCAGCGAAATATTCCGAACGATGAACGCGTGGTTTTTGTGCCGCAGAATTTTCGTCACCTGCAACGTTTTTTGCGATTGCATAAAGTGACTGCAGTAGATGGTGTGCTGGCCGACCTGGGTGTGAGCAGTCACCAGTTCGACGAAGGCGACCGCGGCTTTTCAACGCGCTTTGCCGGTCCACTCGATATGCGTATGGACAGGCGGCAGCAAATATCTGCTGCTGATATTATTCGCACCTACACTGAGCAACGGCTGCACAAATTGTTTGAGCAATACGGTGAAGTGTCGAATGCCAAAACACTGGCGCGCCAGATCGTACAACAAAGAAATCATTTGCATGTTGCCACTATTGAACAGTTCAAATCACTGATCGCTCCGGTAGTAAAGGGAAATCCCAATAAGTACCTGGCGCAGGTATTCCAGGCTCTCCGGATGGAAGTGAACGACGAAATGGGTGCATTACAGGAAATGTTACAGCAGGTCCCTGCTGTGTTGAAACCGGGTGGCCGTGTAGCCATCATCACTTTTCATTCTATAGAAGACAGGATGGTGAAGAATTTTTTCCGCCAGGGAAGTTTCGATGAAACGCCCGATAACCCGCTATTGCCTGTGGTGAAGGAAGAAGTGCTGAAAGTGATTACTAAAAAACCAATCACTGCAAATGATGAAGAGTTGAAAAGAAACAGTAGGAGCAGGAGTGCGAAGTTAAGAGTGGCAGAGCGAGTATAAAATAGAACGTCATCCCGAGCGTAGCCGAGGGAGCTGACCGAGCTTTCAAGCAGGTCCTTCGACTCGCTTCGCTCGCTCAGGATGACGATAAGAATGAAACATGGAAAAAACGAACAATACTGCCAACAAGAACCCCTTCAAAGGGTTATTGAATTACCAGTGGATCACGAAGAATATTCCCTTCTTCCTGTTCTTGTCGGTATTGGCTGTAGCATACATCGCAAACGGTCACCTGGCAGACAGAACCATGCGCAAGATCAACAGCACCACCAGTGAACTGAAAGAACTGCAATACGAATACAAAACGATCAAGAGTGAAGTGATGTACAGAAGTGAAGAAGAACAGGTGGTGAAAGCGGCTGAGCCATTGGGTTTGAAAGTAGTGAGGGAAATGCCGCAACGATTAAAAGCAGAAAAGTAACTATAAAAAAACGTCACCCCGAGCGTAGCCGAGGGGCCTCACGAAGCATTCAGCAGCTCCTTCGACTCGCTTCGCTCGCTCAGGATGACGATACAAAACGATGGAAGTAAAACGCGACATACTATGGAGAGTCTACCTCTGTTATATACTGGTGGTAGTGGTATGTATCGCAGTGTTTGCCAAAGCGGTGTACATCCAGCAGGTGCAGGGAAAATACTGGCGCAGCATGAGCGACAGTCTGCACCAGAAAATAGTAGAGATAGATGCGGAGCGCGGAACCATTTATAGTGAAGACGGGCAAATGCTGAGCACCAGCATTCCGCAATTCGACATCTATATGGATTTCAGGGTGGCAGCCCTTCGCGAAAAGAATGGTCAGCGTTTTCGCGAGAATATAGACTCTTTGAGTTATTGTTTATCCAATCTCTTCGGAGATATGTCGGCCGGTGAATACAAGCAATTGCTGAAGCAAGGCTATCGTGAGAGCAGCGCTTATTTCCCCCTGAAGAAAAAAATATCCTTCAGGCAATACCAGACCCTGCGCAGTTTTCCGCTGTTCAGGCAGGGCAAATACAAGAGCGGTATGATTGCCAGTGAACGCACCATACGGCTCAACCCCTACCAGATGCTGGCGTTCAGAACGATCGGCCTGGCGCGTGACTCGAACAAGGTAGGATTGGAAATGACCTACGACAGTGTGCTCAAAGGAAGGAATGGCAAACAACTGGTGCGCTCCATAGCAGGTGGTGTGAATGTGCCGGTGAATGATAACTATGAAGTAGAGCCTGAGACCGGTAAGGATATCGTAAGCACGATAGATGTTTTCATACAGGAAGTAGCGGAGAATGCATTGATGCGCATGTTGGTGAAGAACGAAGCGGAACATGGTTGCGCTATTGTGATGGAAACGAAAACGGGCAAGATCAAAGCCATTGCCAACCTGGGCAAGCGCAGTGATGGTAGTTATTGGGAAGATTTCAATTATGCCATCACGCCCTCGGAGCCAGGATCAACTTTTAAGCTGGCCACGCTGATGGCTTTGCTGGAAGACAGAAAAGTTTCTTTGAATCAAATGGTGAACCTCGAGCAGGGGAACTGGAAAGTTGCAGGTCAAACGGTGTTCGACAGTGAAGAGCATCCGCCGGGAGAAGTAACGGTGAAGCGCGCCTTTGAGCTCAGCTCGAATGTAGGTATGGCAAAACTTACCCTTGCAGGTTTTGGATCTGCGCCCAGCCAGTTCATCCGCCACCTGAAAAGAATGCGGGTTGATACCATTACCGGTATTGACCTGGCGGGTGAAAAAAGACCGGTGATCTACAAACCCGGCAGCAGGTACTGGGGGCCTACTACATTACCCTGGATGGCTTTCGGTTATAACCTGTTGGTAAGTCCGCTCCAAACCCTGGTGTTGTACAACGCAGTAGCCAACGGTGGTAAAATGATGAAGCCTTATCTCGTAAGCGCCATCAAAGAAGAAGGCTTATTGCTGCGTAGTGTTGAGCCGGTAGTAGTGGAAGAAAAGATATGCAGCGATCAAACCCTGCAAGAACTGAAATCCTGTCTCGAAGGCGTTTGCACAGCAGGAACGGCGGCGGGCGTTTTCAAGAACACACCTTATGCAGTGGCCGGGAAAACAGGTACAGCGCTGATGGCTGATAACAACAGGGGGTATGCAGATCAGATATACCAGTCATCTTTTGCAGGCTATTTCCCTGCCGGTGACCCGCAGTTTACCTGCATAGTAGTGATTAAGAACAAGCCGCATGCATTGTTTCACCATGGCGCTTCGGTAGCAGCGCCGGTGTTCAAAGAGATAGCAGACAGGTTGTACAGCAGTTATGTGCGGCAGCCTGTTAAGAAAGAAAACGAATGGAAGAAAAATGACAGCAGCAGCTTTAATTATACTGGTTTGAAACAAGAGATGGCCTGTGTGGCGAGAACCTTGAAGATACCTTATAAAGATACTCCCGAGAGTGTGAACGAGTGGGTTGATTTCGGTGGCAAGAGTATGGGAGCGGTGATGCAATCCAGAACCGTTGACGAAAAATTGATGCCGCAGTTGAAAGGGATGGGACTGAAAGATGTGGTATACCTCTGTGAGAACATGGGTTTGAAAATAAAAGCGAATGGAAGAGGGAAAGTAACTACCCAATCCATTGCAGCCGGACAAATGATCGCAAAAGGACAACTGGTAACGATAGAACTGAATTAAACAATGGCAAAACTGCAAGACATATTGTACAAAGTGCACCTGACCCAGGTGCATGGCAGCACGGCTGTTGAGGTGAAAGACATCCAGATCGACTCGCGCCATGTAAGTGCAGGCTCTGTATTCGTAGCCATCCGCGGCGCGGCGTCTGACGGACACCGCTTTATTTACAACGCCGTAGAAGCAGGAGCTGTTGCCATTGTATGTGAAGAGATGCCGGAAGTGATGTCGGACGGCGTGACTTACCTGCAAACCAGTAACACACATGAATCGGTGGCTTATATGGCGCACCAGTTCTATGGGGAGCCATCGCTGAAAATGAAGCTGGTGGGGGTTACCGGTACGAATGGCAAAACAACCATCGCCACCCTGTTGTTCAAATTGTTTACACAGCTGGGATACACTTGCGGGTTGGTAAGCACGGTGCAAAACCAGATCGGCGACAAGATCATCCCCGCAACACATACCACACCCGATGCGGTGAGCCTGAATGCTTTGTTGAAACAGATGTACGACGAAGGATGTACGCATGTATTCATGGAGTGCAGCAGCCACGCCATCCACCAGCATCGCATTACCGGGTTGCAGTTTACCGGGGCCTTGTTCAGCAATATCACACACGACCACCTCGATTACCATAAAACATTCGATGAATACATACGTGTGAAAAAAAGTTTCTTCGATCATTTACCGGCTACTGCTTTCGCCGTTTCGAACGCCGATGATAAGCGGGGAGAAGTGATGCTGCAGAACACACACGCTAAAAAATATTTCTACAGCCTGAAAACGCTGGCTGCCTTCAAAGGAAAAATACTGGAGAATGCGCTGACCGGACTGGTGATGCTGGTGAACGATCAGGAAGTGCATTTCAGGCTGATTGGTGAATTCAACGCATACAACCTGCTGGCAGTATACGGCGCGGCGATGTGTTTGGGAGAAGATAAGGAGAAAGTGCTGGTGAAACTGAGCATGCTCACCGGGGCGGAAGGCCGGTTCGATTATATCATCAGCGGCGGGCTGATCATCGGTATTGTTGACTATGCACATACACCCGATGCATTGGAAAATGTATTGACCACCATTCGCAAGTTGCGCAAAGGACATGAACAGATCATTACGGTAGTAGGCTGTGGTGGCGACAGGGATAAGACCAAGCGGCCGATGATGGCGCAGTCTGCCTGTGACCTGAGCGACAAAGTGATCTTCACCAGCGACAACCCACGCACAGAAGATGCTTCACAGATATTGAGGGATATGGAAGAAGGGTTGTCGAGTGCAGCAAAAAGAAAATACATCTCTATTGTAGACAGGCGCGAAGCGATCAAGACGGCTGTCAGCTTTGCCAATGAAGACGACATTGTATTAGTGGCCGGAAAAGGACATGAAAAATACCAGGACATCGGCGGCGTAAAACATCCGTTTGATGATAAACAAGTATTAAAAGAAATGTTTGAGCTATTAAATAAATAAAACAATCAACCGTCATCCTGAGCGAGCGAAGCGAGTCGAAGGACCTGCTGAGCGTTCGGACAGATCCCTCGGCTGCGCCCTTCGACTCGCTTCGCTCGCTCAGGATGACGACCTCGGGATGACGTAAAGAATTTTTTATGCTGTACCAATTATTCACCTGGCTGAAACAAGAATTCAACGTTCCCGGAGCGGGGATGTTCCAGTTCCTTACTTTCAGGATTGCGATGGCCATTTTGTTGTCGCTGTTGATTGCTACGGTATATGGTAAACGGCTTATTCTATTCCTGCAGCGCAAACAGATTGGCGAGAGTGTGCGCGACCTGGGGCTGGAAGGGCAGACACAGAAAAAAGGAACACCCACCATGGGAGGCATCATCATATTGCTGAGCATCCTGGTGCCTACGCTTTTGTTCGCCAACCTCGATAAAGTGTACATACGCCTGATGGTATTGTGTACGGTATGGCTGGGTGTGATCGGGTTCCTGGATGATCACTTCAAAATACGTGCACGTAAAGCGGCACTGGCCAAGGGTGAGAGCTATAAAAAGAAAGACAGCGACGGGCTGGCCGGTGTTTCCAAGATCATAGGACAGATCGGTCTGGGTATTATCATCAGCACTACCCTTTACTTCAGCAATGCAGTTACGGTTGAGCGGGAAGTGATCGGAAACGTGTTTGTGAAAGACAGCGTGCTGCACAGGGGAGAACATTTTGCCAAAGACTCCAATATTGTAGTGAAGAAGATAGATGGGGTGGAAAGAAAATTCGTTAGGGTGAAAACACCCATCACTACCATTCCTTTTGTAAAGAACCACGAGTTCAATTACAGCAGGTTGCTCACCTGGATGGGCGAAGGTGCCGAGAAATACACATGGATCATTTATACCATCATCATCACGCTGATCATTACGGCAGTGAGTAATGGCGCCAACCTTACAGATGGACTCGACGGACTGGCAGCGGGCACCAGCGCCATCATTGGTGCGGGCATCGGGTTGTTCGTGTATTTGAGTGGTAACTATAAGTTCGCCGATTACCTCAATATCATGTACATACCCAACCTGGGTGAGCTGTCCATATTCGTGGGTGCTTTTGTAGGTGCATGCATCGGGTTCCTCTGGTACAACGCCTATCCCGCGCAGGTGTTCATGGGTGATACGGGCAGCCTGGCATTGGGTGGTATCATCGCATCATTGGCGGTGATCGTGCGGAAAGAATGGCTGATACCCATTTTCTGCGGTGTGTTCCTGGTAGAGAACCTGAGTGTGATCATACAGGTCTCTTATTTCAAGTACACAAAGAAAAAATACGGTGAAGGCAGGCGGGTGTTCCTGATGAGTCCGCTCCACCACCATTACCAGAAAAAAGGGTTTCATGAAAATAAGATCGTGCTGCGGTTTTGGATTGTAACGGTATTGCTGATGGTGGCTTCGATTGTGACATTGAAAATCAGGTAAAAAAATGAACATGCACAGACTGGTTATACTAGGCGGAGGAGAAAGCGGTGTGGGGGCTGCCTTGCTGGGCAGGCAAAAAGGATATGACGTGTTTGTGAGTGATGGAGGAGCCATCAAAGACAAATACAAACAAGAGCTCATTGAAAACAATATAGCATTTGAAGAAGGGCAGCATACCGTGGAACAGGTACTGAACGCCAGTGAAGTGATGAAGAGTCCGGGTATTCCAGAAAAGAACGATCTGGTAAAGCAGATCAGGGTCAAAGGAATACCGGTGATCAGCGAGATAGAACTGGCGTACCGTTTCAAAGGCGATAGCAAGATCATTGCCATCACCGGCAGCAATGGAAAGAGCACCACTACAGCGCTTACTTACCATATCTGCAAAACAGCAGGTCTCGATTGCGCCATGGTAGGCAATATCGGCTACTCTTTTGCCAAACAAGTAGCGGAAGATCCTAAACAATGGTATGTGGCCGAGATCAGCTCTTTTCAACTGGACGATATCAAAGATTTCCGGCCCGATGTAAGCGTGTTGTTGAATATCACGGAAGATCATCTCGACAGGTATGAATACCAGTTTGAGAATTACATCAGGAGCAAGTTCAGGATCATCCAGAACCAGACCATGAACGATTATTTCATTTACTGTGAAGACGATGAAGTGATCATGAACCATTTGGCATTACTAACCATCCATACTAACCCATTACCATTCTCTATGAAACACGAAGTAAAAAAAGGCGGCTACATCAAAGGCGACCAGATGATGCTAAGAATACAGGACGAACGCGTAAGCATGAGCATTTATGACTTTGCGTTAAAAGGTAAACACAATCACTACAATACTATGGCAGCAGGTATTGCCGCAACCACCATTGGTATCCGAAAAGAAAAGATACGCGAAGCCGTGAAGGATTTCCATAGCCTGGAACACCGGATGGAATTCGTGGCCATGGTAAGGGGCGTTGAATTCATCAATGACAGCAAGGCAACCAATGTGAACAGCACCTGGTATGCACTGGAAAGTATGAACAAACCCACTGTACTGATATTGGGTGGTACGGACAAGGGAAATGATTATGCTTTGCTGAACGACCTGGTAAAGGATCATGTAAAGGCGATCGTATGTATGGGTGTTGACAACAAGAAGATCATAGCCGCTTTTAAAGATATTGTTCCGGTGATCATTGAAACCGACAGCGCCAAGAAAGCGGTGAACGCTTCTTTCAAACTGGCTGCCAAAGGTGATGTGGTGTTGCTGAGTCCGGCTTGCGCCAGCTTCGACCTGTTTAAAAATTACGAAGACAGGGGCAAACAATTTAAAGATGCGGTGAAAGAACTATAAACGTCATCCCGAGCGTAGCCGAGGGATCTGACCGAATGCTCAGCAGGTCCTTCGACTCGCTTCGCTCGCTCAGGATGACGTTCTTCGCTCGCTCAGGATGACAAAAAAAATATATGATGTTCGAAACAAAAGATAAACTATTCTCTCAAATGCCTTCGGTGGAAGGCATGCGCAACCAGCTCGTGTACCGCACGAGAGGGGATAAGTTTATCTGGGGTATAGTGGTGCTGTTATCACTGGCTTCTATACTGGTGGTATACAGCGCTACGGGATCGCTGGCTTATAAGATGTATAAGGGGAATACCAGCATTTACCTGTTCAAGCAGGTTTCATTTACCATGATAGGTGTGTTGCTGATCTATTTCCTGCATCGCATCAACTATACTTTGTTCTCGCGTGTGGCTACGATCCTGTTCCTGCTTTCTATTCCATTGCTGATCTATACATTGTTTTTCGGAGCGAAGATCAACGATGGTAGCCGGTGGATCAAACTGCCCATCATCAACCTTACTATACAGACCAGTGACCTGGCCAAGCTGGCATTGTTTATGTATATATCCAGGATGCTGAGTAAAAAGCAGGAAATGATCAAGGATTTCAAAAAAGGATTCCTTCCGGTGGTAATACCCGTGCTCATCATCTGCGCGCTGATCATGCCGGCGAATCTTTCCAATGCCTTGCTCACCGGCGCCACTTCTTTACTGCTCATGTTCATTGGCAGGGTAAGCATCCGGCACATCCTGCTAACCATCGGCGTAGCGTTGATTCCTGTGGCGTTGATTGTATTGGTAGCGGTTGTTACCTACGATGGAAAACAAAAAGAAGACAATAAAAAAACAACGGCGGCAGAGAAAGTAAAATCATTCGGACGATTTGGTACCTGGGTAAAACGCGTGCAGGACTTTGTGTATGCCAAAGACACCGAAACCCCATACCAGGTGCAGCAAGCCAAGATCGCTATTGCCAATGGCAGTGTGCTGGTAGGATTGGGACCTGGTAATAGTCGCCAACGGAATTTCTTACCGCAGGCTTATAACGACTTCATCTATTCCATCATCATAGAAGAATATGGCTTATTGGGTGGGGCGTTCATGATATTCATATACCTGGTATTCCTGTTCAGGTGTATCAGGATATTCAGGCGTTGCCCGTATGCGTTTGGCGCTTTCCTGGCATTGGGACTGAGCTTTACCCTTGTGATACAAGCGGTGGCCAATATGGCTGTGAACGTGAACATCGTACCGGTAACCGGCGTAACGTTACCGCTGGTGAGTATGGGTGGTAGCTCGTTCTTGTTCACCTGCGCGGCCATTGGTATCATTTTAAGTGTGGCGAGGAATGTGGAACAACAGGAAGGAAAAGTGCAGGAGCCAGCGGTGGATCATTTGGCGCCGGTAGAGGAAGGGATCGTTGACCAACAAGAAGTAAAAAAATGAAACGAATCATCATAGCCGGTGGCGGTACCGGCGGACATATTTTCCCTGCCATTGCCATTGCCAATGCATTGAAGCAGCAAGCGCCCGACACGGAAATATTGTTCATAGGTGCGCAGGGTAAGATGGAGATGGAGAAAGTGCCGCAGGCGGGATATGCTATACAGGGACTGGATATAGCAGGATTCAACAGGAGCTCTTTGATCAAAAATATCAGTCTTCCTTATAAACTGGTAAAGAGTTTTTACCAGGTACGGAAGATCGTGAATGCTTTTCAACCCGATGCAGCAGTGGGTGTAGGTGGTTATTCCAGTTTCCCGGTATTGCGTTATGCGCAGTCGAAAGGAATACCCACATTCATTCATGAGAGCAATTCCTTTGCAGGCAAAAGCAATATCCTGTTGGGAAAGAACGCTACGGAAATATTTGTGGCATCGGCGGGAATGGAAAAGTTTTTTCCGGCAGATAAGTTATTGGTAACAGGTAACCCGGTAAGAAAAGCCATTATTCAATCTGCTATGGCGCGCGATGAAGCCATCCGCTTTTTCGGACTCGATCCGAACAAGACCACCGTGCTGGTGGTGGGCGGTAGCCTGGGTGCCCGCAGCATCAATGAAGTAGTGGCTTCGCATGTTACCGATCTATTGTCATTGGATTTGCAAATGATCTGGCAAACCGGTAAGAACGGCGCGGATGGATACAAGGAGAGAGGCAAACCATTTCCCAATATTTGGGTAGATGCATTCATTACGGAGATGGACAAAGCTTATGCTGCGGCCGACCTGGTAGTATCTAGGGCCGGGGCTATGTCGGTAGCCGAATTGTGTGTGGCAGGTAAACCGGTAATATTCGTGCCTTACCCGCATGCAGCGGAAGATCACCAGACAGTAAATGCGAAATACCTGGTGAATAAAGAGGCTGCTATGCTGGTGAAAGATGAAGAAGTGCGGGTGAAACTGTTCTCCACCATCGTTCAACTGGCGAAAGACAAACAGAAACAACATGAACTGCACGAGCGCATTAGCCAGTTAGCTGTTACCAATGCAGATGAAGTGATCGCAACCGAAATTTTAAAACATTTGAAGTGAACCCACTGGCAACCATACAAAAAATATATTTCATAGGCATCGGCGGCATTGGCATGAGTGCGCTGGCCCGTTATTTCCATGCAAAAGGAGTGGAAGTGAGTGGGTACGACAAAACATCTACGCCACTGACACGTGCCCTGGAAGACAGCGGGATAAAGATTCATTACGAAGAGCGGGTTGAACTGGCGCCCAAAGATGCCGATGTAGTGGTATATACGCCAGCCATTCCTGCACAGCATGCAGAGCTGGTGTATTACAAAGAACATGGTTATACGGTAGTGAAGCGAAGCGATGTATTGCAGTGGATCACGGAAAGCTCTTTCAATATCTGCGTAGGAGGCACACACGGTAAAACAACCGTTACCACCATGATTGCACACTTGCTGCGCCACTCTGGTTATGGGTGCAATGCATTCCTGGGAGGCATATCGGCTAATTACCAAACCAATTTCTGGAGTAATGAGCGGAATGTAGTAGTGGTAGAAGCCGATGAGTACGACCGCAGTTTTTTGAAACTGGTACCCGATATAGCGGTGATCACAGCGATGGATCCCGATCACCTCGATATCTATGGTACGGCGGAAGAAGTGGAGAAAGCCTTTATCCAGTTCTCACAGAAAGTAAAACCGGGAGGATGCCTGGTAACCAAATACGGATTGAAGCGGGGTGCCGACCTGAAAGCGGCGCGCCATTTTGAATACAGCGTGGACAATACTGCAGCCGGTGTACATGCAGCTGATATCAAAGTAGAACAAGGCAGTTACCGCTTTGATGTGGTAGCGGAAAACTGGAAGCTGAACGATGTGGTATTGCATGTAGGCGGATTGCACAATATTGAAAATGTATTGGCGGCGATTACGGTAGCGAAATACTTACAAATAGGCGATGAGCAGATCAAAGCGGCAGTGGCCGACTTCAAGGGCGTACACCGGCGCTTTGAGTATGTACTGAAAAATACAGCCCATACACTGATCGACGACTATGCGCACCACCCGGAAGAACTGAGAGCGCTGATCAGCGGTGTAAGGAGTTTGTTTGGAAAAGAGCAGCTGGTGTTGGTGTTCCAGCCTCACCTGTTCAGCAGAACGAAAGACCTGGCCGATGCATTTGCTGAGAGCCTTGATATGGCAGATGAAGTGATCCTACTGCCCATTTACCCGGCAAGAGAATTACCGATGGAAGGGGTGAGCAGTGAATTGATATTGAACAAAATGAAATTGAAGCATAAACAGGTACTTGATAAGGAAGTGATGAAAGGATGGATGAAAGAGCACAAGCCCGGACTGGTAGTGATGGCGGGTGCAGGAGATATTGATGCACAGGTGCAGGCAGTAAAAGAATTGCTTTTATAAGCATGATGGAAAACAAAGCGAACTGGAAAAAGCGATTGGAGCAGGTTTTGTGGCTGCTCGCTGGCATCGGCGCCGTAGTGCTGATGGGTGCCGCTATGCGGAAAAAAGACCAGAAGCTTTGTACGGATATCAGGATCGAGATCATGGGAACAGAACAGCAGATGTTCATCGATGAAAAAGACATTGCCGGCCTCTTGAAAAAGAACGGTGAAGTGATAGGGGAACCGGTTGCCATGCTGAACCTGCGTTACATGGAAACACTGATTGAAAAAGATCCCTGGGTAAAGAATGCAGAAATGTTCTTTGATAACAAACAGGTGCTGGATGTTCGCATAGAAGAAAGAGAGCCGGTAGCGCGTGTTTTTACGAAGCAGGGCAGCTCGTTCTATGTAGACAGGGAAGGACTTCGATTGCCGCTCAGTGAAAAGCTATCGGCCCGTGTACCGGTATTCACCAATTTTCCTTCGGAGAAAGTGAACCTCTCGAAACCCGACAGTGCCCTCCTGAAAAACATAGTGAGCCTGGGCCGTTATGTACTGGCAGATTCTTTCTGGATGGCGCAAACAGCACAGATAGACATCACACCCGAAGCAAATTTTGAGCTGGTGCCGGTCATCGGTAACCATACAGTGGCGCTGGGCAATGCTTCGGAGCTGGACAGCAAATTCAACAGGTTGTATACGTTTTACCGGCAAGCCTGGTTGCAGAATGGCATGCAAACCTATTCCCACCTCGATGTGCAATACCACAACGAGGTAGTGGCCACCAGGAGAAATTATACGAAGCCTGTTGCGAAGGATTCGCTGACTGTAACAACTGCTCCGGTAACACATGCAACCCCTGCGGCAGCGCCCGTAAATGTTAAACCCGTAGCAAAAAAGAACAGCACAACAAAATCTGTTGGGGCTGCAAGCAATAAAAGAAGTAATAATTCGTTAACGAATGAGCGAAAGGCAAAGGCTGTTATGAAAAAGCAAACAACAACTAAAACACATACGCTATGAATCACAATGAACCACCCATCATTGTTGGTCTCGACATCGGAACTACCAAAATCGCAGCTATTGCCGGTCGCAAGAACGAACACGGCAAGCTGGAGATATTGGGTTTCGGCCGCGCCAACAGCAATGGTGTGCAGCACGGGCAGGTATTGAACATCGACCAGACCATCAAAGCCATTCAGCAGGCTTTGTTGAACTGTTACGAGAGCAACCCGGAATTGGAGATCAATGAAGTGTACGTGGGTATTGCCGGGCATCATATCAAGAGCCTGCAAACCCGCGGCGACATTGTTCGCCAGGATCCTGAAACCGAGATACAACGCTGGGAAATAGACCAGTTGCTCAACAACCAGCGCAAGACATTTATTCCCGCAGGTGACCAGATCATCGACGTGATACCGCAGGATTTCCATGTAGACAATATCCAGAACATCAAAGATCCGGTTGGATATAATGGTGTGAAAGTGGGAGCGAATTTCCACATCATCACCGGCGACCGAAATGCCATCCGCAACATCAACCGAGCTGTTGAAAGAAGCAGCCTGGTAACCAAAGACCTGGTATTGCAACCACTGGCCTCTGCAAGTGCTGTGATGAGTGATATAGATATGGAAGCCGGCGTGGCCATCCTGGACATCGGCGGTGGTACAAGCGACCTGGCGGTATTCTATGAAGGCATATTGAAACACACAGCAGTGATACCTTTCGGCGGAGAGAACATTACCAATGATATCCGAATGGGACTGGGTGTACTCAAGAGCCAGGCCGAAGCCATGAAAGTACAGTTTGGTAGTGCATTGGCCGATGAAGCGAAGAGCAACGCTTTCATCACCATACCCGGTTTGAAAGGCATGCCTGCCAAAGAGATCAGTGTGAAGAACCTGGCGGCCATCATACAGGCGCGCATGAGCGAGATACTGGATTTCGTTACTTACCATATCAAGCAAGTGGGTCTCGACAGCCGCGCGCTGAACGGCGGTATCATTTTAACCGGTGGTGGTTCGCAGCTTAAGCACCTGATACAATTAACAGAATATACAACAGGCCTGAATGCGCGCATCGGGTTGCCCAATGAGCACCTGGCGCCCAATCATATAGAGGAACTGAAGAAGCCGATGTATGCTACCTGCCTGGGATTGATATTGAAAGGCTACAGCGATTACGATCATAAATACAAAGAGTTTGCAGAGAAATTCAAGAAAGTGGAAGTGCCCAAATCGCTGACGGTAATACAGGCAGAACAACCGGAAGTGCCGGTGATGAATGTACGCGCAGAAGCCGGCGAAAGAAAGCCGAAATTCTGGGACAAGTTCAAGAACAACCTGATAGAACTTTTCAAAGAAGAAGAAGATCAAGTCATCCGATAACTTCAACTCATATCCTATGTACCACTAACATCTACCTAACCCAAATAATACGCTATGATTCATTTTGATCTTCCCAAACAAAAATCCTCCATCATCAAGGTCCTCGGTGTAGGGGGTGGGGGAAGCAACGCGGTTAACTTCATGTTCGAGCAGCACATCGAAGGCGTTGATTTTATTATATGCAACACCGATGCGAAAGCCATTGAACAGAGTGAAGTGCCGAACAAGATCCAACTGGGACCACATCTTACACAGGGTTTAGGTGCAGGCGCCAATCCCGAAATTGGTAAGAGAGCTACGGAAGAGTCGCTCGAAGAAATCAAACGCATACTGGAAGTGAATACCAAGATGGCATTCATTACAGTAGGCATGGGCGGCGGTACCGGTACCGGTGGCGCACCCATCGTTGCACAGATCTGTAAAGACCTGGGCATCCTTACCGTGGGTATTGTAACCACTCCTTTTGGCTTTGAAGGTCCGCGCAGGCAACTGCAGGCCGAAGAAGGCATCCGCCAGTTGAAACCTTATGTAGATACTTTGCTGGTGATCAGCAACGACAAGCTGCGCATGCAATACGGTAACCTGAAAATGAAAGAAGCTTTCTGCAAGGCCGATAATGTATTGGCCACTGCAGCTAAGTGTATCACCGATATCATCAACAGCAAAGGACATATCATTGTTGACTTTGCCGACGTATGCACTGTGATGAAGAGCGGGGGCGTAGCCATATTGGGTAAGGCCGAAGTAGAAGGCGAGGACAGGGCCGAGCGCGCCATCGAAGAAGCGCTGGCTTCTCCTTTATTGAATGATAACGATATCAGGGGAGCCAAATGGATCCTCATCAATATCAATAGTGCCGAAGGTGATCATGAATGCACGATGGATGAACTGGAAACCATCAATAATTACCTGCGTTTGCAGGCAGGACCCGATACCGATGTGATAGTGGGTATGGGATACGATCAATCGCTCGACAGGAAAATAGGCATCACTTTGATCGCTACCGGTTTTGAACACAAAGATCCTTTTGCCAAACCCATAGCCGTTAAAAAAGCGGAGCCGCAACCTGAAAAGATCATGATGACATTGGGCGAAGATGCAGAAGCGCCCAAAGCAGCGCCACAGCCGGTACAACAGGTGTTGCTGCTGGAAGAAGTAGATCCTTTCGCTCCGCAGATGCAGGAAGTGCCAATGCAGGAACCTGTGCTGAATATTTTCCCAACAGTTGTTGAAACCGTACAGCCGGTTACACCTGTTCGGGAAGAAGAAAAGGAAACGATGGTATTGCAGTTCGAACTGAATCCTGAAATAACCGACGAGGTAAAAGTACCCGACACTGTTCAGGAAGAAGTACATGTTCCGCGGAAAGTGATCGCAGATGAGATGCTGCAATTCAAAGTAACGGAACATCCGGCCCAACCTGCCGCTGCTGCTACTGCACCGGCTGCTGTGTCATACCTCAGCAAGCCATCTAATATTTATGCATCGGAAGAGCCGGTAGCCCAGGCGCCTGCGCCAAAGCCACAGCCTCAACCACAGCCGCAGGTACAACAGCAGCCTCAACCTGTACAGGAAGAGCTGCCAATGGAAATGCAGTTGGTAGAGCGTGAAGAGAAAAAAGCGCCACAATCCCAGCCCCAGCCAGTTATTGACGATGTGCTGGATGATGTGGAAGAGCAGAAAAGAAGGGCAGCAGAAAGGATACATAAGCTGCGCAATCTTTCTTACAACATGAACAGTGCAGCAGATACCAACAATGAATTTGATACGGTTCCGGCTTACGTACGCCGTAATATGGAACTGTTTGGTAATACACTTACTTCGGTAGAAAACTTTTACAGCAAGTACACGGTAAGTAAGGACGAGAACAACCAAGCACAGATATCAACCATCAATACTTTTTTGGATGGAAAGAAGCCTGACTAAAGATGGTTTAAGAATTTTTGTTTAGCCTGGTGATTTTAGTTGTTTGCCCCCGATTGCTGAAAGTCGGGGGTTTTTTATTTACAGGTCGCGCTTTTTCTGCACGGTATAACAGATGTACCAGATGATGGCCGTTAGCGCGATGGTGAGTATGATCTGTGTGGGAACATCGCTCAATGCGTTATCATAACCTTGTTTGGCATCTTTGCCCCAGTGTCCTACAAATGCAGGCGGGATGATCATACCGTCCGATATCTTGAAAGGAAGCAGCCGCGCTACGATATCGAGGTGCAGCTTGTATTTGAAATAACTGGCGGCAATGTTCTCGATTACCAGGTAATAAAAAACAAAAATTCCCAACGCGATAAAAGCTCTTTTGATTAAGAAGCCTAATAGAAAAGCGATCGACAACTGGGCGAACGATTGCAGCAGGAAAAGCGGTATGTATTGCAGTTGCTCGCTCCACCGGTAGTAGTACATTTTATCCGATGCGAAGCCAAAAGCGCAGGCTACCAGTGTATACACGATTGTTACAATTATCGATACGGTGAGTACCCCCATCATTTTTGCGGTGATGAATTGCTGGCGGCTCCATCCGTCGATAACGTTCTGGCGATGAGTACGGAACTGGTATTCGTTGGCAATGAGCATGATCACCAGTATGGAAGGCAGCATCACAAAGTAAGAAGAAAAATAAGCCACGGTATGCCAGGATTCAGGGAAAGCATACGGATTGCCCAGCAACATTTTGGCAAGCATATTGGTCATTTCTTTGCCGGAAGTGATGGTATCATACAGGGTGTACATCATCAGGTTGATACCGGGATAAGTGAGCATAACGATCGCCAGCATCCACCAGAATGCACGGTATCTCTTCAGCTTCAGCCATTCAATTTTCAGTAAAGCGAACATAGTGTTGGTCTTATTCGTTTGTTAATTCAAAGAATTTGGCTTCCAGGCTTTTCTTCTTCAGCACCAGCAGGTTGAGCGCAACGCCTTTTTCAAAACAGAAGCGGTTGATGTCTTCAAGCTTCGCCGTTCCTACGGGGAAATACAATTGTATATTCTTTCCATCCTGTTTAATAGAAGTGTAGCCCGGAAAATGTTCCAGCGCTGCACGCAGTTGGTCGGGTTGCGAAGAAGATACTTCTGCAATGTCTTCATTCGCGAGTACTTCATCTACCTGTCCGGCTGTAAGGAGGGTGCCTTTTTTGAGGATAGCTACATGGGTACATACTTTCTCCACTTCATCGAGCAGGTGGCTGGCCATGATAATGGTCTTGCCCTGTTTTGCCAGGTTTTTGATGAGTTCGCGTATCTCTGCAATGCCAACGGGATCGAGCCCGTTGGTAGGTTCATCGAAGACCAACACTTGCGGACTACCCAATAAAGCAGCGCCGATGGCGAGCCGTTGTTTCATACCCAGACTATAAGTGCTGAACTTGCTTTTCTTACGCGCGGTGAGTCCCACTATGTCAATCACTTTATCGATATCAGCCGGTACCCCCCTGCCACTGATGGCCTGTGTAATTTGCAGGTTGTCTACCGCCGATAAATAATGATAGAGATTGGGTGTTTCAAGCAATGCACCGATCTGTTTCCGTGTTTCGGGAGAGCCCGGTTGTCCGAACCAACTGAAACTGCCGGCATCCTGCCGGAGAATATCGAGTATGATGCTGAGCAATGTGGTTTTGCCGCTGCCATTGGGACCAAGGATACCAAACACCGATCCCTGCGGCACATTGAATGATACCTCGTTAAGCGCTTTGATGGGGCCATAAGATTTACTGATGGCCTGTAGCGAGAGCACTGACATGAGCAGTTATTTGTCTAAAGATAGGGAAATGACTAATATGATCGTCATCCCGAGCAACGTCACCCTGAGCGAGCGAAGCGAGTCGAAGGGGCTGCCGAGGGATCTGCCCGAATGTTCAGCAGGTCCTTCGACTCGCTTCGCTCGCTCAGGATGACGAAAAAGGGTAATTAATTTCTAATGGGCTTGCCGGTTTTCAGTACACTTTGTATTCGCTCCAATGTTTTCTTCTCTCCGCAAAGGCTCAGGAAAGCTTCACGTTCCAGGTCGAGCAGGTATTGTTCGCTCACCAGTGATTGTTCACTGAGGTCGCCGCCACACATCACATAAGCGAGTTTCTTAGCTACCACCACATCGTGATCGGTAGCATAGTTGCCACGCCACATGCCATTGATACCTGCATACAAAGCGCCTAATACCGAACGGCCCAATACCTTGATGTCTTTGCGTTGTACCGGTGTAATATAACCTTGTTCGTATGCTTCGATCACTGATTTCCTGGCTTCGTTGATACGGCGGCTGGTATTCATCACTACCTCATCGTGTCCCTTTCGCAAAATACCCATCTCAAAAGCTTCGAATGCCGAAGTAGCTACTTTGGCAGTGGCTACATTGAAGAAGCGGTTCTTGAGTGTGATGGTTTCGGGCTCATCTTCATGCATCTCATCAGCGGCACGCAGCGCAAATTCTTTGGTGCCGCCACCGCCGGGGATCAGGCCTACGCCCAGCTCTACCAGCCCGATATAGGTTTCTGCTGCCGCACATACTTTATCGGCATGCAGGTTCATTTCACAACCGCCGCCCAGCGTCAATCCGTGTGGAGCGGTAACCACCGGCACAGCAGAATAACGTACCCGCATCATGCTGTTCTGGAACAAACGTATGGCCATATCCAGCTCATCGTATTCCTGTTCAATGGCCAGCATGAAGATCATGCCTACATTAGCGCCCGCGCTGAAATTGGCGCTCTCATTGGCAATGACGAGACCTTTGAATTTTTCTTCTGCAATACCAATGGCTTTGTTGAGTCCTTCGAGCACTTCACCGCCGATGCTGTTCATCTTACTGCTCCATTCAAAACCGGCAACGCCATCACCAATATCGTACAAACGGCAGGCGCTGTTTTTCCATACCAGTTGATCGCGGTGATTATTCAATATGAGGAAGGCTTCACCACCGGGTAAGGGTTGGTAAGTTTTACTGTTCACATCATAATACAAGCGTTTGCCATTCTCCACTTTATAAAAACTGGTGGCGCCGCCTGCCAGCATCTCTTCTATCCATGGGGCCGGTTGATGACCAGCCGCTTTCATGGCCGCCACTGTTTTGGCTACTCCCAAAACATCCCAACTTTCAAATGCGCCGACCTCCCAACCGAAGCCGGCTTTCATTGCATCGTCGAGACGATAGAGTTCATCGCTGATCTCGGGGATGCGGAAAGAAATATAAGAGAAGAGGGAATAATGAAAGGCACGGTAGAATTCACCGGCTTTATCGGGAGCCGCTACGAGCATGGCCAGCCGTTGTTTGAGATCATCTATGGGCTTGGCTGCATCGAGACTTGCAAACCTGGGCCTAGCCCTGGGGCCGTATTCCATGGTATGGAGGTTCAGGGTAAGGATCTCTTTGCTCCCGGCAGATTGCACTTTTTTAAAGAAGCCTTGCCCGGTCTTATCACCCAGCCAGTTATTGGTTACCATGGTATCGAGCCAGGCGGGAATATTGAAAACGGCGCGCGCCTCATCAGCCGGACAATTCTCTGCAACACCCCTGGCCACTTTTACCAGGGTATCGATGCCTACCACGTCGGCCGTGCGGAAAGTGGCCGACTTGGGACGGCCGATGAGCGGACCGGTAAGCGCATCGATCTCATCAATGCCTAGTTGCATCTGGTCCATGATATGAAAAATGCTCATGATGCCGAACACACCAATGCGGTTGGCAATGAAGGCAGGCGTGTCTTTACACAATACGGTTGTTTTCCCCAGGAACAGATCGCCATAGTGAAGCAGGAAATCCACCACGTCCCGGCTGGTATGTGGCGTAGGTATGATCTCCAGCAGCCACAGGTAGCGGGGCGGGTTGAAAAAATGGCTGCCGCAGAAATGTTTTTTAAAATCCTCACTCCGGCCTTCAGCCATGAGATGGATAGGAATACCGGAAGTATTGGAAGTGATAAGGGTACCGGGTTTGCGGAACTGCTCTACTTTTTCATAGAGTTGCTGCTTGATGTCGAGCCTTTCCACCACCACTTCAATGATCCAATCGCAATGGGCAATTTCTTTCAGGTTGTCTTCGAAATTACCCGTGGTAATACGCTTCACCACCTCTTTGGTGAAAACAGGAGAGGGGTTGCTTTTAATGGCGGCCTGCAAAGCATCGTTCACCAGTTTGTTGCGTTCGGCAGGTTTGGTACTTGTTTCAGCGCCTTTGGCCAGCATATCGAGCAGCAATACCTGAACGCCAATACCTGCAAAATGACAGGCAATGCGTGAACCCATCACACCACTGCCCAGGACGGCCACTTTTTTAATGGATCGGATCATAGCTATACTTTGTATAAAATTAGTTAGTTATGCAACTATTTCAATCGAAGATAGCAAAAAAATATCCAACACCGGATGCAGGGAAACGGATGTTGGATATTAGCCATTCGGGACGAAGCGGGTATTCGATAAGCTATCTTTCCGAGGTGGCGGCACCTTTGTATGCCATGTATAGGCATACGAGATAAACAACTAGCAATACGTAAACTAACATAATCAGGGGGGGATTAGTTGCGACAATATACACTTAAAAGCGCGATTTGTTGCCATGCCGGGCGAAGCATTTATTAACCCAATGTTAATATCGGCTTGCCGTTTAACAAGAAACCGGGGAGAAATGGCTGGCTTTCAATTATTTTTGTTCACATGGACATCACCCCTGAAATGATCAACAACCTGGCCCATTTATCAAGGCTGGAATTCAGCGAAGCGGAAAAGCGATCTATTGGCGCCGATTTACAGAAGATAGTGGCGTTTGTAGAAAAGCTCCAGGAACTGGATACCCATGGTGTAATGCCATTGCTTCACATCAGCGATGCAGCCAATGTGTTAAGGAATGATGAACTGGGCGGATCGGTAACACGTGGCGAAGCGCTGATGAATGCGCCGGTGAAAGACGAAGCATTCTTTAAAGTGCCGAAGGTCATCAAAAAATAATCGTATGAGCAACCCGATCATCCAGTTAGAATCGATTGAAAAAAGCTATTTCATGGGCAACCAGGCGATACAGGCGTTGAAAGGCGTATCGCTTGAGATATCCAAAAATGAATACGTGGCCCTGATGGGTCCTTCGGGCAGCGGCAAGAGTACATTGATGAATATTTTGGGCTGTCTCGATTCTCCAACCGGTGGCAGGTATATTTTGAACGGGCTCGACGTGAGCAAGATGCCGGACGACAGCCTGGCCAGTGTGCGCAATACGGAAATAGGATTTGTGTTCCAGCAGTTTAATCTCCTGCCCAGGCTCACTGCGGCTGAAAACGTGGCGCTGCCATTGATCTATGCAGGGATAGGCCGGAAGGAAAGAACGGAAAGGGCTATGGAAGCGCTGAAGAAAGTGGGATTGGAAACGAGGAGCCATCACAAGTCGAATGAGCTGAGTGGCGGACAGATACAGCGTGTGGCTATTGCCCGTGCCCTGGTAAACAACCCTTCCTTGTTACTGGCCGATGAGCCTACCGGCAACCTCGATACCAGAACCTCTGCTGAAGTAATGGAAATATTCTCCAAAATACAGGAAGCAGGAAACACGGTGGTGCTGGTAACACACGAAGAAGACATCGCTGCTTACGCGCATAGGATCGTACGCATGAGAGACGGCGTCATTGAAAGTGATAAGTTGAAAGAAACAATGATGATTCATCATTAATGAACGTCATCCTGAGCGAGCGAAGCGAGTCGAAGGACCTGCTGAACATTCGTGCAGATCCCTCGGCTACGCTCGGGATGACGACCGAAACGCGCTCGGGATGACGGCAGCTTTAAAATCAGAATTTTTTATGGCCATAAAAATATATACGAAGACTGGCGATCTTGGTAAGACTTCACTGATTGGCGGAACCAAGGTTCCCAAAAGTCATATCCGCATAGAAGCTTATGGTACGGTGGATGAGTTGAACTCATACATCGGTGTTGTAAGCGACCTGATCACTGATGCGCGTTCCAAAGCAACATTGAAAGAGATACAGGACCGTTTGTTTACCGTGGGTGCCTCACTGGCCTGCGACCCCGATAGGGAGCCATTGATGAAAGTGCCTGATCTGAAAGAAACAGATATCGATTTTCTCGAACGGGAAATTGACAGGATGAATGAAGCATTGCCTGCTATGAAATTCTTCATATTACCTGGCGGCCATCCGGCCATTTCACATGCACATGTGGCGCGTTGTATTTGTCGCCGCGCAGAACGTTGTTGTGTGCACATGCAGGAGCAGGCAATGTTCATAGAAGCATTGGTGATTAAATACCTGAACCGGTTGAGCGATTATTTGTTTATGTTATCGCGCTACTTAGGGCACCTGTTAGGCGTAGCGGAAATACCCTGGAAGCCGAGAACCACCTGAACGTCATCCTGAGCGAGCGAAGCGAGTCGAAGGACCTGCTCAACATTCGTGTAGATCCCTCGGCTGCGCTCGGGATGACGATCGAGAGTACTCGGGATGACGTTCAGATAATTCTTCCGTCCTTCATGTGCAACACCCTGTCGCTCATGGCAGCGAGTTCTTCATTATGGGTAACGATCAGGAATGTTTGCTGGAACTCCTTTTGCAGTTGAACGAATAGCTCGTGAAGCGCTGCGGCATTGGTACTGTCGAGATTACCGGTGGGTTCATCAGCAAACACAATATCGGGTTGATTGATGAGTGCCCTGGCTACGGCAACGCGTTGCTGTTCGCCCCCCGATAATTGCTGGGGTTTATTGTACAGCCGGTCTTCAAGACCCAACCGGGTTAAAAGGGTTATAGCCCTTTCTGCTATCTCTTTTTTACGGGTTCCGGCTACCCAGCCGGGAATGGAAACATTTTCAAGGGCGGTGAATTCGGGCAGGAGATGATGGAACTGGAAAACGAACCCGATGTGCTGATTGCGAAAGGCAGCCAGTTTTTTGCCTTTGAGGAGGCCGATCTGCTGGTTGTTCAGCGTGATGGTGCCGCTATCGGCATTGTCGAGCGTACCCAGGATATGCAGCAAAGTGCTTTTTCCAGCCCCCGAAGAGCCCACAATGCTTACGATCTCACCTTTTGAAACGGTGATATCCACGCCTTTCAATACTTGTAGACTGTCGTATCGTTTAGTGATCTGTTCTGCTTTCAGCATCTGGATGGTAGGTATTAGCCCTGCAAACGTACAACAGGGGGGATATATTGGGTAATTTTTGGACTGGGGTTTGGTGATATCATTTATACGGCTACATTTGCAAAAAATTAGAGGTAAATATGTTCTGGACATTAGAATTAGCAAGTTACCTGGAAGAAGCTCCCTGGCCCGCCACCAAGGATGAACTGATCGATTATTCCATCCGGAGCGGGGCGCCTATTGAAGTGGTAGAGAATCTTCAGGAACTCGAAGACGAGGGAGAAGTGTACGAGAGCATTGAAGATATCTGGCCCGATTATCCCAGCCAGGAAGATTTTATGTTCAACGAAGACGAGTACTAAGATCCCTTAAAATAGTTAGTGAGCCATTCATTTATGTGAATGGCTTTTTTGTTTTTATCCTGTGATACCTAATTTCTGCATTACTTCCATACTCACACCAGTATTCGAATACCCGCCGTCGTGGAACAGGTTCTGCATGGTTACCATGCGCGTGAGATCGGAGAAAAGGGTGATGCAATAATTGGCGCAATCTTCGGCAGTGGCATTGCCCAACGGAGCAATGGCATTCGCATAATCATAAAAATCACCGAAGCCTTTGATACCAGTACCTGCGGTAGTTTTGGTGGGTGATTGCGAAACCGTATTGATGCGAACTTTTTTTGACAGACCATACTGATAACCAAAGCTGCGTGCAATGGATTCCAGCATGGCTTTGATATCGGCCATATCGGTATAAAAAGGGAACACGCGCTGTGCGGCCATATAAGTGAGCGCTACCACGCTGCCCCATTCGTTGATGGCATCGAGTTTCCAGGCAACGGACAGCATCTTGTGTAAAGACATGGCCGATACATCGATCCCTTTCTGGAAATATTCGTAATTGGATTCAACATAAGGAACGTTCTTACGCACGTTGACACTCATGCCAATGGAGTGCAATACAAAATCTATTTTGCCGCCCAATACTTCCTGCGATTTGGTAAACAGGTTGGTAAGGTCTTCAACGCTGGTTGCATCGGCCGGGATGATCTCGGAACCGGTTTTCTCTGCCAGTTTTTTGATCTCGCCCATGCGCATGGCGATGGGTGCATTGGTTAATACAAAACTGGCGCCTTCTTCGTGTGCTTTCTCTGCTACTTTCCAGGCAATGGAATTTTCATCCAGAGCGCCGGTAATGATTCCTCGTTTTCCTTTTAGTAAATTGTAAGCCATAGCTATTGTTATAGGTTGGGTGTAAAAATAGGGAATATATGTTTTATTGTTCGTCATCCCGAGCGTAGCCGAGGGATCTGCCCGAATGCTCAGCAGCTCCTTCGACTCGCTTCGCTCGCTCAGGATGACGATTATTATTAATCAGCAATCAACTCTTTTGCGTTCTCCAATGCAGCCGCTGTGGGCTTTTCGCCGCTGAGCATCTGGGCAATGGTGGTAATGCGTTCATCCTGGTTGAGCAGCCTGATATTGGTCTTGACCTGGTTGTTGACTACTTCTTTGTACACAAAGAAATGTGCATGGGCCTTGCCTGCGATCTGTGGCTGGTGCGTGATACAGATGATCTGCCGGCTCGCTGCCAATTCCTTCATGATAAGTCCTACCTGTTTGGCAGCTTCACCTGAAATGCCCGTATCTATTTCATCGAAGATCAGGGTAGGCAGGTTGATCGATTGTGCAACCAATGATTTGATGCAAAGCATGAGCCTGCTCAATTCGCCGCCACTGGCCACTTTGCGAACAGGCTCGAAGCGGTTGCTTTTGTTGGCATCGAAAAGGAATTCCACCTGGTCCTTTCCAAACGGCTGCAATGCCGTATCGTTGATTTGTACTTTGAGTCGCGCGTTGGGCATACCTACCTGTTTGAGCAAGTGGTTTACTTTTTCCTCGAGGGGTTTTACTTGCTGGTGTCTTGCTTTGGAAATGGTGACAGCCAACTGGCTGGCCGACTCATATAAACGGGATTGCGCTGTTTCTTTGGCGGCGATGGCATCATCAATGTCCAGCACAGCCTGTAATTTATTTTCGAGCGCTGTTTGTAATTGCAGCAATTCGGCCGTGGTTTGCACCCCGTGTTTTTTCAACAATTTATATCCTTCGGCTAAGCGGTTATTGATCCACTCGATTCTTTTTTCATCGAAATGAACGCCACTGTTCAGGTGAACGGTTTCTGCTGCAATATCCTGTAACTCTACCTGGCTGCTCTGCAAACGTGCAATGAGTGCAGCAATATCGGCGTGATATGATGTGTACGATTGTAGCTGCTGGATGAGTTGTTTCAAAACAGTGGTCACGGGTTGCTCGCTTTCTTTCAATTCATAACAAACCCTGTCCAGCGCCACTTTAATGCCTTCTGAATTGCTTAATAATTTCAACTCGTGGTCCAGCTCTTCCAATTCATTTTCGCGGAGACCGGCTTCATTCAGTTCATCGAAAAGAAATTGGTGGTAATCGGCTTCTTTGGTGAAGGCTGTTTTTTGATCCTGCAATGCGGTGAGTTCTTTACTCACTGCATGCCATTGCCGGAAGAGGGATTGGTAATTGTCGAGCAACTGGTTATTGCCTGCAAGTGCATCCAGAACTTCGCGTTGAAAATCGGTGTCGCCCAACTCGAGTGTATCAAATTGCTGGTGGAGGTCAACCAACAGGGAAGCCAGTGTTTTCAACTGTTGCAGGGTAGCCGGTGTATCGTTGATGAAAGCGCGGGATTTGCCGTTGGCAGCGATTTCCCTGCGAAGGATCAGTTCTTCTTCTGCATCGAGTTCCTGCTCTTGCAAAAAAGCCAGTACTTGCTTGCGGTCTTCCACTGCAAAATAACCTTCAATAAAGCATTTTTTTTCTTTATTCACCAGCACGTTGCTGTCTGCCCTTTCACCCAGTATCAGGCTGAGTGCTCCCATCAATATACTCTTTCCTGCACCGGTTTCACCGGTGATCATATTCAACTGCGATGAAAAATCAATTTCAATCTCGTCGATGATCGCGTAATTCTGTATGATGAGTTTCTTTAACACAGGAATGATGAAAAAACAAAAATCAAAATTTAAAATTAAAAAGTCAAAAGTAAAAGTACGGTATCAGAAATTTTTATTACTCTCCTTTGCACCGGGCGATGCCTGATTTTGCTCTTTGATCGAGCGAATTTTTGTATTCATGGTCTCCCATATCGAGGCATTGCCGGTAATAGGAGATGGCAGTGGCTTTATCGCCTTTGGATTCATAGAGCTGACCTGCCTGCAACGCAGCCCTGGCTGCGAAATATTCGGTCCTGTTTGCACCGATGCGTATGGCTTGCTGGTAAAATGTAATAGCTTCTGCATCCCTGCCCAGGTCATCATAAATGCGGCCCATGCGGTAAACGAATTCCAGTTTCTCTTCTTCGCGCGAAAAGTCGCGTTCTGTCTTTCCATGTAACAGTGCCAATGCATCGTGATGGTAGCCGCCATCATTCAGCAAGCGGGTCTTCAATAACAATACATTGGGCCATCTGCCCGATTGGGCATCTTTCAACGCCTGCTTATCGGCATCGGAATCGGTAGCGCCGAGCGACAGTACATTTTTCCGCGCAGCCTCTGCCGCCTGCATATTGCCTTGCAGGTAATAACACCAGCTCAGTTTCTGGTAAGCGTCTTTCAGGTAGAATTTTCCTTTGAAGCTGGATACAAACCTTTCCATGCAGGAAGTGGCTTCGGGCAATTCGAGGTGATAAAGCCGGGCAAAGCCCATTTCAAAATCCCATACAGGGGTATGCAGGTATTCGTCGGACTTATTCCTGTTGAGAATGATGTTCCTGGTCAAATCGGCCTGCTTATTATTCAGGGCCAGGTTGGCAGCCATATAAGCGTGCAGGTGGTTGTTCACCAGGTCCAGCTTACGTTGGTTGATAAATTGTAAAGCTTCTTCTTTTTTGTTTTCGAGATAGAAGAGGAGGTAGGGGTATATGAAGTTGGCATCAGCAGCCATTAATCTTCCCCAGGGATCGTTGCTGTAAACGAAGCCGTGCACGATGCGCATGCCTTCTGTAAGCGAGCCTTTCATGCCAAACAGGGAAGCCAGCCATTTATATCCCTTTGGAATAGTACCCACCACGGCCTGCAATGCGCCATACATGAGGTCGTTGGGCATGAAAGTGGGAAACGCTTTCCTGTTTTCTTTGATGGCCTGATAGGCTCTTCTGAATTCCCAGCCTGCATCCCAGAAATGACCGAACTTGATGGATACGGCTGCTTTATGGGTACGTACGGTGCTGAGGCAGAAATAATAAAAAGGGGAGCTTTGCGGACCTTTCTCCAATTGGCTGATGCGTTGCGCAAACCGCGGATAGCGGGTGGCATATTCAGCAGGGTCTTCGTTGAAAAAGAGAAGATAGAAATCGGCATAGCTCTCCAGCACAACCGGTATGAGGTTATGTGGATTCTGTTGCCTGGCTTTTTCAATGAGTGCCAGTCCGCTGTTGATCTTTAACCTGGTGATTTCCTGGTAAGCCTGTTGGCAGGTGGTATTGAATTCATACACTTGCTGTGTTTGCCCTTGCAGGAAACTGCAGCACAGTAACAGGAGAAACAGGTAGTGTTTCATTTCCTATTTTACTTCAACGCTGTCGTTCAGGTCGGCATCAACGAGAATGCGGCCGCAGTTCTCGCATACGATGATCTTTTTATGTAAACGGATCTCGCTCTGGCGTTGAGGAGGGATGGCATTGAAGCAACCACCGCAGGCATCTCTTTCTACCGGTACAACGGCCAGGCCATTGCGGTAGCTTTTGCGGATGCGGTCGTAGCTGTACAGCAGTCTTTCATCGATACGGCTGCGTGCAGCATCACTGTCTTTGGCAAAATGAGATTCTTCTTTTTCGGTATCTGCGATGATCTTCTGCAGTTCACCTTTTTTATGATTGAGAACGCCTTCTTTAACGCTCAGTTGTTTTTTGGCAGATTCCAGCGCCTTCACTTTATCGGCCAGTTCTTCATTGGCGTCGCGAATGTGCTTCTCGGCCAATTTGATCTCGAGCTGCTGCATTTCGATCTCTTTGTTGATGGCTTCGAATTCGCGGTTATTCTTTACGTTCTCGCTTTGCTTTTCGTATTTGCTGATGAGGGCTTCGCTTTCCTTGATGGCAGTTTTTTTGCTTTCAATGAACTCGGTGATACCGTTGAGTTCTTCTTCAACACGGGTCTGGCGGCTCTGTAAACCATGCACTTCATCTTCGAGGTCGCTCACTTCCATGGGCAGTTCGCCTTTCAGGATCTGGATCTCATCCAGTTTGCTGTCAATCTTTTGTAACCTTAAGAGGGCTACCAATTTTTCTTCAACAGAGAAATCTTTAACTGAAGCCATATAGTGTTTTGTCGTTTGTAGCTTTAAAAATACCGAACAGGGTTGGTATTGATTGCTGATTTGAGGACGGCAAAGGTAGGGAATTTAGCCTGTAAAAGTTCAACCAGGAGCTCGCTGGTATATTGTTCACTTTCCCAGTGGCCGATATCGGCAATGACCAGCCGGTCGTTGGCATCGAAAAACTCGTGGTATTTAACGTCGGCCGTAACATAAACATCGGCTCCGGCCGCCAGGGCCCGGCCGGTTAAAAAGCTGCCGGCGCCCCCGCAAAGCGCCACTTTTTGTATCTTTTTCCCCAGTAAAGGCGTGTGACGTACAATACTTAATTCAAAAGCATTTTTTAGTATATGTAAAAAGCCTTCTTCAGTTACCGGTTCGGGCAGTTCTCCTATAAGGCCGCTCCCCACTTCGGGGTGCTCATTGGCCAGGGGGATGATATCATAGGCCACTTCTTCGTAAGGGTGAGACTTGAGCAGGGCTGCCACCAGCCTTGACTGGAGATGGGCCGGGAAAATGACTTCCAATTTGACCTCTTTTTCCCTGTGCAGCTCACCCGGGTTGCCTGCAAAAGGGTTGGTGCCGGCCCCGCCTTTGAAAGTACCGGTTCCTTCCACATTAAAACTGCAATCGCTGTACCGGCCAATATGCCCGGCACCTGCTTCGAACAGGGCGGTGCGCAGTTCATCGGCTTGTGCCAGGGGGACAAAACTGCAGAGTTTCATCAGTTGTCTGTCTTTGGGGGCGAGGATGCGCCTGGAAACCAGTCCAAGACGGTCTGCTATCCGGTTATTCACCCCATGCAATACATTATCGAGGTTGGTATGTATGGCATAGATGACGATATCGTGTTTGATGGCGCTGATAACGGATTTTTCTACATAATTCCTTCCTGTTATTTTTTTCAATCCCCCGAAAATAATAGGGTGGTGGGCCACGACCAGGTTGCATCTCCTTTCTTTGGCTTCCATGATCACCTGCTCAGTGGCGTCGAGGGTACAGAGTATGCCGGTGCAGTTCCAGTTGCTGTTACCGGTGAGTAATCCCGCATTATCATATCCCTCCTGGTAAGAAAGCGGAGCGGCCTGTTCCAACACCTGTATGGCTTCCATTATTTTCATGGTTGCTAATTTACCTTCATTCTATCTTTATTGCATGGGAAACGGAGATTTTCTTTTTTACAATGGCAAACTGATGCGAGACAACGGGCCGTTGATCGACGCCTCCAACCGTTCATTCCGGTATGGAGATGGCTGTTTTGAAACGATGAAAATGGTGAACGGAAAATTATGTCTCGCTTCCTATCATTTTGAACGACTGTTCAACTCGCTGGACCTGTTACGGTTTGAATGTCCTGCACATTTTACACCGGCCTACCTGGAGCAGCGCATTTTGACGGTAGCGGAAAAAAACAAACACACTGCATGTGGCCGTGTGCGGCTGACGATTGCCAGGGGGAATGGAGGTTTGTACGATGCGGCAAATCATTTTCCCAACCATCTTATACAGACATGGGCATTGGAAAAGCCGGCAACGGGTTTGAATGTGAACGGCGTGGAAATGGATATTTTCCCTGATGCCAGGAAAGTGTGCGACCTTTATTCGATGCTCAAGAGCAACAATTACCTGCCCAATGTGATGGCAGCTTTATGGGCGAAGGAACGCCGCTTGAACGATGCTGTTTTACTCAATCCGTATGACCGTATTGCGGATGCGACCATCGCCAATATATTCATAGTGAAGGATGGGGTTATTGCAACGCCTTCCCTTGCAGAAGGAGCGGTCAACGGCGTGATGCGCAGGCACCTGCTGCATTGTTTACACCAGGCGGATATGCCTGTTGAAGAAAAACAGATCACGGTGCATGAACTTTTGGAAGCATCGGAAGTTTTTCTCACGAATGCCATCGCGGGTATTAAATGGGTGAAACGTGTGGGCGCAAGCGAATACGGTTGCCAGCTGGCACCAGCATTGTATGATCGATTCATTGCCAATATTCATGAATGAGATGAAGAAACCGCTTGTCAATATCCTGTGGTTGAGAAGAGACCTGCGGCTGCGCGACCATGCAGCGTTGTACCATGCCTTGAAAAGCGACCGGCCCGTGCTACCCATTTTCATCTACGACCGGCATATCCTGGACAAGCTGGAAAACAGGCAGGACCGGCGGATGTCTTTTATATACCAGGCTTTGGAAGCGATGCAGCAAGAGCTGGTGACGATGGGCAGCAGCCTCGCCGTATACCATGGGTATCCTGTGGAAGTATTCGACAAGCTGTTGCAGCAATTTGATATAGGCGCTGTATTCACCAACCACGATTATGAACCGTATGCCATAGAAAGGGATGCGTTGGTGGGGCGGCTGTTATCGGGTGCTGGTGTGTTGATGTATACGTATAAAGACCAGGTGATTTTTGAAAAGAACGAAGTGCTGAAAGACGACGGAAAGCCTTACACGGTGTTTACACCTTACAGCCGCAAATGGAAAACACTGCTGAATGATTTTTACCTGCGCTCTTATCCCGATTCGGTTTTGTATGACCGGTTTTACCGGCAGGAGGCCATGGCGTTGCCCAGCCTGGCGCAGATAGGCTTTGAATGGCGTGGAAATGATTTTCCGTCGAAAACATGGGACCTGGCAAGGATGCAACAATATGGAGCTACCCGCGATTTCCCGGCGATGGACAAAGGCACTTCGCGTTTGGGCGTGCATTTGCGTTTTGGCACCATCAGTATACGGGAGCTGGCCAGGACGGCGAAAGCTACGAGTGAAGTGTACCTCAACGAGCTGATCTGGCGTGATTTTTATCATGCCATCCTCTGGCATTTTCCACAGGTGGGTAAAGGCGCCGCTTTCAAACCGGAATACGACCGCATTGTTTGGCGGAATAACGAAGGAGAATTTACGCGATGGTGCCAAGGATTAACCGGCTACCCGCTGGTAGACGCCGGTATGCGTGAGCTCAATGCTACGGGCTATATGCACAACCGGCTGCGCATGATCACGGCTTCATTTTTGTGCAAGCATTTGCTCACTGACTGGCGATGGGGTGAAGCATATTTCGCAACACAGTTGCTCGATTTTGACCTGGCTGCGAACAATGGCGGCTGGCAGTGGGCGAGCAGCAGCGGCTGTGATGCCGCACCTTATTTCAGGATATTCAATCCGGCACTGCAAGCGGAGAAATTCGACAAAGCGCAGCAGTATATTGAAAAATGGGTGCCGGAAAGGAACGGGTTCCAATATCCGCCACCCATTGAGCAGCATGAACTGGCGAGGCAACGCGCGTTGGCTGCTTATGCGCTCGCGCTGAAATAATGCATTGTATGAATTTGATCTTAAGTATCCTTCGGTCGTCATCCCGAGCAACGTCACCCTGAGCGAGCGAAGCGAGTCGAAGGGGCAGCCGAGGAATCTGCCCGAAGCTTCTGCAGGTCCTTCGACTCGCTTCGCTCGCTCAGGATGACGGCTATTTTCTGCTGTAGTTCGGCGCCTCTTTGGTAATATCTATGTCGTGTGCATGGCTTTCTTTCATGCCTGCATTGGATATTTTTACAAAAGTGGCTTTCTGCAGTTCCTGTATGCTCCTGGCGCCGCAATAACCCATACCGGCGCGGAGTCCGCCTACATACTGGTAAACGATCTCGCTGAGATTGCCTTTGTAAGCTACACGTCCTTCTATGCCTTCGGGTACGAATTTTTTTACATCGTCTTCCACATCCTGGAAATAGCGGTCGCCACTGCCCTGGCTCATCGCGCCGAGGCTGCCCATGCCGCGATATTCTTTGAATTTACGGCCTTCGTAGATGATGGTTTCACCGGGGCTCTCTTCCACTCCTGCAAACACGCTGCCCATCATCACCACATTGGCGCCGGCTGCGAGTGCTTTTACCATATCGCCGGTATAACGGATACCGCCATCGGCGATCAGCGGAATGCCTTTGGCTTTCAGTGCGTGACTGGCTTCCATAATGGCTGTGAGCTGTGGTACGCCTGCACCTGCAACAATGCGGGTGGTACAGATAGAACCGGGGCCGATGCCCACTTTTACACAGTCGGCACCTGCATCGGCGAGTGCTTTGGCGCCGGCAGCAGTGCCTACATTACCGGCGATAATTTGAAGGTGCTTGAAATTTTTTCTCAACGATTTCAGCGCATTGATCACTCCTTTACTATGACCGTGGGCGCTATCGAGCGTAACTACGTCAACACCCACCTGTTGCAATGCCGCGGCGCGATCCATGAGATCGCGGGTAATACCCAGTGCAGCGCCTACCAGCAATCTGCCCAATGAATCTTTAACAGCATTGGGGTTGTTGCGTAACTGGAGAATGTCGCGGTAGGTGATGAGTCCGATCAGTTTGCCCTGCCTGTTCACCACGGGCAGTTTTTCTATTTTATACTGGCGCAGGATCTTCTCTGCTTTTTTCAGATCGGTACCTTCAGGTGCAGTGATGAGGTTTTCTTTGGTCATCACTTCTTTCACCTGCCTGCTTTTATCAGTTTCAAAACGCAGATCGCGGTTGGTAAGGATACCTACCAGTTTGTCTTTGGCATCCACAATGGGAATACCACCAATCTTATACTCTTTCATCAGCTTCAGTGCATCGCCGATGGTAGCTTCTACCAGGAGGGTGAGCGGGTCGATGATCATGCCGCTTTCACTGCGCTTTACCTTGCGAACCTCATCTGCCTGCCGTTCTATGCTCATGTTCTTGTGCAGTATACCGAGGCCGCCTTCGCGCGCCAGCGCAATAGCCAGGCTGGCTTCGGTAACGGTATCCATTGCTGCCGAGAGCATGGGTACGTTGAGGGTAATGTTTTTGGTGAGCTGTGAGCGGATGTCCACTTCACGGGGAAGTACCTCACTGTAAGCGGGCATTAATAATACATCATCGAAGGTGAGCCCTTCGCCGAATAACCTGGATGCTGCCGTCTTGTTAGTAGGGGAAATATTTCTTGTTGCCATGTGCAAAGATAGGCCAATTTTTTAAACTTAGCTTTGCACCATGGAAAAAACCCTTGCAGCGCCCGATCAGCCCTATTTCAATTTGCAGTTTGCGTTGTTGTGTGCCAGTAACTTTTTATTCGCGGCCAGCTTTACCATGATGATTCCTGAATTGCCGGGATACCTTACCAAACTGGGAGGAGCTGAATACAAGGGACTCATCATTGCGCTCTTTACATTGATGGCGGGTATATCCAGGCCTTTCAGCGGTAAATTAACCGATACCGTAGGGCGTGTACCGGTAATGATCTTTGGGTCGCTGGTCTGTGTAGTATGCAGTTTGTTGTACCCCGTGCTGACTTCCGTTTCCGGGTTTTTATTGCTGCGTTTTTTTCATGGCTTTTCTACAGGATTCAAGCCTACCGCCACTTCGACTTATGGGGCAGATGTAGTGCATGAGTCGAGAAGGGGAGAAGCGCTGGGTGCATTATCTATTGGTTATACGGTGGGTATGTCGCTCGGACCATTGCTGGGAAGTTACCTGGTGAATACATTTTCTTATAACATCATGTTCTATGCATCGGCCGGACTGGCGCTGGGCTCTGTGATCATCCTGTATAATATCCGTGAAACGCTTCCCGATCCGAAAAAATTTTCTTTGCAGGTAATACGCGTACAAAAACATGAAGTGTTCGAAAGAACGGCGTTGAAGCCGGCCATCATCATGTTCCTGCTGGCCTTTTCCACCGGCAGTACTTTAACGCTGGCGCCGGATATGAGCGAATGGCTGGGCGTGCAGAACAAAGGGTTGTTCTTTGCGTGGTATACGGTTTCCTCTTTACTCATCAGGTTGTTTGCCAGCAAGTCTTCCGATAAATACGGAAGAGTACCTGTGTTGATTGTTTCCTCCCTTGTGTTGGCTGCTGCGATGGCCATACTGGCATTGGCGCACTCGCCATTCATGTTGTTATTGAGCGCTACCATATTTGGTTTGAGCTGGGGTATGAATGGACCTACCATTGCGGCCTGGACGGTAGACCGCTGCGCACCTGAGAACCGGGGGAAAGCAGTTGCCTCCATGTATATAGCGCTTGAAGCAGGTATTGGTATAGGCGCTTATTTGTCGGCCTTGATTTACCAAAACCTGTCTTCTCATTTTGTGTATGCTTTCATGATGCCATCTGCATTGGCGTTGATATCGTTTGGATTGTTGATGGTATGGAGAAAGAAACAAGCGTTGTTGGTTGTAAGATGATAGTTGTTAGTTGTTAGATGTCAGTTGATATATTTTGCCTGGTAGTGAGATGATCAATTGATATAGTTCAAGCGTCAACAAAATAGCGATGACGGTGTTGTAAGTGAGTGTTGTTTGTTTGCATATTTCATCGAGTGATACAGGTGCATTTTTTTCCTGCATAACCGACATTACTTTTTGTTCTTCATTCGAAAGGGAAGGGAACAAAGTGTTTTGCATTTTTGCGTTTGGTTTTTTAATTTCTTCCCATCCCATTGAAGCGGCGAGTTGTGCGGCATCTGTTAATAATATGGCTTTGTTTTGCTGGATGAGCTGCAGGCAGCCGGTGCTTTTCCCGTCGGTTATTTTGCCGGGAACGGCAAACACATCGCGATGGTAATTACAGGCGAGGTTTGCGGTGATCATACTGCCACCTTTGATGGCTGTTTCTATAACAATGGTCGCATGGGAGACGCCGGCTACGATACGGTTCCGGCGGGGGAAGTTGTGTTTATCCGGCGCCGTATCTTTCCCAAATTCTGTTAAGAGTCCTCCTTTTTCTATTAATTCTCTTGCCAACGCATGGTGCTGCGAAGGATAGATGGTATTGAACCCATGCGCCAGTACGCCCACTGTTCCGAGTGATTGTTTCAGCGCGGTCTTGTGTGCAATGGCATCGATACCGAAGGCTAGTCCGCTTATGATCAGTGGTTGCCATGGCTTTAATTCTTCGATGAGTTTTTCTGTTACCTGTTTACCATAAGTAGTATTGCTCCTTGTTCCAACAATACTCACAATCCGGTGATGGTTAAGCGGTGTTGAGCCACGGTAGTATAATAAAACAGGCGCATCATAGCAATGCAGCAGCAGTTGCGGGTAATCCGGGTTCGACAGGAATAGCGGATGTATCCCATGTTTTTGACAGAATCTGATTTCTTTTTCCGCTGCTTCGAATTGCCGGTATCTTTTAATCTGTGCAGCTCTTATTTCACCGATGCCTGGCACCAGGCTCAATTCTTTTTTACTTGACTTGAATACCTGTAATGCCGATCCCAGGTGCTCTATGAGCAGCCTGCTATGAACCGGCCCCAGTTCGGGTACTTGTGTAAGTGCTACCTGGTATAATAGTTCCTGGCTCATGCCAGCGAAGATCTGTTATGGCATAGTTGTCTCGATCAGGTATTAATACCTGAATATTTGTATGACAACTTCATTCTTCAAGCGTTAGAACTTTACATGCCAGTAATAGTGAAGGAAGTACGCCTGTTGAGGGCTCTTCCCGCTTCGGTACTGTTGTCGGCAACAGGTTTGCCGGCGCCATATCCTTTATAACTGAGGCGTTTGTTATCGATGCCTTTGCTCACCAGGTAATCTACAATGGCTTTGGCGCGGTTGGTAGACAATACAAGGTTATCTTCAGCTTTGCCCACATTGTCTGTGTGACCGCTGATCTGCACTTGTAAACCTGCATTATCTTTTAATACCTGAACCAGTTGATCGAGCTCGGCAAGTCCCGTTTCAGGCAAGCGGTATTCGTTGTTAGCGAACAGGATATTGTGGAAAGTGAAAGAAGCATTGAGTGCAACCGGCTGCAAGAAAATGTCTTTTCGATAAGTACTGTCGGCCTCTTTTTTACTCAGGCCATAGACCTCACTGTAAAACAGGTATCCTTTGCGGTTAACGGTAAAAGTATAGTCCTTGCCAATGGGTAAGGTGATGAAATAATCACCCACTTCATCGGTCTGCACTTTCATGAACGATAGGTTGCTGCCGTTATCAATAAGCTCGATATTAGACGGAAGTGGTTTTTTAGTTTGTGCATCGGTCACTTTTCCTTTTACATAGATGGTGCGATAAGGACGGATGTCGGGTCTCAATTCAAATTTGTAGAGATCCAATCCTCCTCTGCTGTCACTTCTGTCACTGGCATAATAAGCAGTGAGGCCATCTGCCGATACAGCCAGGCTTCCTTCGTTCTCAATAGTGTTGATGGGATAACCCAGGTTCTCAGGCGTTCCCCATTCTCCATTGGAACTTTTGCGGAGCACAAACAGATCCGAACCACCATAACCGGGTAACCCGTCTGAATGAAAGTAAAGGGTTTGGTTGTCGGCATGGATGAATGGTGCGAATTCATCGCCGGCTGTGTTGATCGCGGGTCCCATGTTCACAGCAGGTGTCCATTTGCCATTGGCTTGCCGGTAGCTTACATACAGGTCGCGCCCTCCATAACCACCGGGACGGTTACTACTGAAATACAACGCGCGCTTATCCGGACTCAACGATGGCGAACTTTCCCAGAATTCGGTATTGATGCTTTCGCCCATGTTCTGCGGCTCGCTCCATCCCTGCGGTGTGTAATACGAAATATAGATATCGAAGCCTCCATATCCCTTGCCTGAGATATCAGCGGCAAACAACATCCATTCACCATCTTGCGATACGGTGATGGCTCCTTTGGCGGGTTCAATGTTGATGTCTCCTTTAATAAGCCTGGCTGCAGCGAACCCCTGTTTGGTAATGCGGCTTTCAATAAAATCTTCGCGTTGCGCTCCTGTTCTCCTGGTAAATACCAATAGGCTGTCGGTAACGGTAACCGATGGATAGTATTCGTTCAAGGGCGTATTAACACTATCACCCAGGTTAATGGGTATAAAGTTGTAATTGTTGTTGGGATGTTTTTTGGCATAGTCAATAGCGAACTCATAGCAACGTTTGCGGTAAGCAGCGCTTTTTTGTCCGCGTTCACTGATGCGTGGAATATTGGCGAAGACCGTTACGGCTTTCAACGCTTCTTCAAAGCGGCCCAATCCGGCCAGGTTGATGGAATAAGGCAGGTTGAATACTTTGAAATAATTGCTGTCGATACTTCTTGCTTTCTCATAGAGTGTAACAGCCTGCTGGTATTTTTTTAATTCACCGCAAGCGCCTGCTAATGAGAGATAAGCTTCCATATAATTGCTGTCGATCTTGATGCAATCGGTAAGCATGGGTATGGCGTTCCGGGTATCACCTGCCTGTAACAGATCAAGCGCTTTTTCGTATAAGGGAATCGCTTTTGGATTGATCTTTTGAGGCTGGTATGATTGAGCAAAACTGCCAATGCCAATGAAAAGGACGATATAAAAGAGAATTGGTTTCATAGGGATTTGAAAGTAGAGATTTAAACCAAGAAGTCAAAATATTTTAACTTTATAAAAAAAGATGAAACAATTTTATACCATTGTTTATTGCTTGCTTGCAACAATATATTGCTGCCATGCGCAACTGCCGGTGAGCAAAGAGCCCCGGCACCACAATGTATTTGAGAATGCCTGGGTACGGGTACTGGATGTGCGCATTCCTCCCCGCGATACTTCACTTTTTCACAGGCATGAAATACCTTCTGTATTCCTGGTGTTGACCAAAACCAAAACGGGCTCCCAGGCAATTGTTGAACCGGCCAGGCCAAACCTTTCTTCGGGCAATATCTGGTATGAAAGTTTTGAAGAGAAACCACGGGTACATCGTGTATGGAATAATGATACTTCTGAGTTTCATGCGATGGACATTGAATTGTTGCGTCATGCACATGGCGATACAAGTCCGCTGCCGGAGATGGATCATTTCACTTTGTTGTTTGATGAAGCACCTGTAAGGGCTTACCGGATAATGGTGGATGCGCATACCAACCTGCACCTGACGAAGCGGGCAACACCTGTTTTGATCATCAAATTAACAGATGAAGGAAGCGAGGTGAATGTGAATGGCAAACTATATAAAAAAAGAGGCGACTTCAGTTTTATCGACGCAGACCAATCTATTGATCTTAACTACAAGGGAGCCGGGCGTGTGCCGCTGGCTTTTTTTGAGTTGAAATAACAGCAACAGTGAAGACCTGCTGCATCAGGGAACATGGATGTATTTGTGTACCTGCAAGCTCAATTCCCATTGAGGGTTTGATTTGATATAATCGATGATCAGCGGTGTTACTTTATCGGACTGATCCCATTCAGGTTGCAGGTAAAGCTTGCAAGTGGGATTTACTTGCGCAGCATAAGTTTCAGCCCATGTAAAATCGTGTTTGTTGTATATGATCACTTTGAGTTCATGGGCCAGGGGTACGATTTCAGGCAGCGGCGCTTTGAATTTTTTGGGAGAGAGACAGATCCAGTTCCAGTTACCACTGAGCGGAGAAGAGCCGGATGTTTCGATATTGGTCTCGAAGCCGGCTGCTTGTAATGCATGTGTAAGTTCATCCAGCGAATGCATTAATGGTTCTCCACCTGTTATAACGGCGAGCCGGCCGGGATATTTTTTTGCTTCCCCAACGATGGCTTCTACCGATAACAATGGATGTTGGGATGCATCCCAGCTTTCTTTCACATCACACCAAAAACAACCTACATCGCATCCGCCCAGTCTTATGAAATAAGCGGCACGACCCTGGTGGAAGCCTTCACCTTGTAAAGTGTAGAAGGACTCCATAACGGGGAGGAGGGTGGTATGGGAGTTGTGAGTTGTCAGTTGTGAGTTGTTAGATATGCTTGCATGGTATTTTTCAAAAGGCCGGCGATGGTCATCAGGCCTACACCACCGGGTACAGGTGTGATGGCGCTGGTTTTTTCGGCCGCTTGTTCATAAGCCACATCGCCTTTGATACGGAATCCTTTTTTAGCAGTGGGGTCGGCTACACGGGTAATGCCTACATCGATCACTACAGCGCCTGGCTTGATCATATCGGCTGTTACGAAACCGGGTTTGCCCAATGCGGCTACCAGTATATCTGCACCGGCGCAAACTGCTTTAATATCGGGCGTATGCGAATGACAGATGGTAACGGTGCAATTGCCTTGCGGAAGATTGCTGCTGAGCAGGATACTCATAGGGCGACCAACAATATTGCTTCTGCCGATCACCACAGCGTGCTTGCCTTTTGTTTCAATACGAAAATGCTCCAGCAGCAGCATGATGCCATAAGGAGTAGCCGGTACGAATGTGGGCAGTCCCTGTACCAGCTTACCTACGCTGATGGGATGAAAACCATCCACATCTTTGGAAGGGGCTATGGCTTCGATGACTTTCTGTTCGCGGATCTGTTTGGGCAGGGGCAGTTGCACGAGAATACCGTCTACCGAAGGATCGGTATTGAGTTGGGCAATTTTTTGCAGCAATACTGACTCTTCAATGTTTTCATCGAAACGGATCAGGCTAGACCTGAAGCCGGTTTCTTCACAGTTTTTCACTTTGCTGGCCACATAGGTTTCACTGGCGCCATTGGTTCCCACCAGTATGGCAGCTAAATGCGGAGCGCGTTTACCTGCTGCTAACAGGGTGGCGGTTTGTTGTGTCAATTCTGCTTTTACCGCTGCAGAGGCGACTTTCCCATCGAGTATTAACATGGGCGCAAAACTAATCTTAATTCGTTGTAACACTGTCAGGTGCATAAATGTTTATGCAAGCGTGCGAAACAATGAACATATAGTTAGATAGAGAGGACTTATTATACAAATTAGGTATTTTGATCATATTGCCAGTGTTTTTCTCCGCCTCCACCCCAATATTGTACCACATGCCCTTATTGTCTAGCTCATCCTGATGATATCCATTGTCCGTAGTTATGGAATAAAGTTTTTAATCATAGATAACGACAGAATCAAAGCGCATCACCATACAAACAAAATGGTATGCGCTTTTTTGTTAGTGATAGCCAACAGATAGCACAGTTTTTCAGTTTGCTGGCCACGCAGAAATTTGTGACCCTATTTATGCCCATTTAAGATTCTTGAATTGCGCATATTCGCAGTAAAACTTGTTTTTATATCTGCGAAATCATTTTATTAAGTCGCTCATTAATATTTAGTTAGAGCCTAAAAGATTAAAATTTGATTAAAAATAAAACTATTTGATGAAATACGCAGCCTTTTTGAAATAAAATCAGTCTTTTTGAAGTACGAAAATTAAGGTTTTGTTAACTCGGCCTATACGAACGTTTGTTTACTAAGTCGATTTAGCGTATTTTTCGTTACACGTTACAGTAACTAATTAATAAAAACTAAAGCACATGAAGAAAATGTCATCATTGTTTGTGTTGCTGCTATGTATTTGCAACATGGCTAGCGCTCAGACAAGACCGGTTACAGGAACCGTGACCGACAAGAAAGGACAAGCTATTCCGTTTGCATCGATCATTGTGAAGGGCACCAGAACAGGTGTTACTGCTGATGCGGAAGGAAGGTTTATCATCAAAGCCAAAGCAGGGGACGTTTTAGAGATAGAGTCCCAAGGGCAGATCAAAAAAGAAATATCCGTTACCAGCGACAATTCTGTAACAGTAGTGATGGATAGAAATGAGAAAGAAACGCTGGCAGAAGTTGTAGTAACGACTGCTTTTGAAATCAAGAAAAGTGCAAGAACTACTCCTTACAGTGCGCAAACCATCAGTTCCGATAATTTGAACCTGATTCGTCAGCCTAACCTGAACAATGCTTTGGCTGGTAAAGTAGCCGGTGTACAGTTCAGAGGTCAATCGCCCATTGCGCTCGACAGGGATGCATTGCTGCGTATTCGTGGTGGTTCTACACTGAGTGGCGATGCGGGTCCGATCTATGTAATGGACGGAACGATTGTGAACTCTATAGATATTAACCCTGACGATGTTGAATCGCTGACTGTTCTGAAAGGGGCCAATGCTACTGCGCTGTTTGGTGGTCGTGCTGCCAATGGTGCCATAGTAATTACTACCCGAAAAAAAGGAAGCGGCAATGGTATTGGTGTTGAAGTGAATACCGGTGTTACTTTTGACAGGGTGTATGTACTTCCTAGGTACCAGGATAAATATGCTGGTGGTGCAAGTCCAACCCTGATGACTTATACCTGGAAAGCCGGCGATCCGGTAGAATGGAAGGCATTGGACGGTAAGAAATTCCCCGATTATACAGATGACTCCAGTTGGGGGCCTGCTATGGATGGCTCTGAATACGTACCCTGGTATGCATGGATTGGCGGTCACAGCCGTTCATTCAAAACTGCTTCACTGGTACCTCAGCCGAATAACGTCCGGGATTTCTGGGAAACTGGTGTTACTACCAATAATAACATCAACTTTACCAAGAGCGGGCAAGGATACAATGTACGTTTGTCTTATACCAAGCAATACGTGAAAGGTATATTGCCTTACTCTAAATCTGACAGAAACAACATTAACCTGTCTGCTTCATTTGATTTAGACCAGCATCTGACTGCTTCTACTAATATCACTTATTCACAGCAGCAGATCGATGGTATCTTCAACGACGGGTACGCTAACGCTTCTTCTGGTAACTTTAACCAGTGGTTTCACCGCGATCTGGATTTCAAGATCATGAAGGAGTTAAAGGACCTTACTACCCCCATCGGCACTTATGCAAGCTGGAACTTCTCTTCCAACCCCGATGGTTATGATCCTGCTAACCCATTGAATTTTTATGGTGGAAACTATTGGTACAACCACTATACCCGTCTCCAAAATAATACTACCACTCAAAACAGACAACGTTTGTTTGGAGATGTTTCGTTGAAATACAAGTTCAACAATCACTTCTATGTGAAAGGAACTGTTCGTAAAAACCAGTTGACAACACTTTATGAAACCATCTTCAGTTCTAAACTGGCAGCAAGTGCCACTCAAACAGGAGATCTTGCTTCGTTTGGTACCGGTTATAGCAATTACCAGGAAGACAACTTCGAATTACTGGCTGGTTATACACAAAGGTTTGGTGACCTGGATGTGAGCGCCACCATAGGTGGAAACAAGTTGTCGATCCGCCAATATGGGCTTACGGCCTTTACTTCGAAAGGATTGAACGTGCCAGATCTTTACTCCATCTCTAACTCTGTGGCACAGCCTAACATTGGTAGCACCCGTAATAACTGGGAAACCAAGTCACTGTTTGCTACCGGTGACTTTGAATATCGCAAATTTGCCAGTATTACCTGGGCTATCAGGAGCGACTGGTACTCAACTTTGCCACAAGTACCCCAGGGTAACAATAGGCTCATATCTCCTTCACTGGGTGCCGGATTGGTATTCAGTGAGTTTACTAAAAGTTCGTTACCATGGCTCAGCTTTGGTAAAGTGTTTGGCAGCTGGGGTAAGAAACCCAGGGATTTGGATGTGTACAAGAATAACTTCCTGTATGGTGTAAACCCCAATCCTTGGAATGGCAACTTCTTGATGGCAACTCCCCGCCAATTATTGGATCCCGCATTGAAAGGTTCTTTGATCACTACCTATGAAGCTGGTATAGATCTCCGGTTTTTCAAGAATAAACTGGGTTTGAATGTGGTTTACTATAATGAAGACAACAACGGAGAACCAGTAAGTGTGGCTCAAAGCGGTGTGAGTGGATTTACTTCTAAGCTGATCAATGCAGCGCGTATTAAGAAACAAGGGATAGAGGTTATCCTGAGTGCAACGCCGATTAACAAGCAGAATTTCAGTTGGCAGGTCAACCTGAACTACAGCTACCTGATAAATAACCCTGTGGTTGCTTTGCAACCCGGTGCGGCTGCCGGAACCAGGCAATTACTTGCTGGCGGTGCATTCGGTACCCGTTTTGCACGTGCCTTCCAGGAGTTGGGTTCAGATTGGGGCCAGTTGATTGGTGGCGGTATCAAACGTAATGATGCCGGTGACCTGGTAATCAACCCGAATAACGGTAACTATGTGGCAGATGTGAATAAACATTGGGGTTCGGTTGTACCTAAAACCAACGGTGGTATCGTGAACACATTCACCTATAAGCGGTTTACTTTAGGATTTAACCTTGATTTCCAGTCAGGCGGCAAGTTCTTCTCTTTATCTGAAATGTGGGGTGGTTTCTCCGGCATTACGGAGGCTACTGCCGCTACCAATGATAAAGGAAAGAATGTACGTGATGCTGTATCTGCCGGCGGTGGTGTACATGTTAAAGGTGTAAGTTCCGTTGACCTGAAAACGGTGGTAGATACATACGTACCTGCCGATGCTTATTTCCAGCAGTTCTATTTCAACAGGATTGCGGAACCTTATGTACATGACCTGACCTTTATCAAACTGAGGGAAGTAAACCTGGGCGTAAACCTGCCTGTAGAAAAGTGGGGATTAGCTAAATACGTGAAATCTGCGAATTTCTCAGTTATAGCTCGTAACCCCTGGCTCATCTACACGAAGACCAAGAGCTTTGACCCCTCCGAAATTTCTGCTATACAGGGTGAAGATGGACAGTATCCGGGTACTCGTTCACTGGGCGTTAACCTGAGACTCAATTTCTAACCCTTATAAACTCAATGATCATGACTAAGAAAATAAATAAAATTATATTGATGTTGGGACTGGGTTCAACACTCATTGGCTCAACCGGTTGTTTCAAGCAGTTGGGAGATTATGGAAAAATGAATAGTAACCCCAATGCGACTACCTCGCCTATTACTTCCGCACTGCTAACCAATGCATTGGTTAGCTTGAACGGTGGTGTTTGGGACGAGGGTGGTTTTAGAACAGTGAATGGATTGTATGCGCAGTACTTTTCAGAAACACAGTACACCGATGCGTCGCGTTATGCAAGACCTACGACTAATTTTGATGGTTTTTATGCCGGTCCTATTTACGACCTGCAAAATATCATCAATTATAATTCAGACCCTGCAACAGCAGCAATAGCGGCAGCGAACGGTTCCAACAAGAATCAGATTGCTATTGCGCGCATCCTGAAAGCTTACTATTTCTGGACCATTACCGATACCTGGGGTGATATTCCTTACAGCAAGGCATTGAAAGGAGTAGGCGCAATCCCTTATGATGGGCAAGATGCAATCTATAAGGACCTGTTGAAGGAGTTGAAGGAAGCAGTAGCCCAGTTTGAAAATTCTACTATACCTTTTAAAGGTGATATCCTTTATGGTGGTAATACTGCCGGCTGGAAAAAATTTGCCAACTCACTTCGTTTATTCATTGCGTTGCGTATGTCAAAAGCCGATCCGACAACAGGTAAAACGGAGTTTGCAGCTGCCCTGGCAGATCCTGCTGGTGTAATAGATGCAGCATCTGATAACGCCAAGCTGACTGCCCCCGGTGGTACTTACACGAACCCATTTTATGACTATTATGTAGTGGTACAGCGGAAAGACTATGCCGTGAGCAAAACCATAATGGATATTCTTTCATCTAACAACGATGAGCGCATTAATGCTTTCGCTTCATCCACTGTTGGGTTCCCTTATGGGCTGACAAGAGCCGATGCGGTTACTTTTGCCAACGCCAATGTGAACTATGCAAGGATTCTTGAACCTACACGCAGGAAAGAAACTACCCCCACTGTACTGGTTGCATCTGAACAGGTGAAACTGGCGAGGGCAGAAGCTGCTGCTCTGGGATGGACTGTCGAGGACATGATTACATTATACAATGGCGGTATTCAGGATAGCTGGACAAGATGGGGTGTGTATGATGCTACTAAATTTGCGGCATACATAGCGCAACCCAATATTTTACTGGGTGTAAACAACATACAGAAAATTGCTCTGCAAAAATGGCTGGCCTATTATCCTGATGGAACACAAGGCTTTGCAGAATGGCGCAGGAATGGTGTGCCGGCTTTAGTACCTGCACCCGGACTGACAAGCATTCCCAGAAGGACACCTTATGGTCCGAATGAACCACAACTAAACCCTGTGAATTATGCAGCAGCAGCTGCTAAGTATACTGATGCATCGGGCCCCGATTCTCAGTACGGTAAGGTTTGGTGGGATAAATAAGCATGTTCTATGGGGATAACTACATCCCCATCCATCAATAAAAGAGGCTACTCGAAAGAGTAGCCTCTTTTATTGATACGACAACATCAGCGAATTGAGGTATTGGATATTTGAAATACTTTTGTGGCTTCAATCATCAAGCATGGACCAACAACCACCCAACCAATTGAATATCGAGATCAGTGAAGAAACGGCAGAAGGTTCTTATGCCAACCTGGCCATCATCACCCACAGCAATGCAGAATTTGTGATCGATTTTGTGAACGTAATGCCGGGTACTCCCAAAAGCCGGGTGAAATCCAGGATCATTTTTACGCCCATGCATGCCAAACGCTTTATGAAAGCGCTGGAGGAAAATATCGAAAGGTTCGAAGCGGCCAATGGCCCCATTAAAGACCTGGAACATATTGAAATTCCCATGAACTTCGGTGGTCCCAACGCGCAGGCTTAACGCAGCAACCCCTCATCGGCAAAACTGAAATACCCCTCATTGCTTACAATGATGTGATCCAGCAATCGTATGTCGAGGCAAGCGGCCGCAGCTTTTATTTTCTGTGTGAGCATTTCGTCGGCCGTACTGGGACGAAGGTTGCCACTGGGATGATTGTGGCAAAGAATGATACTGGTAGCGTCGTATTCCAGGGCTTTTTTTAAAACAACCCGTGGATCGGCAACGGTTCCGGTGACGCCCCCCTCACTAACAATCTCAAAACGCAATATTTTATTGCTGTTGTTGAGGCACACTACAGCAAAGGCTTCTTTTTTACGGTGTTCCAGCCTGGCCCGCAGGTAATGGGCTATATCGGCGCTCTGTTTCACCCGGGGCCTGAAGCTGGCGGCCATATTGCGCCGGATACCCAATTCCAAAGCCGCTGCCAGTGCAATGGCTTTGGCTTCACCCAAGCCCTTAATGTGTAGTTTTTGGAGATCCTTTACAGACAGGCTGGCCAGTAAAGAAAGATCATGGTGCACATGGGACAATAATTCCCGGCAAAGCTCCATCACATTTTTTCCGGGTGCACCATTGTTGATCAGGATGGCCAGTAATTCCGTATCTGTAAGGGCTTCGGCACCCTTCAGGAGCAGCTTCTGCCGCGGTTGTTCGGCAGGCGCCCAATCCTTAATTTTTAATTTCGCCATAATAAAAATTACTAAAAAATCAAATCATAATTTCTTAACCTAATCTATATCTTCGCCGCATATTCCCGCTATATATGAACCCTTCCGTTAAGATTTTTTCCGGCACCGGGTCGCAGCAACTGGCAGAAAAAATTGCCCAGCGCTTTGGCGCCCCCATTGGCAAAATCAATATCCAGAAATTCAGCGACGGTGAGTTTCAACCCATTTTCCTCGAAAGCATCCGAGGCGATTATGTGTTCCTTGTGCAGAGTACTTTTGCGCCCACCGATAACCTCATGGAACTGCTGCTGATGATCGATGCGGCTAAAAGAGCCAGCGCTTATAAGATCATTGCAGTCATTCCTTATTACGGTTTCGCGCGGCAGGACCGGAAAGATAAGCCACGTGTGGCAATCGGATCGAAATTAATCGCAACACTTTTACAGGCAGCCGGGGCCGACAGGATCATTACCATGGACCTGCACGCACCCCAGATACAGGCTTTCTTTGATGTGCCGGTTGACCACCTCGACAGTTCTGCCATCTTCATCCCGTATATCGAACAATTGAAACTTACCAACCTCACGTTCGCAGCGCCGGACGTAGGCAGTACCAACCGGGTACGTGAAGTGGCCAGCTATTTCAACGCGGAAATGGTCATCTGCGATAAACACCGCAAAAGGGCCAACGAGATCGCCAGCATGGTGGTTATCGGTGATGTATCGGATAGAGATATTGTACTCATTGACGATATCTGCGACACAGGTGGTACACTGGCCAAAGCCGCCGGATTGCTGAAAGAAAAAGGAGCCCGCAGCGTAAGGGCCCTGATCACCCACCCGGTACTCAGCGGAAAAGCCTACGAGAACATCGAAAACAGTGTACTCGAAGAACTGGTGGTTTGCGACACCATTCCGCTGAAACAGGAATCCAGGAAGATCAAGGTGGTTTCGGTAGCGGATTTATTTGCGATCGCTATACGTAATGCCTATGAAAATAAGAGTATTACGAGCCTTTTTATACATTCCCAACTCAGGGGGAGGGACAAATAGAAAATTTCCTTACCTTCGCCGTCCAAAATTTTATTTTAATGAAAACGATTACAATCGAAGGACAACTGAGGACCGATTATGGCAAAAAAGCCGCCCGCCAGATTCGCTCTCAGGAAAACGTGCCAGGTGTAATTTACGGGGGTGCGCAGGAGATCAATTTTTATGCTTCTGCTAAGGCTTTCAAGCCTTTGGTATACACCGGTGAATTCCAATTGGCCGAAGTAAAAGTAGACGGCAAAGCGTACAAATGTATCCTGAAAGACCTGCAGTTCGACAAAGTAGATGATTCCCTGACACATGTTGACCTGCTGGAACTGGTAGATAACAAGAAAGTGGTTGCCACACTGCCGCTGAAATTTGTAGGTACTTCTGCAGGCGTGAAAGCCGGTGGTAAACTGGTAACCAAAATGAAGTCTTTGAAAGTAAAAGCTTTACCCAAAGACCTGAAAGAAACCATCAATGTAGACATTACCAACCTCGAACTGAATGGTAACATCCGCGTTGAAGACGTAAAAGCAGCGAATATGGAAATACTGAACTCACCCCGTATTCCCATCGCTTCTGTAGTAATGACCCGTCAACTGAAACAGGAAGAAGCTACAGCAGTAAAAGAAGAAAAGAAGAAATAATCTAATTTTTTTAAGTAGCGGTTATACTTGAAAAAGCCCGGCAATACTGATTTGCCGGGCTTTTGTATTGAGTGATATATTGTATTTTTACCCGTAGTATGAATCAATTTCTGATTGTTGGACTGGGAAATATTGGTGCTGAGTATCATCATACCCGGCATAATATAGGATTCGATGTGGTCTCGGCCTTCGTGCTGAAACACGGTGGCCTTTTTCAGACCGGCCGGTTGGCAGAAGTGGCTGAAGTCAAATGGAAGGGACGGCAGTTCACCTGCATCAAACCCACCACCTACATGAACCTGAGTGGCAAGGCATTTAAATATTGGCTTGATAAAGAAAAGATAACATTGGACGCCACCCTGACCATTGTAGACGACCTGGCCCTGCCATTGAGCAGGCTGCGACTGAGGGGCAGCGGCTCTGATGCAGGGCATAACGGGCTCAGGGATATCCAGCTCACACTTGGCACCGACCAATACCCTAAACTGCGGTTTGGAATAGGGAATGACTTTCCCAGGGGCAGGCAGGTAGATTTCGTTTTGGGTAGGTGGGATCCCGTGGAAATACCTATCGTAGAGCAGAAAATTGCCAAGTGTGTAGAGGCCATCGAACTGTTCGCAACAGTGGGTTTGGAAAAGACCATGAATCTGTTAAATAATTTGGCATTCAAGTAAAAAAGCACGTATTTCACAATTATATTGGAAGGAAGTATAATACAACCGATGGGAACTCGATCGAGGATGCTTTACCCTGTATCACTTGATAGTATTCTAAACGAAACGACTTATGAAGATTTTTTGCGTAGGCAGGAATTATGCCGAGCATGCAAAAGAACTGAACAATTCCATTCCGGATGAACCAGTTCTTTTTATGAAACCCAAAACAGCACTGCTACAACCTAATATCCCTTTTTATTACCCTGAGTTTTCAAATGAGCTTCATTACGAAGCAGAGCTGGTATTGCGTATCTCGAAGAATGGCAGGTATGTACCTGAGAAACATGCCGCGCGTTATTATGATGCCATAACGGTTGGTATTGATTTTACTGCCCGCGATATACAAAATGAACTGAAGAAAAAAGGCCTGCCCTGGGAAAAAGCCAAGTCCTGGGACCATTCTGCCGTGATTGGAACCTGGCTACCGCTGCAACCCGAAATACTCAAAAAACCCTTGCTCTTCTCACTGAAAAAGAACAAAGAAATTGTACAGTCCGGCTCCTCGGCCGATATGTTGTTTTCATTTGAACAGATCGTAGCCAATATCTCTCATTACTTCTCACTCAACATAGGCGATCTGGTTTTTACAGGCACCCCCGCAGGAGTAGGTGAATGCGTGGTAGGAGACCTGCTGGAAGGATACCTGGGCGAACAGCAAATGTTCACGCTCGAGGTAAAATAACTTAATATTGCCAGCCAAGATACGCACTTCAACATGTTAAAACCCGCGATACTATTGCAGGCTTATGAGCTCATGGCTACCGCAAGGGCTATGAGTGATCTATACGATACCAACCGCGCTGTTTGCCGCTATGTTCACTCCACTTCGCGCGGGCATGAAGCCATCCAACTGGCAACAGGCATGCAATTGCAGGCTTGTGACTGGATGAGTCCGTATTACCGCGATGACAGCCTCTTACTGGCAACAGGTTTCACGTCTTATGAATTGATGCTGCAACTATTGGCTAAAAAGGACGACCCTTTCTCTGGCGGCCGGTCCTATTATTGCCATCCCAGCAGCAAAGCCCCGGATAAACCATCGATCATACACCAGAGCAGCGCTACGGGCATGCAAACCATTCCTACTACCGGACTGGCGCAAGGCATACAGTTCCTGGAAAAAACCTTTCCTGAAAAATTGGGCAGAACCACCGAAGGATATTTACCTATTGCACTTTGTTCTTTTGGTGATGGCAGCGCAACAGAAGGAGAGGTGAGTGAAGCCCTTCAATTCGCCACTTTGAAACAGTTGCCCATTGTATACCTGGTGCAAGACAATCAATGGAGCATCAGCGCTTCGGTGGATGAAGTAAGGGCCATGAATGTATTTGATTACGCAGCGGGCTTCAAAGGACTGAAGCGCCTGCAATGTGATGGCAGCGACTTTGAACAGGCTTATGTAACCATGCAGGAAGCGATTGATTATGCCCGTACAGAACGGAAGCCGGTATTGGTTCACGCAACCGTTCCTTTGCTGGGACATCATACCAGCGGCGTAAGAAAAGAATTTTATCGCAGCAAGGATGACCTTGCTGTACACGCATTGGATGATCCCTTTCCCAAACTCAGGCATATATTACTTGCCAACGGTTTCACGGAACAGGAACTGGAGCTGATAGAAACAGAAGCCATTTCCAAAGCGGCACAGGATTTTGACAAGGCGATGCAGGCAGCAGAGCCTTTGCCTGGTACCGTTACAGATCATGTATTCGCGCCAACGATGGTAACTAAAGAGAGTGGTGAGAGAACACCTGCATGCGGAGAAAAAGTGATGATGGTTGATGCGGCGCTGCATGCGGTAGAAGAGATCATGGAAAAATACCCCGAAGCGATTTTGTATGGGCAGGATGTGGGCGCCCGCCTCGGAGGCGTTTTCAGAGAAGCAGCTACACTGGGAGAAAAGTTCGGCGCGCACCGGGTATTCAATACAGCTATACAGGAAGCTTATATCGCAGGCTCTACTGCCGGGCTATCGGCTCTTGGCCTGAAACCCATAGTAGAAGTACAGTTTGCCGATTATATCTATCCTGCTTTGAACCAACTGGTGACTGAATTGTCGAAATCCTGTTACCTCACCAATGGCAAGTTCCCAGTACAAATGGTTTTGCGTGTACCCATAGGTGCTTATGGAGGCGGCGGACCGTATCATAGCGGCAGCATTGAGAGTACCCTGCTTAGCATCAAGGGAATCAAAGTAGCTTATCCGTCGAACGCTGCCGATATGAAAGGATTGATGAAAGCAGCCTTTCTTGATCCCAATCCCGTTGTTATGCTTGAGCACAAAGGTTTGTATTGGAGTAAAGTACCCGGCACAGAAGAGGCCCGTACCATTGAACCGGATAAGGATTATATTTTACCATTGGGCCAGGCGAGCCTGGTGGTACAAGCCAATGCAGATAAGATACAGAAAGGAGAAACGGTTTGTATCATCACTTATGGCATGGGTGTTTACTGGGCAAAGGCAGCCGCAGAAAAATACCCCGGACAGGTAGAAGTGATGGACCTGCGTACACTGTATCCACTGGATGAAAAAGCAGTGTATGAACTGGTACAAAAACATGGTAAAGTATTGGTATTAACCGAAGAACAACAGTCTCATTCATTTGCCGAATCACTGGCTCTGCGGATTTATAATCATTGCTACCATTTCCTGGATACCAGGATTGAAGTACTGGGGGCGCTGGATTTGCCGGCAGTACCCATCAACCTTGCATTGGAAGCGGAAATGTTGCCCAGCCCGGCCAAAGTGGCGGAAAGAATTGCCAAACTTTTGCAGTCTTAGGCTTTTTTTAGCCCCCAAACACCCCTATATTTGCACCCCGTTAACGAGCGCGGAATAAGGCGGGGTAGCTCAGGTGGTTAGAGCGTTGGATTCATAACCCAAAGGTCTCGGGTTCAACTCCCGATCCCGCTACTACTCGGGAATTTTCAATAAAAAATTGAGAATTCCCGTTTTTGTTTTGAGGTATTGCGGCGGTTGGTACGAAGCACTAATTCAGCATTGATTTCCATGATATATTTACAGTCTATGAGTTATTCAAGACATGTTGCATTTATTATTATGGGTGTTTCAGGCGTAGGCAAAACAACCATTGGTAAGTTGTTATCTCAAAAAACGCATATCCCTTTTTTTGATGCAGATGATTTTCACAGCGAGGAAAATATCGCAAAAATGAGATCAGGGGAAGCGCTTACCGATGAGGATCGCAGCGACTGGTTGCATAAGTTGAATACTATGTTGGTGAAACAATTGCAACAAGACTCCTGCATATTGGCTTGCTCTGCGTTGAAACAATCATACAGGGATACTTTATCTGCTAATTGTACAAGCCAAATAAAATTCATTCATTTGTTTGGTTCATTTGAAAAAATTTCGGCACAAATGAAGTCAAGGAAAGATCATTTTATTTCCCCTTCTTTACTTCAGTCGCAGTTTGATGCGTTAGAGAACCCGGTTAACGCAATTCATATTTCAATCGATCAAAATACAGCGGTTATGGTAGAAGCCATTCATCATCAATTATTCAACAAATCTGAAATAGGTATCATTGGTTTGGGAGTGATGGGTAAAAGTTTGTGCCGGAATTTTGCCGGGCATGGATTCAATATTTCCATGTACAACCGCCACCTGCAAGGTGTTGAAGAAAATGTGGCGGTTCATTTTCAACAGCAATATCCTGAATTAAATAAGGCTTTGCCTTTCGATAACATCGAATCATTCATCAACTCGCTTCAAACACCAAGGAAAATCATCATCATGGTGAATGCAGGCGCTGCAACAGATGATGTGATCCAAAAAATCACACCTTATCTTTCCGCAGGCGATGTGGTAGTGGATGGGGGAAATACATATTTTGAAGATACAGAAAGGCGACAGGCCGCTTTCAGCTTGCAAGATGTTTTCTTCATCGGCTGTGGCATATCGGGTGGAGAAGAAGGCGCTTTAATGGGGCCATCCCTGATGCCCGGCGGTAATAAAGCCGGATATGAAATGGTGCAGCCTTATTTGGAAGCCATTGCTGCAAAGGATCACCAGCAAAATCCCTGCTGCACCTATATTAGCGAAGGAGGCAGCGGTCATTTTGTAAAAATGATCCATAATGGGATCGAGTACGTGGAAATGCAATTGCTGTCTGAAGTGTACCAGGTATTGAGACAGAATGGAAAGAACCCCGATGCCATCGCTGCTGTTTTTGAAGCATGGAAAAAAGAAGGGGTGGACAGTTATTTATTGGACATCACCATTGATATTTTAAAAGAAAAAGAAGGGGATAAATGGCTGCTCGATCAAATCGTCGACGAAGCCCAAAGTAAGGGAACCGGTAATTGGGCTGCCATTGAAATAACCAAACAACATGTTCCTGCTACATTAATTGCAACATCGCTTTATGCGAGGTATGAATCGGCATACAAAGACCTCAGGGTAGCATTGAATGCATTGTACCCGGTTCTTCACAATGCTGAAAGTCCCATTGCTGTTGAGCTGTTGAGAGAAGCATACGAACTGGCAAGGATCATTAATCATTTCCAGGGTTTCTGGGTCATTACCGAAGCCTTCAAAAACCACGGCTGGCAAACCAATATGAGTGAGATCGCCCGGATATGGACAAATGGGTGCATTATCCGGTCGGATTTGATGCAGGAATTGATAACAGTCTTCAACACTACAGATAATATGCTGTTATCAGACCTGTTGCATCAAAGGATCGGGCAGTTAAAACCTTCCTTAAGTAAAGCGGTGAGCTATGCAATAGAAAATGAAATAGCTGTTCCCTGTCTCAGTGAAGCCATCAATGCGTTCAACGCAATTACAACGGCCCAATCACCGGCCAATTTATTGCAGGCACAGCGGGATTATTTCGGGGCGCATACATTTCAGCGTTACGATACTCCCGGCGGAAAGTTTTTTCATCACCAATGGAAAAAATCATAAGAAAGCATTCAATAACATCACGCCTACTAACCCCACTACCGATACAATGGTTTCCATTAAAGACCAGGAGCGGAAGGTATCTTTCAGAGAGAGATTGAAGTATTCTTTGAACATCCAGAATCCAGGGTCGTTGACATGAGAAAACATCAGGCTCCCCGAGCCGATGGATAATACCATGAGACTGGGGTTGATAGTCGAGTGGCTCATCAACGGCAAAATGATGCCCGCAGCAGTGAGTCCGGCTGCAGTAGCCGAACCGATACAAACCCTCAATGTGGCGGCAATGATCCAGCCAAGTAAAAGCGGATTCACCTGTGATTGTTTAAAGAACTCAGCGATCTGGTTGCCGGCTCCGCTATCGGTGATCACCTGTTTCAAAGCACCGGAACAAGCAATGATTAAAATAAGTACAGCTATTTCTTTAATGGCTTCTTCAAATAAACCCATTACCTGCTTCATGGTTTTACCCAAAAAAACGCCTAAAGAGAGACTGCAAAACAAAACCGACAATATCATCAAAACAGAAGGCTCACTGATAAAGGAAGCGGCCTGTCCGGCTAGTGACTGATCTGGCACCAGGTATTTGATAAAAGAAGTGAATATCAATAAAAAAACAGGCAGTAAGGCCGAAAAAAAACTGTTGAATACAGAAGGAAGCTGATCAGGTTTTTTTAAATGAGTTATCAGCGGTGGTTCACCAACCGGTTGAATGTTTTTGATCATAGAAGAAAAAACAGGCCCGGCCAGAACCAGGGTAGGAAAAGCAACAATCAGTCCCCATAGCAAGGTTTTTCCCAAATCAGCGTGAAATATAGAAACCAGCGCAGAAGGCGAGGGGTGAGGCGGTAAAAAACCATGTGCTACCGATAAGGAGGCAAGCATTGGTAAGCCAACAAAAACAATGGGTAATTTATATTGATGTGCCAATGTAAATATGATGGGCACCACTAAAACAAATCCTACATTATAAAAGATAGGAATGCCAATGATGAAACCGGTAAACAGCATGCCCCACTGGATATAACGTTCTCCAAAAATACGCATCATCCTGCTTGCGATGACTTCCGCAGCACCGCTGACAGCCACCAGTTTGCCGATCATGGCGCCCGAACACAATACGATCAATGTAGAACCGGCCATGTCGCCAATCCCTTTCTGAACAGAGGAAGCGAGTTGCTGAAAAGGTATTCCCAACAAACGGCCGGCTATAAAAGCAACGATCAAAAATGAAATGAAAGGGTTGATCTTACAAAAACTAATAAGCAATACCAATAGTAAAATCGTGGCAAGGAGGATGGCAAGAAAAGACATAATGAATGTTATTCAGACTTTTGGTGAAATTGAATTTTATAAATATTGTGTTGCAGTATTGAATGAAATGCCTGCTGACAGTGTTTTCAATACATCCGATTCACTGCCTGTAAAAGGCCCCGATGTTTCAATGTTCAAAGTAGCTATTGCAGCGGCAAACTTACCTGCATTTTCCAGGGTTGCTCCTTTTGTACGCATGTACAGATAGCCTGCCATGTAAGTGTCTCCGCATCCGGTGGCGTCTACAACAGCGCTTGGCTTGTATGCCGGAATAGCAATGAATGCTCCATCTTTACAAATAACCGATCCGTTGCTCCCCAGTGTGATCACTATTTCATTAGCACCCCAATTCCATAATGCCTGTGCCGCAGATGCTATATGGGTGTGACCGGTAATGGCTTCCATTTCGGTTTCATTCAGTTTCAGAATGCTTATATAAGGGAGGACAGTTTTTTTATCACTCCAATCTACAGGATACACTTTTTCATCTTTTACATTTCGCAGGTAACCTTGTGCGTCAAGAGAAACGATTCCTTTTTCGGACAAAGTTTTGATCACCGAAGCGGGTATATCGCCGGATAATAATGGGCCAAGATGGTATATGCGGGCGTTGAGACCTGTTATTTGTTCAACAGAGAAAGCATCGGCCTGCTGGGCTACTTTTTGTTCCCGATGGTCCTGGTTACTTGTATAAATATTCTCGAAATAAACGGTATTCCTGCTGGAGCAAGCCGTAATGGAGATTCCCCTTTCATGCAGTGAAGAAAGAAGTGCTGCTTCTTTTTCCGCCAGCGCGGTAACCAGGTGATAACGGACAGGCAGGTTTCCAATGGCGTGGGAGAAATAAAAAGCAGTGCCGCCAGGCAAATGGGCTACATGGTGTGGTGTTACAATTTTATCGAGTGTAATATGTCCAATGCAGCAGATATCGTACATGATGAATAAACAAGTGTTTTTACTTTGAACTGGTAAGTTAACGAGTTATATCGTTTTAGGCATCAATTCGACAGGATTTGTGTGTGATGGAACCACTCATTATAATGTATCTGTACGAATGCTCCAAGAGCGGCAGAATGAACGGTTATTGGGGGCAGTCAAGCCGGGAAACCACTTTCTTTTTGCTGAAAGGGTGGATGCTGAGCATCAGGTATCCGCCTCCATTCAGGGAAGGGTCTTTTTTCAATAACCCAAAGTTGTGAATACCCAATAGAAGCGGACCCAGTTTGACTGCCGCTCCTATCCAAAGTTGCCCCTGTGTATTGTATTGTATGGGCAGGTATGCGCCCCAGGCCAATGTTTCCCATCGTGGTGTGATCGTAAGCAGGTTCAATTCCCTTGTGCGCAGTTTGTTGTAGCTGGAAGTAGAATAGAAATTCAGGCTAAGGTCGGCATTGACATAAAAATTGTTACCCAGCTTCCGGTCAACATTGATCACCAGCCTGGTTGGATTACTGATGATGAAGTTTTCGCCAATGGATGATGCAGTACTGAAAATGGTAGCCAGTGTATCGTGTAATCCGTTGATGGATTGAACACCGCGCATCTTAACGGCGATCACAGTATCGGTGATATTGGGATTGACATTGCTGAACTCACCGGAATAAGTACTGGCCTTATATGCATTGGATCCGAGATCCATGATGGAAGCGCCGATCTTCCAGGTATAATTCAGGTTTTTATTGATGTCGGGATCATCGTTTTCTGTATCGTAAACCAAGTATTCCACACCAAAGCTGAGTCCTAAATGGGTAGATGTATTCCGCAGAAAATCTTTTATTGTAGGATTATTGGAAGTCGTATTATCGTAATTGGCCGAATAGCCGTAAATGGCATAAGCATTGGTAAGCTTGTAGGCGGTATCTGTACCCTTGGTCAGCTCCTGGTAAGTAAAACGCCTTACTTTTCCGAATCCCCCCGATAACCCGCGCATGATCTGTAATGTAATGCCCCCGCTTAATTTTCCACTGGGTGTTTCGCTCAACACCTGCGAGTAATTAAGATTGCCTTCCAGCCAGCCGGTATGGATAGCGAAACCTTCCAGGTAAGGGGTGGTGCGGTTCATTTTAAAAAACTCATTGAAACTATACACATTGTCGGACGACCAAAGTGGTTGTGTTTTGATGTGGTTGTAGGTTCGGGCACGCAGTCCAACCGCCAGGGCTTTTGTGTCGGACAACTTATAATGGAATTGAAGCAGGTCAACATCTGCATTGGTATGGATAAACCTGCTGGAATATTTATTCCCGAATTGCAGAAAAGTACTGTCTTGCGAAGAGAGCGAAAAATTACCCAATGCCAGGGTGTTGGTACTTTGGGTAACCTGTAAAGAGAACAGGTTAAGATCCCACCGGTAAACCGAATTGACCGGCGACGCAGGATTATTGCGGATGCCGGCGCTGCCTGCAAAAGGCGATCCATTGATGGCATGGTAGCTCTGTGCCTTTGCGCTATAGGAAAACAGGATGAACAGGAGCCATAAAATAATACCGCGTACTGGTTTCATTGAAGCAAAGAGTCGGTTGGTTTGGTATTAGTTGCCTGGAGATACAGTTTTGATTATCCGATGGAAAGATAGGGGGAAAACTCAAAAGACTATATAAAAAAAGCCCCCTGTAGAAACAGGGGGCGTCTTCGATTGCTTGCCATATGAAAAAAGATAAAAATCACTTAACAGCCACTTCAAATCTGGCATAAAGTATGCGCTTATGTTTGAAGCCAAAACGAAGATAAGGGAAAAATTGAAACAAAGTATTTTTTTGTGTAATTAATTTAATATTTCCAAAAAATTAATAAAAAGATAAAATTTTTGATAAAAAATAAAACATGTAAAAATATATAATTTGATTATTTTGCCTAATTTTTCCTCTTCTAATACATGCTTAAGACCGCAGTTTAACAATTAAATTATTTATAATCAATTATTTAGGTTGATTATATACCTTTAACGCCTGCTCCAGGCAGTCCATCGCCAAATTAATATTATTTATATTTAATACGTATGCCAAACGCACTTCGCGCTTGCCTAAGCCGGGTGTTCCATAAAATCCACTGGCGGGCGCCAGCATCACAGTCTGGTTATTATAGCTGAATTTTTCCAGCAACCACTGGCAAAATACATCGGCATCATCTACTGGTAATTGAGCCATGGCATAGAATGCACCTCCCGGGGTGGGACAAACAACGCCTTCCATAGCATTGAGGCGCCGTACCAGCAAGTTGCGCCTTTCCCTGTACTCCTCACGGGTGTGATTAAAGTAATCAGCCGGGAGGTCGAGCGCAGCTTCGGCGGCGATCTGCGCAAAACTAGGGGGGCTGAGCCTGGCTTGTGCAAATTTCATCACAGTTTCCAGTACGGCCACATTTTTTGTTACCAGTGCACCGAGCCGCGCGCCGCAGGCGCTGTACCTTTTACTGATGGTATCCATCAGCACCACATGATTTTCCACACCTTTTAAATGCATGGCACTTACCTGGTGTCCTTCATAACAGAATTCCCGGTAGGCTTCATCGGAGAACAGGTAAAGATTGTATTGCAGGATGATCTCTTTCAACTGCTGCATTTCCGCTTCGCTGTACAAATAACCGGTAGGGTTATTCGGACTACAGATAACGATGGCCCTGGTACGAGGGGTGATCTTTTCGACAAAGGCCGAAATCGGCGGAAGCGCAAAACCGGTGTCGATGCTGGATGTTACGGGAACCACTTTCACGCCCGCTGCTACCGCAAAACCGTTATAGTTGGCATAGAAGGGCTCGGGAATGATCACTTCATCGCCCGCATCCAGGCAGGCCATAAAGCCGAAGAGGATGGCTTCGCTGCCGCCGGTGGTTACAATGATCTGGTTGTAGTTCACATCAATACCCACACTTTTATAATAACCCGTGAGCTTGCGCCGGTAACTTTCATTGCCCGCACTGTGGCTGTACTCGAGTACTTTCAAATGACTTTCCCTTACCGCTTCCAGCATCAAAGCAGGGGTTTCAATATCGGGCTGACCTATGTTGAGGTGGTAAACAGTAGTGCCTTTTTTCTTGGCAGCTTCTGCGAAGGGCACCAATTTTCGTATGGGAGAGGCCGGCATGACCTGTCCGCGTTGACTGACTTTAAGCATGGCACAAAGATAACATGCCCGAAGCTACACCAACAAAAAAGCAGCCCGGAGGCTGCTTTTCAGCGAAAATGAATAATGTAATTATTTAGATGATTTGGTAGTAACGGCGTCTACTACTTCTCCTTCAATACTCAATACCACCGGCTGTTGCGCGCTGGCAAACTTAACGGTTACATCTTTTTTGAAAGCTCCCATGTTGGCAGCATTGTAAGTTACTTTGATGGTCGCAGTTTTGCCCTTAAGGATCGGATCTTTTGAATACTCAGGCGTGGTGCATCCGCAGGAAGCACTCGCGAATTCAATGATCAGGGGTTTGTCGCCCGTATTGGTAACAGTGAAAATATGTGTGGCCGGAACATTGTGCTTGATCTTACCGAACTTGTAAACAGATTCGCTGAACTTAGCGTCTTTCACTTCATTCTGCGCAAAGACAGCAATAGTAGTCAGCATAAGAACAAATGTGAGCACTTTTTTCATAGTATGATTTTATTTGTGTTGAAGAATGAATCTTCCGTAAAACTAACCCCTTTCACCCAACTAGCGGAAAAATAATGTTGGAAGGCTGAAGAGGCCATTATTTATGGCATACAATTAGTGCTATTTCCAAGTCATTTTGTATTTTAAAGCCATTTTAATGCCGGGCGGGACAGGCCAAAACTAATTTCTGTTAGCCTTTCATCTTGTAGTATTATTTTTGTTTTATGGAATCGACGACCACAGTTGAACAAAGAACAGATATGCTTTCTTTCGATGGCTTCAGAAATGCAGTAATGCAAGATTACCGCATTGCTGTGGTAAGCAGGGAAGTAAGTCTTTTAGGAAGAAGGGAAGTGCTTACCGGCAAAGCCAAGTTCGGCATTTTTGGCGATGGCAAAGAAGTGGCGCAGGTAGCCATGGCCAAGTTTTTTCAGAAGGGCGATTTCAGAAGCGGGTATTACCGCGACCAGACTTTCATGTTCGCAACAGGACTGGCAACGGTTGAACAATATTTTGCACAATTGTATGCCGATCCGGATATTGAACACGATCCGTTCAGTGCAGGCAGGCAGATGAATGCGCATTTTGCAACACCTTTTGTGGATGAAGCGGGCAATTGGTTAGACCTGGCCAATCGAAAAAATATTTCATCAGATATTGCACCAACAGCCGGACAAATGCCGCGCTCATTGGGATTGGCATTCGCTTCCAAATGTTTCCGCAGTTCTACGCATAAAAAAGAACTGGAGCACCTGAGTAACAATGGTAATGAAATTTGTTTCTGTACCATTGGCGATGCCAGTACTACTGAAGGTCATTTCTGGGAAACCATGAATGCTGCAGGCGTACTGCAAGTGCCGCTCGCTGTTTTTGTGTGGGATGATGGTTATGGTATTTCCGTTCCCAAGAATATACAAACCACCAAAGGTTCCATTTCCACTGCGTTGAGAGGATTTCAGAAAGGAGAAGATACCAATGGTATCAACATATACAAAGTGAAGGCCTGGGATTATGCCGGCATGTGTGAAGTGTTTGAAGAAGCATTGCATCAATTGAGAGATACTCATGTACCCGTTTTATTTCACGTAGAAGAAGTAACACAACCGCAAGGGCATTCAACCAGCGGAAGTCACGAAAGATACAAATCGCCCGAGCGGTTGGAATGGGAAAAGGAATGGGATTGTTTAAAGAAGATGAAAGAGTGGATGATTGAAAACGAACTGGCAACGGCAGATGAATTGGCCGAACTGGAAGCCGAAGCCAAAACACATGTGCGCGAAAGCAGGAACCTGGCCTGGGAAAAATACTTAGCGCCCATCAAAGCACAGGCAGCCCAAGCTGCTGAGCTCATCAGGGGCACCATGGTCAATGATATCGATCTCTATGGCAAGCTGCAACAACAAGCAAAAGATTTGCAGAACAATAAAGAGCCGTTGCGCAGGGATGTGCTTCGCACACTCGCACTGGCCATGGAGTTGGCGCCGCAATCGCCTTCTGTTGCTGAGTTGAAAGCGCATAGCCAGTCGTTATGGGAAGAAAGCAAAGCGTTATACAACAGCCACCTGTACAACGAAGGGCCCAAGAGCGCCATGAACGTGCAGGAAGTAAAACCACTTATTCCATCAGACGCTCCGTTGGTGAACGGTTACGAAGTGCTCAATAAATATTTCGATGCTTTGTTTACATCCAATCCCAAAGTCTATGCTTTTGGTGAAGACGTTGGACATATCGGTGATGTGAACCAGGGTTTTGCTGGATTGCAGGATAAACACGGGAAAGACAGGATACTGGATACCGGTATCCGCGAACTAACTATTGTTGGACAGGGTATTGGTATGGCGTTGCGCGGTTTGAGGCCGATTGCAGAAATACAGTACCTCGACTATCTCCTGTACGGATTGCAGCCATTGAGTGATGATGTAGCAACTACGCATTTCCGAACGAAAGGACAGCATAGTTGTCCGCTCATCATACGTACCCGCGGTCACAGGCTCGAAGGCATCTGGCACAGCGGTTCGCCGTTGGGCATGATGATCAATGCACTGCGTGGTCTCTATATCTGTGTTCCCCGGAACATGGTGCAGGCCGCCGGTTTCTATAATACTTTATTGCAATCGAACGATCCGGCCATTGTGGTGGAATGCCTGAACGGGTATCGTTTAAAAGAAAAATTACCTTCCAATCTGCTTGAGTTTACTGTTCCGCTGGGAATACCCGAAGTGATCAGGGAAGGAACAGACATCACAATAGTATCTTATGGTTCCACACTGCGCATCATACAGGATGCGACAGACAGGCTTGCAAAAGAAGGCATCAGCTGTGAAGTGATCGACGTGCAAACCTTGCTGCCTTTCGATATCCATCACCAGATCGTTGAATCTTTGAAAAAAACAAGTCGCATTGTTTTCATTGACGAAGACGTACCTGGCGGCGCTTCAGCCTATATGTACAACAAAGTGATGGAGGAACAGAAAGGATACCAGTGGCTCGATGCGGCGCCGCGTACCATCACCGCCAAAGCACACAGGACGGGTTATGGAAGCGATGGTGATTATTTTGGTAAACCCAATGCCGAAGAGATCATCAATGTTATCCGTGAAGTGATGGCGGAATAGCCTCAATCAAAAAAAAGATCATTTAATTCTGGTGTGGGAACCCAACAGGCGTTTCTTTTTCCAAACCAACGGTAGCGGTTACGTGCAACAAGATTATATATCCCATTACGTAAAAAGCGGGGAATGACGATCAATGCATATAAGACCGGCCATCCCCCGTTTAGTTTTTTTATTACGCGCAGCGCTGCGGTGGAACGGGTAAATACGCTGCCGTTTTCAAATAAAATAAAACTGTTGTAATCGTTTTCAGGCAAATGATGTGTTGACAGGAACCTTTTGCCGAATTCACTTTGCAGAGAGGCAAAACGAAACCGCCTCCCGGGGTCCCTGCGGATCACGAACTGCACACTGTTATTACATAGGTTGCATAGTCCGTCAAAGAGAATCACATCATTCATGGCTTATGCCATATTATGGAACACTTTGTTCACGTCTTCATCCTGTTCCAGGCGTTCAATCAGTTTACTCACATCTTCTGCCTGCGCATCACTTACGGGTACGGTAGTAGTAGGGATCCATTCCAGCTCAGCACTGATAGGCGTAATGCCTTTATCTTCCAGCGCTTTCTGCAATTTGCCGAAGTCAACAAAAGCACAACGGAGTACCAATATTGCATTGCCATTATCGTCGGTACTTTCACCAAGCTCTTCCAGGCCATGATCAATCAGTTCCAGTTCGAGCTCGTCGGAATCCAATCCTTCGGGCTTCAATTTGAATACGCCCATCTTTTTAAACTGAAAACTTACGCTGCCGGTATTACCCATGGCTCCGTTTCCTTTGTTAAAATGACTCTTCACGTTGGCTACGGTACGTACATGGTTATCGGTAGCGGTCTCCACCAATAAAGCCACTCCGTGAGGGGCATAACCCTCATATAAAATTTCTTCGTAGTTGCTGGTATCTTTTCCCTGCGCTCTTTTGATGGCTGCTTCCACGCGGTCTTTAGGCATGCCCACGCTTCTGGCGTTCTGGAAACAACGGCGAAGGGCGGGGTTGGTGGCAGGGTCGGGGCCACCGGCTTTAACAGCTATCACGATCTCTTTGCCAACACGGGTAAACTGCTTGGCCATCCGGTCCCAACGGGCAAACATGGTGGCTTTACGAACTTCAAAAATCCTTCCCATAATTAAATGATGATCTTGTTATCTGGTGATAATGTCTGGAAACGTGCAAAATTAACGCTTACAAGCCCATCCAACAAAAAACAGCCCGCCGTAGCTTTAGCGAAGGCGGGCAGGCTGTTTTTTGTTGAATAAGATTGACAGGAGAGAATGGTTATTGTCCCAGCAGTTTACTGTTTTTCTTACTGTATCCGAAATAAACCACCAGGCCAATGATCATCCACAGGAATGCACTGAGCAAAGTCTGGTTGGGCAAAGAAATGATCATCGCTGTGCACACGAGCATACCCAAGATGGGTACCAGCGGCACCAACGGGGTTGTGAAAGGTCGTACCCTGTCAGGATCATTTTTACGCATGATCCATACACCTGCACACACCAACACAAACGCAAAGAGTGTACCAATGCTGGTCAGGTCGCCCGCCACACTACCCGGAACAAATGCAGAGAAAGCGCCAACAAAAACAAAAAGAATGAGATTGGATTTATAAGGCGTTCTGAATTTCGGATGCAGGTCTGAGAATACTTTGGGGAGCAATCCATCGGTAGACATGGTATAGAATACGCGGCTTTGTCCCATCAGCATCACCAATATCACCGAAGAAAAACCGGCCAGGATTGCAATGGTTACTGCCTTGGCCAGCCAGCCGTAATTGTGCATATAGGTCTCGATAGCATAAGCAACAGATGCTTCCTTACCAGATTTTACGAAATCGGTATAAGGAGCCACGCCGGTGAGCACCCAGGAGAACAGTACATATAATAAGGTACAGATCACCAGCGAACCCAATATACCAATAGGCATGTCTTTCTTGGGGTTCTTGGCTTCCTGGGCAGCAGTAGATACCGCGTCGAATCCAATGAATGCAAAGAATACGATTGCGGCACCGGTGAGTACACCACCCCATCCGTGTTTGAAGAAGCCGGAATAGGAATACATGGTCCCGTCAGGTTTCATAGCAGGTGGTGCATCGGCAGGGATCAGGTAAGGCGTATGGTTGGCGCCTTTTACAAAATGCCATCCTACAAAAATGAATACCAGTACGATCGTAACCTTGATGAATACAATGATGCCGTTAACGATAGCCGATTCCTGGGTGCCCTTAATAAGCAGGAGAGACAACAACAAGAGAATGAACAGAGCAGGTATGTTCATAATGCCCTGGTGCATGACGTTAGCGGCATCCAGCGCCTTTTCAAAAGGAGAATGACACCACTCGTATGGTATCGAGCCAATGTTGAACTGCTCTAATAACTTATTCAGGAATTCACTCCAGGCAATGGAAACGGTGGCAGCGCCCAAGGCATATTCCAATATGAGCGCCCAGCCGATGACCCAGGCAACCAGTTCGCCCATGGTAGTGTATGCATAGGTATAAGCACTACCGGCAATAGGGATCATGGATGCAAATTCTGCATAACAAAGCCCGGCAAAAGCACATCCGATGGCTGCAACGAGGAAGGAGAAAGTGACGGCCGGGCCGGCATGCTCACCTGCAGCAGCAGCGGTCCTCACGAAGAGACCAGCGCCAATGATGGCCCCAATACCCAGCGCTACCAGGCTACCGGGACCCAGCGTTCGCTTCAGTCCTTTTTCCGAATCAGCAGCCTGGGCCATTAAAGCGTCCAAAGACTTCTTTCTGAATAAACTCATAGTAATAGTTAGTTGATTTTTAATAAAAAGTTTCGGAAAAGTAATGATTTCTTTATTTCGCCTCTATTTCGCTATGGAAAACTTTTGCAAATACTGCCGGCAGCTACATAAATGAGGCTGTTTCAACATAAGTCTTATATTGCGACCCTAATCAAGGGTGCCCCCTATGAAGCAATCTAACAAGCTTACCATATATATTATTATTTCCATGTTAGCCGGTATCGCACTTGGGTACCTTGTTCACCTCAATGCTTCCTCAGATACCATCCAGGTTTTTTCAAAAAATATCAAATTACTCACCACCATTTTCCTCCGGCTGGTGCAGATGATCATTGCCCCACTGGTATTTTCCACCCTGGTGGTGGGGATTGCCAAACTGGGCGACCTTAAAACCGTAGGCCGGGTAGGAGGTAAGGCATTGCTGTGGTTCGTATCGGCATCGCTGATCAGTCTTTTACTGGGGATGCTGTTGGTGAACCTGTTTAAACCGGGTGCGGGCATCGATCTGAGTAATGCAGACGTGAGTGGCGCAAAAGACTTGGTGGGCAAAACACAGGAATTCAGCCTGGCCAAATTTGTGGAGCACGTTTTTCCCAAGAGCGTGATAGAAGCCATGGCCACCAATGAAATACTGCAACTGGTGATCTTCAGTATTTTCTTTGGCATTGCAACGGCGGCTTTAGGAGAAAAAGCCAAAATAGTGGTGAAGGGCTTGGATGCCGTGGCCCATGTGATATTGAAAATGGTAGGCTATGTGATGAACTTTGCACCCATTGGCGTTTTCGGCGCCATCGCCGCAGTGATTGCTACCAAAGGACTCGAAGTGTTCTGGTTCTATGGAAAATATCTTTTGTTCTTTTTGATGGGCATTGCCTCACTCTGGTTGGTGTTGCTGCTCGCCGGGTTCCTCATCCTTAAGAACAGATTGCCTGCGCTGCTTAAAAGAATCGTTTCACCTCTGATCGTGGCGTTCAGCACCACCAGCAGCGAAGCGGTATTCCCCAAACTCACCGAAGAACTCGAGGGCTTTGGCTGTAAAGACAAGATCGTATCCTTCATATTGCCGTTGGGTTATTCTTTTAACCTCGACGGCAGCATGATGTACATGACTTTTGCCAGCCTGGCCATTGCACAAGCTTATGGCGTTCACATTGACCTGGGCACGCAGCTGACCATGCTGATTGTACTGATGCTGACCAGCAAAGGCATTGCAGGTGTTCCCCGCGCTTCACTGGTAGTGGTAACCGCTACCTGTGCCATGTTCAATATCCCGCCGGAAGGAATTGCACTCATACTCCCGATCGATCATTTTTGCGATATGTTCCGTACAGCTACCAATGTGCTGGGGAACGCACTGGCTACCACCGTTGTAAGCAAATGGGAAGGAGCGCTTGAACATTCTGTTACCAACCAATAATACCATTTTATGTTAGAGACGATGTTAGCGGCGGGATTTCACTGGAGCCAGTTATTGCAACCACAATTCTATATAGAACATGGCGGACTATGGCTCCTGTTGTTTGTGGTGTTTGCAGAAACCGGACTTTTCGCAGGTTTTTTCCTGCCGGGCGACAGCCTGCTTTTTGTAGCAGGTATCTACAGTTCCAATCTCGCCAATGAAATATTTCCAACCGGAAACGAATACCTCGACCTGGTGGTGTTATTGGTACTGATTGCTGCAGCCGGTATCATTGGTAATGCTACAGGATATTGGGTTGGTAAAAAAGTAGGTCCAGCCATGTACGGATGGAAAGAGAACCTGTTGTTCAAACAACGCTACCTCACGCAGGCGCATGATTTTTATGAAAAATATGGCGGAAGGGCCATCATCATCGCACGATTCATTCCCATCATCCGAACTTTCGCACCCATCATTGCAGGGATCGTTGGAATGGATGGAAAAAAATTCACTTTTTTTAATATCATAGGATGCGTGTCATGGGTGTTCAGCATGTTGTTCGCCGGCCATTTCCTGCAGAAATGGATACTGACACAATTCGGTTTCGATTTGAAACAACACCTGGAAGTGATTGTATTGGGTATTGTACTGGTGACCACAGCGCCGGTATTGATCAAGTTGTTCTCAGTCAGGAAAACAAAAGTTTAATACCAATCACAATATGACAGAAAAAAAATACGGCGTTTTCTCACTCCCGGTGATCGTTGCTGCACTGGGTTATTTTGTAGATATCTACGACCTGCTGTTGTTTACGATTGTCAAGAAACCCAGTATGCTGGCAGTAGGTGCCACTGATGCTACCATGCTGTCTGACAGTACGAGGGTGATCAACTGGCAAATGGTGGGACTGTTGCTGGGCGGTATTTTGTGGGGCGTATTGGGCGATAAAAAAGGCCGGTTGAAAGTATTGTTCGGTTCTATCATACTTTATTCAATGGCTAATTTCGCTACAGGATTTGTGCAAACGGTGAACCAATATGCGATCTGCCGTTTTATTGGTGGATTAGGACTGGCAGGCGAATTGGGCGCTGGTATTACTTTGGTAAGTGAATTGCTGCCTAAAAATAAAAGAGGTCTCGGTACTTCAATGGTAGCGGGCATAGGATTGAGCGGAGCCATATTTGCCTACCTGACATTCCAGTACACCAACGACTGGCGGCTTTGTTATAAGATAGGCGGCGGCCTGGGTATTGCACTGCTGCTGTTGCGTGTAAGTGTTGCCGAGTCGGGTATGTTCAAAGAAGTAAAAGCGCAGGAAGTAACACGCGGTAATTTCTTTATGCTCTTCAACAACGGACCAAGATTGAAAAAATATGTATGCGCCATATTGATAGGTTTACCCACCTGGTATGTGATTGGCATATTGGTGAACCAGAGCGATCGATTTGGTAAAGCCATGTTTGGCAGCACCACCATCGATTCGGGCCGCGCCATCATGTTTGCTTATGCAGCGATTGCGGTGGGCGATATGTTTGTGGGGCTCGTGAGCCAGTATTTCAAAAGCCGGAAGAAAGCGTTGTTGTTATATTATTTGCTGTGCATTGTATCGCTGATCTTATTTTTCAGCGGTTATAATCGTTCAGATGCTTCCATGTACACCATCTCGGCACTGCTGGGATTCAGTACGGGCTTCTGGGCCATCTTCATTACCATGGGCGCCGAACAGTTCGGCACCAACCTGCGTGCTACTGCTGCCACCACCATTCCGAATATGGTGCGCGGTGCATTGCCATTGACCAACATCCTGTTTCTCGATGTTTTCCAGAAAAGTTGGGGCTGGCCGTTGGTGAAAAGTGGTATTGTAACGGGTGTGGTGGTGATGGGTATTGCATTGGTCGCTTATTATTTTACAGAGGATACTTATCATAAAGACCTCAATTACGTGGAAAGCTAACCGCAGTTGTTGAATGTTATGAAGTTTCTAGTTATCCGCTTTTCATCTATTGGTGATATTATACTCACCACCCCCGCCATCCGCTGTCTCAAACAGCAGGTGCCGGGTGCGGAAGTGCATTTTCTTACCAAACGATCATTCAAAGCCGTAACAGAAACCAATCCATATATCGATCGTTTTTTTTATTACCAGGATAACCTGGGCGAATTGATCCATCAACTTAAACAAGAACGGTACGATTATATTATAGACCTGCACAAAAATTTCAGAACCTATCGTATCCGCTGGTCACTGAGAACAAAAACACTGGCTTATCACAAAGAGAGCATCCGGAAATTTTTACTCACCAAGCTTCACATCAATTGGATGACGGGCAGGCATATCGTTGACCGCTGCCTGGATGCATTGCAACCGCTGGGAGTAAAAGATGATGGGAAAGGAATGGACTATTTCATCCCGGAAGAACAGCATACTTCTGCGAAAGATATACCAACTGCACATTCCGCAGGATTTGTAGCTATTGTGATCGGTGCTTCTTACTATACAAAGAAATTGCCAGTTACCAAATTGCAACAGCTTTGCCTGGAATTAAAGTACCCTGTTATACTGGTCGGTGGAAAAGAGGATGTGTTGGAAGGAGAGCAGATAGCGAGCGTAGATCCGGTGAGTATTTACAACGCCTGTGGCAAATTCAGCCTGCACGAATCGGCCGACCTGGTAGACAAAGCGAAGTTGGTGATCTCGCACGATACCGGCTTGCAATACATTGCCTGCGCATTGAGTAAGCCGGTGCTGGCCATCTGGGGTGGTACATCTCCCTTGCTCGATGTAGAACCGTATTATGGTACGAACCAATTACAACCTGGCTATACCAATTTCATCGTACCTGGTTTGCGCTGTCAGCCCTGTTCCAATTTCGGAACCAATACCTGTCCGAAGGGGCATTTCAAATGTATGCAGCAGCAAGACATCAGCGCTATTGCAAAAAAGGCTCATCAATACCTGCTTTTGCCCCAGGCTTAAGCCCGGGGCAAAAGAGGCAATTACACAATCAACTGTTATCCTTTGATACGTTTCGATTCGCTCTCGAGACCGGTCTGGCGCTGCCTTGCATCTTTTACCTGGCTGCTGCCAAAACGGTAAGTGAAATTCACACGGAATGTCTGGCTTTCCCAACTGCCGCTGCCATTGATGTTCAGGCCACCGAACACACTGTGCGCCCTCCAGGGACTGGCCGTATGGAAGATATCGGTAGCGCTGAGTTTGATGGTGGCTTTTTTCTGCAGGAACATTTTCTGTATGCCCAGGTCAAGCGCCCCTTGTGCATTGGTTTTCCAGGTAGCGCCCCAGATAGAAGGGCCATTGAACCAACCACTTGCTTCAGCCGTATAATCATTACCCAGTGTAAAACTGTGCTGCATATAAGCTCCGAACAATGGAATACTTGTTTTCAGTTCATTGTTTCCGATCATACCTTTGAACATTTGATAGTTGTACCAGAAATTGGCATAACCGTTCCACCATTTTTTAATAGGCAGCGGAGATCCGATGCTGAAGGTCAGTATCTGTTGTGTAGCCAGGTTTTTTTGTTGTACAAACGTGGCGTTCTTGACGGTATCAGTGGTCATGGTAGAATAATCTTTCACATGGCTATAACCAACCGAAGTAGTGATCATATACATGAATGTGTGTGATAGCTCTACATTATCAGTATACTGCGGCCTCAGGAAAGCATTGCCTTTTTCATAGGTCAGTTCATCGAGTTTGTTCTCAAATGGATTCAGATCCTGGTAAGTAGGTCTGTCGATCCTGCGGCTATAGGTAAGGTTAAGGGTATTCTTTTTATCTACTGTCCAGGTCAATGCAGCGCTGGGGAAAAGATCGAAATAATTACGCTTTACATTGTTATCATCCTGCACAAGGCCATCTGCCCTGGTGAGTATGCCCTCACTGTTGGTTTGTTCTGCACGAAGACCTGCCTGCAAGCTCCATTTCGGATTGAACTGCCTTTGGTAATTAACATAAGCTGCATTCACATTCTCTTTATAAGAAAAGCTGTTGCTGCGGCTCAACACTTTAACAGGCGAACCATTGGCATCTGTAAAGAAATCAAAAGTGTTGTCTGTCTTTACATAAGAGAACTTGGCGCCAAATCCGAGTTTACCCTTCCACTTAGGCATCTCTATATCCACTTTAGCTGTATAAATATCAATGTTGGTAGGTGTGTAATTTCGGTTGATCACCTGTGAAAGAATGTTGCCATTCATATCCTGGTAATAGTTGGGCTGATAACTGTTACCCCTGCCGCGGAACTGGCCATAGTCTCCATCGAAATTGATCTCTTTGCCACTGGTATCGGCATAACGATAGTTCAGGTTGGCATCTATATTGCTCCTGTTGCCGGGAATAGTATTGAATGCTTTCAGTGTTTTCTGGTAAGCGTTGGTAGGATAGTAGGAGATATCCGTATTGCTCGTACTGGTCCAGTCATTGGTACTGAAATTGGTAGTGATCAAACCGCCGATGGTATTCCGGCTATCCAGGAAAAAATCGGCGCCGGTCTTGATGTTGATGCTCTTATTGTTGTTGTAGTTAACGGCGTGCTGATCATATAACGTATCTCGCTGGATACGATAGAGGTTCATATCGTTCTCATAACGGCCAATATTGCCGCTGACATTACTGAACAGGTTCACTTTCTTATCGCGGTAGTTGAGGTTCACCGAACCATTGCCTTTGGGCGTTACGCCCTGCTCGAAACCAGCGGTCATACTTCCGTTGGTGCCGAATTTTTTATTTTTCTTCAGGCGGATGTTGATGATACCTGCGTTACCACTGGCATCGTACTTGGCGCTGGGGTTACTGATCATTTCAATGGCTTCAATATCATTGCTGTTGATGCTGCGGAGATAAGCAGCCAGGTCTTTCGAATTCAATTGCATCATCTTGCCATCAACATACACTTTAACACCGGTTTTTCCTTTCATGCTGATGTTATCGTTGTTATCGACTTGCATACCCGGACTCTTCTGCAACAGTTCGAGTGCGTTGCTGCCGGTAGCATTGATACTGTTCTCAACATTGAAAATGGTTTTATCTGCCTTCACTTCAATCATAGGCTTGCGTGAAGTGACCGTTACATCCTGTAATTTTTTAGGAGCAGCGTTGAGGCTTACTGCACCGGCGTGAAAGCTTTGTCCTGCCTGCAATTCAAAATGGTCGGAAAATTTTTTATCGTATCCAACGATGGTGTAACTGAGTAAAAATTTTCCGCCTGCAGATGCAGACAATTCAAATTGGCCGTTGGCATCGGTGATATCTGTCTTTACAAGGGTGCTGTCTTTTGCTTTTAAGAGGGATACAGTTACTGATTCTAATGCCTTGCCATTATTGTCTTTTACGTTTCCGTCCACTGTAGATTTGTTCTGTGCAGAAATTTGGGTAGTAGTCATTAACAATCCCCATACTGTCATACTAATAAGCCGTCTCATGGTAGTAGTTTTATATTCTATCAGACGCAAAGCACTTACAATTGTTACAAATCGGAAAAGTAAATCAGGACGAAATGCTGGAATCACAGGACGAGCGGTAACTGCTACGGATATAAAAATCCCCGGCATTATCAAAAAACACCGGGGATTTATTTTTACTGCAAAGCTGCAGAATACTTGTGTTTACAGGGTTTTCAGCACATCATTCATGCTGCGAACGGCATCGGCGCTTTTGTTGAAAGCGGCCTGCTCTTCTGCGTTGAGGTTGAAATCAACGATCTTCTCCCATCCGTTCTTACCAATCACTACAGGAACACCGAGACAAATATCTTTTTGTCCGTATTCGCCATCGAGACTTACACAACAAGTGAACAATTTCTTTTCATCGCGGAGAATGCTTTCTACCAGTGCAGCACCGGCAGCACCGGGTGCATACCATGCAGAAGTACCGATCAGCTTGGTCAGTGTTGCACCACCTACCATGGTATCGGCTACGATTTGTTTTTGTTGTTCTTCGCTCAGGAACTTGGTAACAGGTACACTGTTCCAGGTTGCCATGCGAATGAGGGGGATCATGGTAGTATCACCGTGACCGCCTACCACTACTGCATTGAGATCAGCGGGGCTGCAACCCAGGTGCTGACTCAGTTGATATTTGAAGCGGGCGCTGTCGAGCGTACCACCCATACCAATGATGCGGTTCTTGGGTAAACCGGTAGATTGCAACGCCAGGTAAGTCATTGTATCCATCGGGTTGCTGATTACAATGATGATGGCATTGGGAGAATATTTGAGGATGTTCTCACAAACACTTTTCACAATACCGGCGTTGGTGCCAATCAGTTCTTCCCTGGTCATGCCCGGTTTACGGGGTAAGCCCGATGTGATCACCACTACATCAGAACCGGCAGTTTTAGCATAGTCATTGGTGCTTCCGCTGATACGGGTATCGAAACCCAGCAAGGCGGCAGTCTGCATCATGTCCTGTGCCTTGCCTTCGGCAACGCCTTCTTTGATATCCAGTAATACCAGCTCCTGGGCCAGCTCTTTCCGGGCAATATTGTCGGCACAGGTAGCGCCTACGGCTCCGGCACCTACTACGGTAACTTTCATGTGTCTAAATGATTTATTGGAAATGAAGATTTTTAACGGGGCAAAGGTAGTTATAAATAGTGCTGGGCCTCTATTTTTTCGATTCTCTTAAAAGCGCATTCAGTTCAGCCATTTCAACCCCTGTTTCATAAGCTTTCACGAACATGCCCTTCTTATCATATACGGCCACAAAAGGCGTGAAACGTACCTGGTAAAAGCTGGGCAGGGCGTAGAGGGGGTCCCGGCCAATACGTATATTCTTGTGTTGATCGAGCCCGTAGTGCTGGGCAAACTCGCGGATCTCTGTAATACTTTTATAGCTCACCCATACCATGAAGGTATTGCTGAGGCTGTCTATGTTTTTGATCACTTCTTTGGCCTCGTACTGGCAGTGGCCGCAATCGGGACTGAAATAAATGATGATAGTGAAATCGCGTTTTGGTAATTCGCTTTTGGTAAACCAAGTGGCGCTGTCGGTTTGAAGGATGCGGAAGGCGGGCAAGACGGGATCCTTTTTATAAGGCGCATTGTCCTCTGGGTTATTTGTTTGCGCCATAGCAAAAGCCGTGAAGATCAGGCATGCCAGGAATAACGAAAACTGCTTCATTTTTTTTTATTTGATTCCATCATTCGCATTTGTTTGGCGTCTTGCAGGAACTCAGATGCGAAAATGAATTTGTTCAGTAATTCATCCTTGCTGAATATGATATCCTTGTTAGATCCTTCCCATTGTTTATGTCCCTGGTGCAGGTAAACGATGTGATCGCCGATTTCCATTACACTGTTCATATCGTGCGTCACGACAATGGTAGTGATATTGTATTCGGTGGTGATCTCCTTGATGAGTTTATCGATCACGAGGGAAGTCTGGGGATCGAGGCCTGAATTCGGTTCGTCGCAAAAGAGGAAACGTGGGTTCAGTACGATAGAGCGCGCGAGACCCACTCTTTTTTTCATGCCACCGCTGATCTCGGAAGGATATTTTCTATTAACGCCTTCCAGGTTCACACGGTTCAATACTTCATCCACTCTTTTCTTTTTGTCGGAATAGGAGAGGCTGGTAAACATATCGAGCGGGAAAAGTACATTTTGCTCTACGGTCATGGAATCGAAAAGGGCATTACCCTGGAAAAGCATACCTATTTTCTGACGCAGCAGTGCCAGTTCTTCGGTCTGCATTTCTAACATATTCTCGCCATTATAAAGAATATCTCCTTTGTCGGGTTCAAAAAGACCTACTATGCATTTGGTGAGTACCGTTTTACCGCTACCACTGGTGCCAATGATGAGGTTGCACTTGCCCGATTCCATCACTGCAGAGATATCGCTCAGTATTATCCTGTCGCCAAATGATTTTTGTATGTTCCTTATCTCTATCATGCCAATGCAAACTACTGTTTTGTTCTATAAGACCTCCACCTGGTTTCTTAATAAATCATCAAAAACATCTCTCTTCCTGATCAGGTGATGGGCACCGTCTTTTACCAGTACCTGTGCAGGCAGGTAACGCGAATTGTAATTGCTTCCCATTTCAAACCCATAAGCGCCGGCATTGTGAAAGACCAGGAAATCACCTTCCCGCACTTCGTTCAGTTCCCTGTCCCACGCAAACGTATCGGTCTCACAAATATTTCCCACTACCGCATAATGCTTTTTATCTCCTTCAGGGTTACTGATATTGGTGATGCGGTGATACGATTCATAGAACATAGGACGGATAAGATGATTGAATCCGCTGTTGACACCGGCGAAAGCAGCGGTGGCGCTCTCTTTGAGCACATTCACCTGTGTGATGAAATAGCCCGCTTCGCTTACCAGGAATTTACCGGGTTCAAACCAGGCCTGTAAGCGGCGGCCATATACCTGCTGAAGTTTGTTCAACACTTCTGCTACTTTTTGTCCGAGTAGTTCAATATCTGTGCCGGTCTCATTTTCTTTATACGGTACTTTAAACCCACCGCCCAGATCAAGGTATACCAGGTCTTTGAAATGCGGCGCCAGCTCAAAGAAAATATCGGCCACTTTCATGAATACTTCCACATCCCTGATCTCGCTGCCGGTATGGATGTGCAGACCGGCAATGCGCAGGTCGTATTTTTCTACCAGCGCTAATATGGCATTGAGTTGTTCAACCGGAATACCGAATTTGCTTTTTTCGTGACCGGTAGAGATCTTGAGGTTGCCACCGGCCATGATATTGGGCCGCAGGCGAATGCCTACCGGGTAAGTGCCGCCGTAACGGCGACCAAATTTCTCCAGGTTGGAAAGACTGTCGATATTGATGTTCACGCCTTGCCCGGCTGCTTCTTCTATTTCCGAAAAAGCAATGCCATTACTGGTGTACAGGATGTTCTTCGGATCAAAGCCTGCTTTAACGGCCAGGTGCACTTCGTTCACAGAACTGCAATCCACATTGCAGCCCAGGGAGCGGATATGTTTTAAGATATTGATATTGGTCAGCGCCTTGCAGGCGTAAAAGAAGCGACTGTCGGATGATGCAAAAGCCTCGGTAAGCCTGGAAAATTGCTGGGTTATTTTTTCGGCATGATAAACATAAACAGGCGTGCCGTAATGATCTGCGATACGGTTTAATTGCTCGGTCGATAATGTTTGTGACATGCTGCGAAGATAATCATTGCGGCGTTTCTTCTCCCGGTTCGGCAGATTCGGTGGAAGGATTATCTTCATGCTCTTCCTTCTCCACCAGTTCCCCGTTTTCATTTACGGTCAGTGCATGCTCATCGGCAACGATGGCTGCGGCATGGTGGTCGGTAAAATCTTCGGGGTTGATAACAGTGCCTTCTACTGCCTGTTCTGCCAGCACTTCCTTGATGCGGGGAAGGTCATCGGCAGAATTGATGCCGAAATAATCCATGAAATTGCGGGAAGTGGCATATACCAGTGGTTTGCCGGGAAGGTTTTCATTCCGGCCACTGATCACAATGAGTTCTTTTTCGAGCAACTTCTGTATGCTGTAGTCGCTGTTAACACCCCTGATCGATTCGATCTCTCCTTTGGTGATGGGTTGTTTATAGGCAATGATGGCGAGGGTTTCCAAAGCAGCATTGGATAAACGCTTGAGGAACTTATCGCCATTCAGTTGTGCGATGGTCTTGTGGTAATCTTTTTTAGTGAGGAACTGCCATCCGCCGCCGCTCTCTTTCACTTCAAAAGGATAAAATTCGGAATTGTATTTCTCCCGGATACCATCCAGCGCTGCTTCTATCTGGTCGAGGGTAACTCTTTCCTCCAGGAACCCGAATGCATTATTGATGAGTTCCACAATATCCAGGGCCGTAAGGGGTTTCTCACTTGCAAAAATGAGTACTTCTATATGAGGGATGATTTCGCTGAGATCCATAAGAGCATTCAGAGTTAAAGTTGAAAGATAATAAACTTATCCTTGCAATGCAGCTGCTCCGCTCACAATCTCAGTCAACTCAGTGGTAATAGCCGCCTGCCTTGCACGGTTATAGCTGATCTTAAGCGATTTCAGCAACTCGTTGGCGTTTTCGCTGGCCTTGTCCATGGCAGTCATGCGTGCGCCATGTTCGCTGGCATTGCAATCCAGCACGGCTTTGTATAATTGGGTATTCAATATTTTAGGCATCAGCTCGGCAACCAGTTCTTCCTTCGCGGGTTCGAAGATGAAATCCGATTTGCGCGCACTGCCGGTAGCAGTTATTTTGGGAATGGGCAGGAACTGCTCTGCCTGGTAAACCTGTGAAGCGGCGTTTTTAAATTCGCTGTAGATGATCTCCACGGCATCGAACTCCCTGTTTTCAAATGCCTTCATGGCAGCCTGGGCAGCAGCCTGTACCTGTTCGAATTTCAGGTTCAGGAAAATATCTTTATAGGTAGCGTCGGTCTTATAGCCGGCTTTGGAAAGACTTTCAAAACCTTTCTTACCAATATTCCAGATCGTAACATTACCCTTTTGGTATTGCGCGCTGTATTTATCGGCAATGGTGGTCTTGGCCAGTTTGATCAGGTTGGCATTGTAGCCGCCACAAAGTCCGCGGTCGCTGGTGATCACAATTAACAATACTTTTTCAACCGTTCTTTCTTCGGCCAGTTTGATGCTCATATCACCTTCCGTACTGCTCACAATATTGCTCAACACTTCCTGCAACTTCTGGGCGTAAGGCCTCATTTGTATAATGGCATCCTGTGCGCGGCGCAGTTTGGCGGCACTCACCATTTTCATTGCTTTGGTGATTTGCTGGGTGCTCTGTACACTTTTGATACGGTTACGGACTTCTTTTAACTGACCTGCCATTGTTGGGTTGATTTCAAATTTGGCTGCAAAAGTAGCAGAAATGGCGCGTCTCCCCAAATTCTTTACCTTTGGCCGCTTTCAGTTGGGGTGTCAAAATGACCTGTAATTTTTTGAGCATCCTTTTTGACTGCATCATTGTTTTATAATAGACCAGATCCAACCATAATATGTTGAAATTCATTGCTAAATTATTCGGCGGCAGTAAGAGCGAAAAAGATGTACAGCAGATATTGCCCATCGTTGAGAAAGTGAACCAGTTTTACGAACAGTACCAGTCGCTCACGAACGACGAACTGCGCCATAAAACAGTGGAATTCAGGCAGCGCATCCGCGAATACCTCAGTGAGATCGATACCGAGATCGAAGCCAAAAGGCAATCTGCCGAAGCCCTTCCCGAGGGAGATATCCATGGCCGCGACGCCATTTACCAGGAGGTGGACAAACTGAAAAAAGACCGCGATAAAAAATTGGAAGAAATACTGTTGGAAATCCAGCCCGAAGCCTTTGCCGTGGTAAAGGAAACAGCCCGCCGGTTCACCTATAATACCGAAATAGCCGCTACGGCCAACGATTTCGACCGTGAACTGAGCGTGAAGAAGGATTATGTGCAGATCAGGGGCGACCAGTCGGTATTTAATAATACCTGGTTAGCAGCCGGTGGTAAAGTGACCTGGAACATGGTGCACTACGATGTACAGCTGATCGGTGGTAGCGTGCTGCACCAGGGCAAAATTGCCGAGATGGCCACCGGTGAGGGTAAAACATTGGTGTCTACCCTGCCTGCTTATCTGAATGCGCTTGCAGGAGAGGGGGTACATATTGTTACCGTGAACGATTACCTGGCCCGGAGGGACAGTGAGTGGAACGGCCCCATCTTCGAATGGCTGGGCCTGCGCGTGGATTGCATCGACAAACACGAACCCAACAGCGAAGCGCGGCGCAATGCTTACCTGGCAGATATCACGTATGGTACCAACAACGAATTTGGTTTCGACTACCTGCGCGATAACATGGTGCACACACCGGAAGAAATGGTGCAACGCAAACATCATTTTGCCATGGTGGATGAAGTGGACTCAGTATTGATTGATGATGCGAGGACGCCGTTGATCATATCGGGTCCCATTGGTCACAATACCGGCGAACAACAGTTCTTTGAACTGAAACCCCGGATCGAGAAGCTGGTGGAAGCACAGAAAAGAGCCACCAACCAGTTCCTGAATGAAGCCAAGAAAAAAATTGGAGAAGGCAACGACGACCCGAAAGACGGCGGATTGGCCCTTTTCCGCGCCCATCGTGGTCTGCCCAAGAATAATGCGCTGATCAAATTCCTCAGTGAGCCCGGCATGCGTGTGAAATTGCAGAAAGCAGAGAACCATTATCTCGCCGATCAGCAACGCGAAATGCACAAGGCCGATGAAGAACTCTTCTTCTACATCGACGAAAAAAATAATTCGGTTGAATTAACCGATAAGGGTATTCAACTGATCACCCGTTCAGGAGAAGATCCCAACTTCTTTATACTGCCCGATATCAGCTTATCGCTCGCGGCAATTGATAACAATGCGCAAGCTACTACAGAAGAGAAGCTGCACCAGAAAGAGCAGATCATCAGCGAATATGCCGTGAAGGCCGATCGTATCCACACGGTACAGCAATTATTGAAAGCGTATACGCTGTTCGATAAAGATGTAGAGTATGTAGTGATGGATGGTGCGGTAAAGATCGTGGATGAGCAGACCGGACGTATCCTCGATGGCCGCCGTTATTCAGACGGTTTGCACCAGGCCATTGAAGCGAAAGAAAATGTGAAGATAGAAGCGGCCACGCAAACCTATGCTACCGTTACCCTGCAAAATTATTTCCGTATGTACCACAAACTCGCGGGTATGACGGGTACGGCAGAAACAGAAGCGGCAGAGTTGTGGGATATCTATAAACTGGATGTGGTTTCCATCCCTACCAATATTCCTGCGATCCGTAAGGACGAGCACGACCTGGTATACAAGACCAAGCGCGAGAAATTCGGCGCTGTGATCGACGAGATCGCAAAACTGCGCGATGCTGGTCGTCCTATACTCGTGGGTACCACTTCAGTGGAAGTGAGTGAATTGCTCAGCCGTATGCTGCGACAGAAGCAGATCCCGCACAATGTACTCAACGCCAAACAGCACGCTCGCGAAGCACAGATCGTTGCAGAAGCAGGATTGGCCGGCGCTGTTACCATTGCAACCAACATGGCCGGACGTGGTACCGATATCAAACTCGGACCCGGTGTGAAAGAAGCAGGTGGATTGGCCATCCTGGGTACGGAAAGACACGAGTCGCGCAGGGTAGACAGACAGTTGCGCGGACGTGCCGGTCGCCAGGGAGACCCCGGTTCTTCTCAATTCTTTGTGTCATTGGAAGATGACCTCATGCGTATGTTCGGCAGCGAACGTATTGCCAAAGTGATGGATTTTGCAGGATACAAAGAAGGTGAAGTGATACAGCACAGCATGATCACCAAATCTATCGAACGTGCACAGAAGAAAGTGGAAGAGAACAATTTTGGTATCCGTAAGCGCCTGCTCGAATACGATGATGTGATGAACAAGCAGCGTACCGTGATCTATACCAAACGCAACCACGCGTTGTTCGGAGAAAGGCTGGCGCTTGATTTAGACAATGCATTTTATACCGTAGCAGAAGACCTGGTGATATCATTCAAAGAACAGAATGATCACGAAGGATTCCGCCTGGCAGCCATCGTGGATTTTGGTATCGATACAACTATTACCGCTGAAGAGTTGAACAAGTTCACCGATCAGCAACTGACCGAAAAATTATACGGCGAAGTGATTGCCAACTATGAGCGCAAAAAACGCGAACTGATGGTACAGGCTTTACCGGTATTCAAGAATATACGCCAGCAGCAGGGAGCGCATATCGAGAATGTCATCGTGCCCTTCACCGACGGAAGAAAAGGCATGCAGGTATTGGCTAATATGGAAAAGACCCTGCACACACAAGGCGCGGAACTGCTCAATGCATTGGAAAGGTCTGTTACATTGGGCCTTATCGACGATGCATGGAAAGAGCACCTGCGGGCGATGGACGACCTGAAGCAGAGTGTGCAGACAGCGACTTACGAACAAAAAGATCCGCTGGTGATCTATAAAATGGAAGCATTCGGACTGTTCAAGAAAATGGACAGCGAAGTGAACCGCGATATCGTTCAGTTCCTTTGTCACGCCGGCATTCCTTTGAATGAAGGCGATGAGTTGAAAGAAGGCCGTCAGCAAAAGACCGATATGAGCCGCATGAATGCCAATAAGGACAATGCAGATGGAGCTCCTTCAGAGAATGATTACTACGACCCTACACCTGTTAAACAACAGCCTGTTCATGTAGCGCCGAAGATCGGAAGGAACGATCCATGTCCTTGTGGAAGCGGTAAGAAGTACAAAGCATGTCATGGCAGAGAGGCATAACAGATAAGGATATGCATATCAACCGGTATATCGATCACACCATACTCAAGCCCACTACATTGATAGCCGATGTGGAGAAGCTTTGTGCGGAAGCCAGGCAATATGCTTTTGCCGCCGTATGCATCCCACCGAATTTTGTAAAGACTGCCAAGTCTTTGTTGCAGGAAAGCACAGTGAAAACAGCCACAGTGATCGGTTTCCCATTTGGTTATTCCGCAGTAGAAGCCAAGATCGCAGAAACGGTGCTGGCCATGGTAGACGGAGCGGATGAGCTGGACGTAGTGGCCAATATTTCAGCCATTAAAAACGGCGACTGGTTATACATTGCCAATGAGATCAATCACCTCATGCCGGTGATCAAAAGCAAACACAAGACCATCAAAGTGATCATTGAAAGCGGTGTGCTTACCAATGATGAGATCATCAAATGCTGCGATATTTATGGTGCAGCGGGTATCGACTACCTGAAAACTTCTACCGGTTATGCAGAAAAAGGCGCTACGGTAGAAGCCGTACAGCTTTTCAGGCGGTATCTGCCCGGGCAGGCACAGATCAAGGCATCGGGCGGGATACGCGATTATACCTTTGCCAAACAATTGATAGAAGCCGGCGCTACCCGCCTGGGTTGCAGCGCCAGCGTAGCCATTGTGCAGGGAGCGCCTGCAACAGAGGGCTATTGAAAATAAATGACAGATATCTACGGTGTAGAATTGGTATTTTTGGTGTATGGGCAGGATAAAACATACCATCATACTGTTGCTCCTGGCTGCATGCTGTGAACAGGCAATGGCAGATGGCCTGAAGGCCGACTCTGTTATCCTGAGCAAGGATCACCGGTTGGATATCCTCACAGCCAAACAGGTACAGATCAATAAGCGGACAGCCATGATGACCAGTTCCGGTTTATACAGAGGCTACCGGATACAGGTGATCAGCACCAATAAGCGCGACCTCGCATTCAAGATTAAAGCAGAGTTACTGGCAAGATTCCCCGATCAGAAAAGTTATGCCATGTTCCAATCGCCCTATTTTAAAGTACGCATTGGAAATTTCATCAGGAAAGAAGAGGCAGAGCGACTGAGAAAACAATTGATGAAGTTTTACCCCCAGGGCGTATATGTGGTGGAAGATGCCATAGAGTATACGCCTAAAGATGAAGAAGAGATCATTCCACAATAAAGCAAGCGCATGTTACAGCAAAAGATCAAAGACCTGGCAGGCAAATATGCAGAAGAGTTTATTTCGGTTCGAAAACATTTACATGCTCACCCGGAGCTGAGTTACCACGAATTTGAGACCAGTCAATTCGTACAATCAAAATTGAAAGATTTCGGAATACCCTTTACCGTAAAAGCAACAACAGGTGTGTTGGGTATCATCGAAGGAAAAAATCCAGGCAGCAGGGTAATTGCTTTGCGTGCCGATATGGATGCGCTTCCCATCCAGGAAGAAAATGAAACATCGTACAAATCACAAAACCCGGGCGTTATGCACGCTTGCGGTCACGATGTACATACGACCATATTATTGGGCGCTGCTAAAATATTGAATGCGTTGAAATCGGAATGGGAAGGAACCATCAAACTGATTTTTCAGCCCGGCGAAGAAAGAAACCCGGGAGGCGCCAGCTATATGATCAATGAAGGTGTGCTGGAAAATCCGCAGCCTGCCGGTATCATAGGATTGCACGTGCATCCGGGCCTGGATGAGGGTAAACTGAGTTTTCGCAAAGGCAGGGTAATGGCCAGCGCAGATGAAATTTATATTACCGTCAGGGGTAAGGGCGGACATGCAGCGGCGCCCAACCTTACAGCAGATACTATTTTAATTGCATCTCACTTGATCGTGGGCCTGCAACAGATCATTTCGAGGAACAGGAATCCGCTCACACCATCTGTACTGTCTATCTGTTCTATACAAGGCGGACATACCACCAATGTTATTCCCAGCGAAGTAAAACTGATGGGCACTTTCCGCGCCATGGATGAACAGTGGCGATTCAAAGCGCATGAGCTCATACGCAAGCAGGCCATAGGGTTGGTAGAATCGATGGGAGGAGAAATAGACCTGCATATCGATGTAGGATACCCTACCGTAGACAATGATCCTGTATTCACAGAAAAAGCCTGGCGCCTGGCAGAAGCTTATATGGGAAAAGAAAAGGTAGAAGAAACCGAAATGCGTATGGGCGCCGAGGATTTTGGGTATTATACGCAGAAGATACCGGGATGTTTTTATCGATTGGGCGTACGCAATGAAGCCAAGGACATCATTCACAACGTACATACACCCAAGTTCGATATCGATGAGCGTGCTATTGAAACAGGTATGGGAATGATGGCCTGGCTTGGGTCCAGCGTACAGTAATTGACAGCCGCCAATACGCATTAAATTGTATTTTTGCAGCCCCGGAGCATCTCTATAGCTGCATCTTTATAGCTGCCAGCATATCAGGATCGTTCCGCAGCGAATAAAACGCTGATGGGCAGTTGCACCACTGCAGTCGACCGTGGTGGTGTTGCTGATAACCAAAAAAGCAAATATGGCCAAACAGAACGACCTCAGGAGGGAGCAGGCATTGGAATATCATTCCAGCGGTCGCCCCGGGAAAATTGAAGTAATTCCTACCAAAGAATCTAAAACACAAAGAGACCTTTCACTTGCTTATAGTCCAGGCGTAGCAGAACCCTGCAAAGAGATCGCCAACAATCCCGAAGATGTTTATAAATACACTGCCAAAGGCAACCTCGTAGCAGTCATCAGTAATGGAACAGCTGTGCTCGGATTGGGCGATATTGGCCCCGAAGCCGGCAAACCCGTAATGGAAGGAAAGGGCGTATTGTTCAAAATATTCGCCGATATCGATGTATTCGATATCGAGATCAATGAAAAAGATCCTGAGAAATTTGTACAGATCGTTAAAGCGCTGGAACCAACATTTGGCGGCATCAACCTGGAAGACATCAAAGCGCCGGAATGCTTTTATATCGAGCGCGAGCTGAAAAAGCAAATGAAGATTCCGGTGATGCACGATGACCAGCACGGAACGGCTATCATCAGCGCCGCCGCCTTGCTGAATGCACTGGAACTGCAAAAGAAAAAAATTGAGAAAGCCCGGTTTGTGGTGAATGGTGCGGGCGCTGCAGCCATGGCTTGTATTGAGTTATATGTAGCACTCGGCGCTAAATACGAAAACTTCATCCTGTTCGATAAAAGCGGCGCTATTCACCAGGGAAGGAATGACCTGAGTGAAACAAAGAAAAAGTATGCAGTGAAGAAGAGCGACTGGACGCTGGAGACTGCGATGAAAGATGCGGATGTATTTGTGGGATTGAGCGTAGGCAATGTGATCACACAGGATATGATAAAAGCCATGGCCAAGAACCCCATCGTGTTTGCGATGGCCAACCCCGATCCAGAGATTGGTTATGAAGCGGCTACAGAAGCCCGCAAAGACATCATCATGGCTACTGGCCGTACCGATTATCCCAACCAGGTAAACAATGTACTCGGCTTCCCTTATATTTTCCGTGGTGCATTGGACGTACGTGCTACGCAGATCAATGAAGCCATGAAACTGGCTGCAGTAAAGGCATTGGCCGAGTTGGCGCGGAGGCCGGTACCCGATATGGTGAACCTGGCTTATAACCAGACACACATGTCATTCGGACCTGAATACATCATTCCCAAACCGGTAGACCCGCGCTTGTTATCCACCGTAGCGCCTGCCGTAGCGAAGGCGGCAGTAGAGAGTGGTGTGGCGCAGAAAAAGATCGCCAATTGGGAAGCGTATGAACTGGAACTGAACAAAAGGCTTGGCCTCGATAACCAGTTGGTAAGGGCCATTGGCAATAAAGCGAAGAAAGACCCGCGAAGACTGGTATTTGCCGAAGCAGATAACCATAAAATACTCAAAGCAGCCAGCATATTGTACGATGATGGTATTGCATACCCGATCTTGTTGGGTAACGGGGAGAAGATCAAAAAGATTGCAGAAGCACATGATATTGATTTGGCCGATATTCCCATCATCGATCCGCGGAGCGATGAGATGGAAAAGAAAAGAGAGGAATACGGCGAGATATTCTTCAACAAAAGACAACGCAAAGGATATAATAAGTACGAGAGTCTGAAAGTGATGAAAGACCGCAACCATTTCGGTTGTATGATGGTGGAAACAGGAGATGCAGACGCGATGTTGTCGGGTCTGACCAAAAACTATGCAGAAGCCATCCGCCCTGCATTGCATATCATCGGCACCGAAGAAGGAGTGAAGAAAATAGCGGGCATGTACCTGCTGCTCACCAAGAAAGGCCCTTTGTTCCTCGCAGATACTACGGTGAACTTCAATCCAACTGCAGAAGAGTTGGCAGATATTGCCCTGATGGTGGCCAAAGAAGTACGCAACTTTAATATCACGCCCCGTATTGCCATGCTCAGCTATAGCAATTTCGGTAGCAGCGATTCACCCGAAGCGCGGCTGGTGGCCGAGGCAACGCGCTTGTTGAAGCAACGCAATCCTTCCCTGATCGTAGATGGAGAAATGCAGGCAAGCCTCGCTTTCAATAAAGAAATACTGCGGGATAATTATCCGTTCAGCGAACTCGTGGATGAAGATGTTAATGTGCTGATATTTCCTAACTTAACGGCAGGGAACGTAACTTACAACCTGCTGAAAGAAGTAGGAGGTGCCGATGCGATCGGTCCGATTTTGCTGGGTATTAAAAAACCGGTACACGTATTGCAATTGGGCAGCGCCGTGAGAAGCATTGTGAATATGGCTACGGTAGCAGTGGTGGATGCGCAGATCAGGTGCCGCAATCATGTAGTAGCACCTGTAGAGCAAAGCAGCTGGTGGAAACGTTTAAAAAAGAAAAAGAAATAATCAGACATGTCTTTTTTCACTCATCTCGGTTCTTATCTTTTAATGTTGAAGGGCATGTTTACCAAGCCCGAGAACTGGCGCATGTACTGGAAGGAATTCATGACCCAATGTGTGGAGATTGGCGTTGGAGCTTTGCCTATCGTCATCATCATTTCATTGTTCCTGGGAGCGGTAACTACTGTGCAGACTGCATATCAATTGGTGAGTCCATTGGTGCCGCAGGCAACCATTGCCCAGATTGTGAGAGACAGTATGATACTGGAACTGGCGCCTACCGTTGTGAGTATTGTTCTGGCGGGTGTTATCGGTAGTAAAATTGCGAGTGAGTTGGGGAATATGCGTATCAGCGAGCAGATTGATGCGCTGGAGATTATGGGCATCAATACCAAGAGCTATCTTGTAATGCCGAAAATATTGGGCGCGCTTATTGTAATCCCCTGCCTCATCGTTATTTCGGCGGTCCTCGGTATCTGGGGCGGGCGTACAGCAGCCAGCATGGCTGGGATACTGGCTACAGATATCTTTGACATTGGTCTTCGCCAAAACCTCAATTTATATAATATCACTTTCGCTCTGTATAAATCCTACACTTTTGCATTTATTATCAGCAGCATTTCTGCTTATTACGGCTACCATGTGAAAGGAGGGGCGCTGGAAATAGGAAGGGCCAGTACCAGCGCCGTGGTGGTAAGTTGTATCCTGATTCTTCTTGCCGATTACGCACTGGCAGCGCTGTTGCTATAATGTTTTTTCATGTGCAGTACACTTACTACATTTAAGTACGAATCTGTTACACATGAAAATTGCTTTTCACGGAGCTGCGCGTACTGTTACCGGCTCCAAACATTTGCTTACCCTTAAGAACGGGAAAAAAATATTACTCGATTGCGGTCTTTTCCAGGGAATGGGAAAAGATACCGAGACACTGAATGGAAGTTTTGGTTTCGATCCGTCTTCTGTCGATTATCTTGTATTGTCGCATGCACATATAGACCATTCCGGGCTCATACCCAAGTTGGTGAAAGATGGGTTTGCAGGAAAAATATTTTCCACACCTGCTACAAAAGAACTGGCCATCATCTTACTGGAAGATTCGGCGCAGATACAAAGAGATGATACCAAGTTCATCAACAAGCGAAGGGCCAAACAAGGATTGCCTCCCTATCAGCCATTATACGATCTCGACGATGCAGCCAAAGCCGCCGACTTGTTCGAAATAGTTGAATACGGTAATTGGAAAAACATCACAGAAGAGGTGGAAGTGATGTTTACCGATGCAGGCCATATCATTGGAAGCGCTGCAGTACACCTGCGCATAAAGGAAGACGGAAAAGAAACGCACCTAACCTTCAGCGGTGATGTAGGACGTTATAACGATGCCATCCTGCGATCACCGCAGGATTTTCCGTACCAGGCAGATTATATCATACTGGAAAGCACTTATGGCAACAAGCTGCACGATGATGTAACCGGCACTTCAGATGCACTGCTGCAATGGATCGAAAAAACCTGTATCCAGAAAAAAGGAAAACTGATCATACCTGCCTTTAGTGTGGGACGCACACAGGAATTGCTTTATGCACTCAATCAATTGGAACTGGAACACCGCTTGCCGGCCATTCCATATTATGTGGATAGTCCGCTGAGCCGCGAAGCCACCGAAGTGCTGAAGTCATACCCCGAATATTTTAACAAGCGCATCAAAAAAGTAATGCAGGAAGACGATGATCCTTTCGATTTCAAAGGGCTGAAGTTCATCAAAACAGTGGATGAAAGCAAGGCCCTGAACGATCTTCCACAGCCCTGCGTGATCATGTCGGCCAGCGGCATGGCCGATGCAGGACGTGTGAAGCACCATATCATGAACAATATCAGCGATCAAAAGAATACCATTTTGCTGGTGGGTTACTGCGAGCCGCATTCGTTGGGCGGACGATTGGCCAGCGGCGCGAAAGAAGTTAAAATATTCGGTGAGATGTACAATGTAGTAGCTGAAGTGGGACAAATGCGCAGCATGAGTGCTCATGGCGATTACGATGATCTCAGCCAGTTCATCAGTAAACAAGATCCCGCTGCTGTTAAAACATTGTTCCTGGTACATGGAGAATACGATGTGCAGCAAGACTTTGCCAGTCGCCTCTTGCGCAAAGGCTTCAAAGAAGTGGTGATCCCCGAAATGCATTATGAAACGGCTTTAACCTGATTCTCTCCATTATATGCGAAATTATTTTTTGATCTTTTGTGTGTTATTATTATTGCCCGCTGCAATATGGGCACAGAAAAAAGAAACCGATCCGAATACATGGCATGGATTCAAACGGATCCATTTTACGATCGATAGCACGCCGGCTTATATTGTGGTACCTGCAAAAACATTGCCAGGCAATCCCTGGCTCTGGCGATCCTATTCGCCCGACTTTCACATAGAGATCGACAGCATACTGGTGGCCAAAGGCTTTTATATTGGTTTCCTGGATGTAAATAACAAACTGTTATACGGACAGCCGGCACTGATGCAACAGTGGGAAAGATTTTATGACTACCTCGTTAACGAAAAACATTTTGCTGCTACGCCGGCATTAGAGGGAGCCGTACGCGGCACTTTGTGTGAATTCGCCTGGGCCAAAAAACATCCCGATAAAGTAAGTTGCATTTATTCAGAGAACCCGGTGAGCGAGATCAAAAGCTGGCCTGGCGGTAAATTAAAAGACGCTGCCTTCAAAGGAAGCGGAGCGCCCGATAACTGGAACCAACTCAAGAGCGCTTATGGGTTTACAGAGGAAGAGGCCCTGCAATATCACGACAATCCCAAAGACAACCTCGAACAACTTGCCGATCACCAGGTGCCGCTTTATTTCAGCTTCGGCCTGCACGACCAACTGATACCCATGGATCAGAACGCATTGGTAATAGCCAATAATTACGTAAAACTGGGTGGTCCCGTTACGCTTCGCCCCATGACCAAAGGCAAGCAGGAAGCCAACGGACACCACGTAACCATTGAAAACCCCGAAGCCATTGCGGATTTTATTATCCGGGCTTCTATGACTAAAATTGTAGAAAATAAGCATTGATGAGCCTTATGAAAGAAAGAGTAGCGGAATTGTTCCGCGCACAGTTCGGAGAACCCGCTGTTATTGTAAGATCACCCGGAAGGATCAATTTGATAGGAGAACATACCGATTACAACCTTGGATTCGTATTACCCGCCGCAGTTGATAAAGCCATATACATAGCCATCGGCCCACGCAATGATGAAGCCATTCATTTATATGCCGGCGATTTGGAAGAATCGTTCACTTCATCCCTGCATGACCTGAAGCCCACTGCAAAGCAATGGCCCAATTATTTATTGGGTGTGGCAGACCAATTGGAAAAGAACGGACACAGATTGGCCGGATTCAACGCAGTAGTGATAGGCGATGTGCCGCTGGGAGCCGGACTGTCTTCTTCCGCTGCAGTGGAATGCGCTACGATTTTTGCGATGAATGAAATGTGGTCGCTCAAACTGGACCGTCTTTCTATGGTTAAGATGGCACAGAAAGCGGAGCATGAATTCGCAGGTGTAAAATGCGGTATCATGGACCAGTTTGCCAGTATGTTTGGACAAACCGGTAAAGTGATCCAACTCGATTGCCGTTCTCTTGAATACACATATATTCCTTTCAATATGGAGGGGATCCGGATCATACTTTTTGATACAGGCGTAAAGCATTCGCTGGCATCATCGGCTTATAACAAACGAAGGGAAGAATGCGAGGCAGGAGTTGCATTGATACAGCAAAAATTCCCTGAAGTAAAAAGTCTCCGCGATGCTAGTATTGAAATGGTGGAGACCTGTCTTGCCGGTAAAGAGGTGGCGGTATATCATCGCTGCAAATACATGGTGGAAGAAATAGACCGGCTGCAAAAAGCCTGCACCCGGCTGGAGCAGGGCGATATGGCAGGTTTTGGCGAATACATGTTTGAAACACATGAGGGATTGAGTAAATTGTATGAAGTGAGCTGTAAGGAGTTAGATGTGCTGGCTTCACTGGCGAGAGACTGCAAAGGAGTACTCGGCGCCCGCATGATGGGAGGCGGTTTCGGCGGTTGTACCATCAATCTGGTAAAAGAAGATCAGGTGGATGAAACCATTGCATTTATAGCTGAACAATATGCCAAAATATTTGAAAAATGGCCACAGCACTATATTGTAGCCATTGATAATGGGACCTCGTTGCTGTAAACAGACAGGACAAGATTGTTCCTAACGGTTGTTAGCGCATATTTTTTTCGGGAAAACGAATGAATAACGAATATTGTGCCCGCTTATTAAAATGAATAGCTGCCGATGAAAAAGTCGAATAATTACCTCCTTCCGTTTGTGCTTGTCACGAGCCTTTTTTTCTTATGGGCTTTTTTGCACAACATCAATCCCATATTGATTCCGCACCTGAAAAAGGCATGTCGCTTAACGGATACCGAATCGGCGCTGATCGACTCGGCAGTTTACCTGGGTTATTTTACCATTGCTCTCCCCGCCGGATGGTTCATGCACCATTATGGGTACAAAAAGGGAATCCTGTTCGGACTACTGTTATATGGCATTGGCACCATATTGTTTGTGCCAGCTGCCAGCGCCCGCAGTTATGAATTTTTTCTTGTAGCGCTTTTTATCATAGCAAGCGGCGCAACATTCCTCGAAACAGTAGCCAACCCTTATATTACTAAGTTGGGCGATAAAGCTACCGCAGAACAACGACTCAACTTTGCGCAATCGTTCAATGGTGTGGGCGCATTCCTTGCACCGATCATTGGCGGTAAATTCATTTTGTCGGGTATAGAGCATACACCGCAGGAACTGGCTGCCATGACACCGCAGGCCCTGAGCGATTACCTCAGTTTCGAAGCAGGGATGGTGAAAATACCCTATATCGTTATAGCGGCAATTGTATTTGTGGTATTGGCCCTGTTCTTTGTAACACATATACCGGAGATTAAAGAAGCCGATGAAAAAAGTGAAAGCAGTTTTTCATGGAAAGTCTTCCGGCACAAACACCTGCGAGGCGCTGTGATAGCAGAGTTTTTTTATGTGGGCTCACAGGTAGGGGTAGGAAGTTTTTTCATCCGCTTCTCTAAATATGTCATGAATATGCCCGAAAAAGACGCAGCTTTCCGTTGGGGCTCTATTGCCATGGTAGGATTCATGGTGGGACGGTTTACCGGAACTTTCTTCATGAAATACATCCGCCCGGCCAGGCTGCTTTCGTTGTATGCCTGCATCAACATCATTTTGTTGCTCGTGTCAATTTTTGCGCATGGAGCAACAGCTGCTTATGCACTGATGGCGGTTCCTTTCTTTATGTCCATCATGTTCCCCACCATCTTTGCACTGGGCATCAAAGACCTGGGAGAAGAAACCAAGATCGCATCTTCTTTCCTGGTGATGTCGATCGTTGGGGGCGCTTTTGTGCCGCTCGTTATGGGCAAGATTTCAGACCTTACCGGTGGTAATATCCAATTGGCATACCTGGTACCTGCCATATGCTTTGCGGTGATCCTGTTTTTTGCCAGGAGCCAGGATACGAAAGGAAACAATGTTCAAGTAAAGAATACACATTAATCATCACGCATGAAGAGATATTGTCTGGCGCTGGACCTGGTAGATGATCCGGCATTGATTGCCGAATACGAAGCTTACCATCAGTCGGTTTGGCCTGAGATCAAAGCAAGCATCCTTGATTCGGGGATTACCAATATGGAAATATATCGCCTGGGAAACCGGCTTTTCATGATCATGGATACCACAGATCTTTTTAGCTTTGATGCCAAATCGGAGATGGACAGGAACAACCCCAAAGTACAGGAATGGGAACAACTCATGTGGAAATACCAGCAGGCATTGCCACAGGCAAAGCCCGGGGAGAAATGGTTGCTGATGAACAAAATATTCCAATTGTAATTTGTAACTGATATGTTAAGTCTGAAAGGAAAAAAAGCCGTGGTAACCGGCGGTGGGAGCGGCATAGGCAAAGCCGTGTCGGTGGTATTTGCCAAGCAGGGCGCAGAAGTATGCATACTGGAACTGAATGCCGATCATGCCGCAACTATAGTGGAGGAGATCAAAGCACAAGGCGGAAAAGCCACGGTGTACGCCTGTGATGTGAGCAATCAACAGCAGGTGATGGAAATTTTTGGACAGATAGGCCGGCACGATATACTGGTGAACAATGCAGGGATATCGCATATCGGAAATGTGGAGACCACTTCCGAAGCAGATTTTGAGAAGCTGTTCAATGTAAATGTCAAAGGCGTGTATAACTGCCTGCACGCTGCAGTTCCGCTGATGAAACAGCATGGCGGAGGAGTTATCCTGAATATGTCATCGATCGCTGCTGTAACGGGACTGAACGACCGTTTCGCTTATTCCATGACGAAAGGAGCGGTATATGCCATGACGCTTTCTGTTGCGAAAGATTATCTGAAACACGGAATCCGGTGCAACTGTGTTTCCCCGGCACGTGTGCATACTCCTTTTGTAGATGGGTTCCTCGCAAAGAATTACCCGGGCAAAGAAGCGGAGATGTTCGAGAAACTTTCACAGTCGCAACCGATCGGCAGGATGGGCAAACCCGAAGAAATAGCCAACCTGATCTTGTACCTGTGTTCGGATGAAGCTTCATTTATCACAGGTTCGGATTACCCGATCGATGGAGGGTTTATCAAACTCAACGGGTAACGCGAATGAAAATTTTAAAGTAAAAAATAAAGTGAGATAGTATATGAAACTGATACGTTTTGGTGAAGCAGGAAAAGAGAAACCCGGTGTTTGTGTAGATGGACGTTATTACGATGCATCAGGATGGGTGCGCGATTACGATGAAGATTTTTTTGCCAACGGAGAATTGGCCGCTTTACAAAAGAAACTGAACGAAGGAATAACAGCTTTGCAGGAATTGCCCGCCGGTACCCGCCTGGGATGCCCGGTAGCAAAGCCTTCTAAGATTGTTTGTATCGGATTGAATTATGCCGATCATGCAAAAGAAACCGGAGCCGCCACACCAAGCGAACCAATCATTTTCATGAAGTCAACCACAGCTATTGTTGGCCCGAACGACGCGATCATGATCCCCAAAGGATCGGAAAAAACAGACTGGGAAGTGGAGCTGGCAGTAGTAATCGGAAAGAAAGCAAGCTATGTTTCGAAGGAAGCGGCTTTGGATTATGTAGCGGGCTATGCATTACACAACGATGTATCGGAACGCGCTTTCCAGTTGGAGCGGAACGGTACCTGGGATAAAGGAAAAGGATGCGACACTTTTGCACCGATCGGACCCTGGATGGCAACACAGGATGAAATAGCTGATGTGAATAATTTGCGTTTGTGGTTATCTGTGAACGGTAAAAAAATGCAGGATGGCACCACTGCCAACCTCATTTTTGATGTGCCGTTCCTGGTTTCCTATATCAGTCAGTTCATGACCTTATTACCCGGCGATATCATTTCTACCGGAACACCCGCAGGTGTGGGATTGGGGTTCAATCCTGCCATTTACCTCCAGCCAGGCGATGTGGTGGAATTGGGTATCGACAGTTTGGGAACATCAACACAAAAGGTAGTAGCGTATGCTGCGCATTGATGCACACCAGCATTTCTGGCAATACGATCCGGTGCGTGATGCCTGGATCGACAATACCATGACGGCGATCCGCAGAGACTTTCTGCCGGAAGACCTCCTGCCTTTATTGAATAAGAACCAGGTAGATGGTTGCGTAGCGGTGCAGGCCGATCAGTCGGAAACGGAAACGGATTTTTTGCTGCAACTGGCTGCTCAACATCCTTTTATCAAAGGAGTGGTAGGGTGGGTGGACCTGCGTTCACCTGCTTTAGAAGAAAGACTCGCACATTATAGCCAGTTCAATTTGCTCAAAGGTTTCCGGCATATCCTGCAGGCAGAAGATCCGCAGTTCATGCTGGAAGATGCTTTCATTAAAGGCATCAACCGCCTTCGGCAATTTGGTTATACTTATGATGTGCTGATCTATGCGCATCAATTAAAGCATGCTGCACAGTTCGTAGCTGCTTTTCCCGATCAGCCCTTTGTGATAGATCATATTGCGAAGCCTGCGATCAAACAGGGAGAAATAACAGAATGGGCCAGGGATATTCGAAAGGTAGCCGGGCTCCCCAATGTATATTGTAAGGTATCTGGCATGGTGACAGAAACCCATTGGCAACAATGGAATGAAGCAACTTTCCGGCCTTACCTCAACGTAGTAGTAGAGGCCTTCGGTATGAACCGGTTGATGTACGGGTCGGACTGGCCGGTTTGTTTGCTGGCAGCCGATTACGAGGCAAATATGAACATTGTAAAACATTATTTTTCGTCATTCAGCGCCGAAGAACAAAACCGTTTTTTCGGAGGCAATGCGATTCAATTTTATCAGCTTAGTTAAACAGCATTGAATATGGACCTTCAGTTAAAAGACAAAATCATCATTGTATCCGGCGGAGCCAAAGGAATAGGCGAGGGGATTTCACGTGTGCTGGCAAAAGAGGGAGCCATTCCCGTGATCATTGGCCGGAGCGAAGCCGATAACACAGCAACGGTTAATGCCATCATTGCCGAAGGAGGAAAAGCTTCCCATGTGGTGGCCGAGCTTACCCAGCCAGAGGCCTGTGAGCATGCGGTAAAAGAGGTATTGAGCAAGTATGGAAAGATCGACGGACTTGTGAACAATGCCGGTGTGAACGACGGTGTGGGACTGGAGAAAGGTAATTATGAGGCTTTTATAGAATCCCTCCACAGAAACCTGGTACATTATTACCTGCTGGCGCATTATGCTTTACCAGCCTTGAAATCATCGAAAGGGTCTATTGTAAATATCAGTTCCAAAACAGCGGAAACAGGCCAGGGCGGCACTTCTGCTTATGCTGCTTCCAATGGCGGCCGTAATGCACTGACAAGGGAGTGGGCCGTTGAATTATTACCCTACAGTATTCGTGTCAATGCCATCATTGTAGCAGAAAGCTGGACGCCGCTATACGCAAAATGGATCAACAGCCTGCCCAATCCGGAAGAAAAGCTGGCATCTATTACAGCAAAAATCCCACTGGAAAAAAGAATGACCACTACCGAAGAGATCGCCAATATGACCGCTTTTCTTTTGTCGGCCCGCTCCAGCCATACCACCGGCCAACTGATCCATGTAGACGGTGGTTATGTTCACCTCGACCGCGCCCTATAACCTGCATCCGAAACATGCACCAAATCTTTGCCCCGCCCTTCAGGGTGGGGTTTCTTTATAAAAAATTTACAAAATCGATTTAGCTATGTAAATTGGCAGGGAATTTTATAAGCGATCGCTACCAATAAAGAAAGTATGAAAAGAAAAACGCTCTTCCTGCTGGCCCTGCTGATCAACAGCCTGGCTTCATTTGCACAGATGGTTAATAAAGTAACAGACCCTGCCGACTGGGTGAACCCGCTCATGGGAACGGATTCAAGACCAGCCTTATCCAACGGAAATACCTATCCCGCCATTGCAGTGCCCTGGGGAATGAATTTCTGGACACCACAAACTGGCCCCATGGGCAGCGGATGGCAATACACCTATAATCCTGAAGCATCGCCCAAATCAAACGGCAGCTATAAGATCAGGGGATTCAAGCAAACGCACCAGCCATCGCCCTGGATGAATGATTACGGGCAATTTTCCATCATGCCGGTGACGGGCAAACTGAAATTCAACCAGGATGACAGGGCCAGTTGGTTCTCGCATAAAGCAGAAACAGCCAAGCCTTATTATTACAGCGTTTACCTGGCCGATGCCGATATTACAACAGAGATCACACCCACAGAACGTGCGGCGCAGTTCCGTATTACGTATCCGGCGGCAGACAGTTCCTTTATTGTGATAGATGCTTTTGATAAAGGAAGCTATGTCAAGATCTTTCCCGCAGAACATAAGATCATCGGTTATACTACCCGCACCAGCAGGAGCGTGCCTAAAAACTTCAAAAATTATTTTGTCATCTATATCGACAAAGCTTTCGACGTGCAGTATGTATGGCGCGGCAATGAGTTGGTGAAAGATGCACTTGAAATGAATGACAATCACGCAGGAGCAGTAGTGGGCTTTAAAACCGCCCGTGGCGAAAAAGTGCACCTGAAAGTGGCATCTTCTTTCATCAGCTTTGAACAGGCCGAACTGAACCTGAAAAGAGAACTGGCGAATGATGCTTTTGATGCTACTTTGGCAAAAGCAAAACAAGCCTGGAACAATACATTAGGACGTGTTGCCGTTGAAGGCGGAACCGTTGACCAGATACGTACTTTTTATTCCTGCTTTTACCGCGCTGTTTGCTTTCCGCAAAAAATGTATGAGATCAACAGCGAGAATAAGGTTGTGCATTACAGTCCGTATACAGGACAGACCTACCCAGGCTACCTGTATGCAGGCACTGGTTTTTGGGATACTTTCCGCGCGCTGTATCCCTTCCTGAATCTGGTATATCCTTCCATCAACAAAGAAATGCAGGAGGGGCTCCTGAACGATTACAAAGAAGGAGGCTGGTTGCCGGAATGGTCCAGTCCGGGTTATGCCGATGTAATGGTGGGTAACAACTCCGCCTCAGTGGTATCGGAAGCATGGCTCAAAGGATTGAGGGGATACGACATCCACACGCTTTACCAGGCACTGCTGCACGGAGCCAATAATGAAGGACCGCTCACCGCAGTGGGCCGCGCAGGAGTAAAATACTACAATGAACTGGGCTATGTGCCTTACGATGTAAAGCTCAATGAAAATGCCGCACGCACACTGGAATATGCGTATGACGACTACGCCATTTACAAACTCGGAAAAGCATTGGGCAGGCCGAAAGAAGAAACAGACCTGTATGCAAAAAGAAGCCTGAATTACCGGAACCTTTTTGATCCGGAAACCAAACTCATGCGGGGTAAAAACAAAGACGGCAACTTTCAAAAACCTTTCAACCCGTTCAAATGGGGAGATGCTTTCACAGAAGGAAACAGCTGGCATTATTCTTGGTCGGTCTTTCACGATATACAGGGATTGATCAACCTGATGGGAGGCAGGCAAACATTTGTGAAGATGCTGGATTCGGTATTCATCATGCCACCGGTATTTGATGAAAGCTATTATGGTGGCGTGATACACGAGATCAGGGAAATGCAATTGGTGAACATGGGACAGTACGCACATGGCAACCAACCTATACAGCACATGCTCTATTTGTATAACTATGCTGGCGAACCCTGGAAAACACAATACTGGGTGCGGGAAGCCATGAACCGTTTGTACCTGGCCACACCCGATGGTTATTGTGGCGATGAAGACAATGGCCAGACCTCTGCCTGGTACCTGTTTTCAGCATTGGGTTTCTATCCTGTTACGCCTGCATCCGACCAATATGTATTGGGTGCTCCTTTGTTCAGGAAAGCGACCATCAAACTGGAAAATGGCAAACAGGTTGTGATCGATGCGCCGGCGAACAGCAAGGAAAATCTTTATGTACAGCAACTTCAATGGAATAATACTTCGTATAATAAAAACTGGCTTGGCCACAGCGTCCTGGAACAGGGAGCAATATTGAAATTCACCATGGGTAACCAGCCGAATAAGCAAAGAGGTATATCGGAAACGTCCTTCCCTTATTCTTTTTCAACAGATAAAGAGAATCCTTTCCTGAAGAAGTAAATAATTATCTTCATGTTTGTAAAAAACAAAACTGCACAACCTGCATGAAGAAAATATCCCTGAAGGATATAGCGAAAATGGCCGGGGTATCTACCTCTACGGTTTCTTTTGTACTCAACGGAAAGGCTGAACAGATGCGCATCAGCAAGCCGATAGTAGAAAAGGTGCACCAGATTGTTAAGAAATCAGGTTATCAGCCAAACCGGGTAGCGGTGAGTTTGCGAACAGGAAAGTCAAAGATCATTGGATTATTGGTAGACGATATTTCCAACCAGTTTTTTGCATCCTGCGCAAAATTCATCGAAGATGAAGCTAATGAATACGGATACAAAGTGATCTTTTGTTGTACGGAAAATGATGCCCATCGCGCAAGGACCCTGCTCAATATCCTCAACTACCAGCAAGTGGATGGATTTATTATCACGCCTACGGTAAAGATGAATAAAGACATCGAACAACTGGTGCAGTATAAGAAACCTTTTGTTTTGATGGACCGTTATTTTCCGGAGATCAATACGCCGTATGTGTTAGTGAATAATTATTCTGGAATTGAGAAAGGAATGACACACCTCATCAGGAAAGGATATAAGCGAATCGGTTTCGTAACCGTTGATCTGAAGATGATACAGATGGACATGCGGGAACAGGCTTATAAAGATGCCCAGAAAAAAGAACAACCGGCTTCGAAACAAAAACTCCTGCTAAAGTTACCCATCAATTGTACAGATGATAGAGAAGCAACTATGCAGATGATCATTTCTTTTATCAGGGATACTGAGCTGGACGCTGTATTTTTTGCTACGAATTACCTGGGTATCCTGGGACTGGAAAGCATACAACAGATTGGACTTGAGATCCCCAGGGACATTGCCGTGATTTGTTTTGATGATAATGATATTTTCAGGCTGCATACACCTGCCATTACAGTGATCAGGCAGCCAATAGATAAAATTGCAAAATCTTCCGTGGCCATACTGATGGATCAGCTGGGTGCGGGGAAGCATAAAGTGCAACGTATACAAGTTGAGATCGACCCGGAATTTGTGGTGCGCAAATCAACCTGACCTGTTCGTATTTGCATGGGAGAAGATATTTTTGTGAGACCAAACACATATTCAACCATGACAATTGCGAAAAAACTATTCATCATTGCAGCATTGCTTTACCTGCCTTTTGAATCGAATGCCTGGGGCATGCTCGGACACCGGATCGTAGGGGAAATTGCTGAAACATATCTCACCGCCCAGGCACGCAAAGAAGTAAGGGCTATTTTAGGCAACGAATCGCTGGCCATGACTGCTAACTGGCCCGATTTCATCAAGTCAGACCCTTCTTTCAACTACCTCGGCCCCTGGCATTATATCAATTTTGATGATGGGTATACCTTGGACATGATGAAAGAATATCTTGCCAAGGACACAGCTGTAGACGCCTATACCAAATTAAATTTCCTGATCAGGGAACTGAAGAAAAAAGGACTGGACCAGGAAAAGAAAAAATTGTACCTGCGCTTACTGGTGCACATTGTGGGAGACGTGCACCAACCGATGCACACGGGCAGGCAGTCAGACCTGGGCGGCAACCGCATTCGATTACAATGGTTCGGCGAACCCACTAACCTGCATGCGGTATGGGATGAAAAGTTGATCGACTACCAGCAACTGAGTTATACCGAATATGTGAAAGCCATTAATTTCACCACACTGCAGGAGCGGAAACGATGGCAGTCGGCGCCCATTGCCAACTGGCTTTTCGAATCTTACGAGATCAGCCGGAAACTGTACGACGAAGCCGGCCGCTCACCTGAACTGAAATTAAGTTACCGTTATAATTTCGATCACATTAATACCCTCAATGAACGTTTGCTGAAAGGAGGAGTAAGACTGGCCGGGGTTTTGAATGAGATTTTCTCGCAGACAGCTTAAAAACGGCAAAAAAAGTGGAATGGGCCTGAATTTGGCATGTTTTTTTATTAGATTTATTTTCAAATTCAAATTCCATAACATGAAAAAGATCTTCACGCTCTCACTTGCCTTCGCGCTTTTATTAGGTGGCGTACAGGTATTCGCCCAAACAAAAGAAACAGCCAAGGAAAAGGCTAAAAAAGAAGCAGCTGATAAGAAAAAAGCAGCTGCCGACAAAGCAAAAGCGGAGGCAGATAAAGCCCAGCAAGCTGCTGCTGTAAAAAAGATGGCGCCTGTTGCAGCCAAGCCTATAACCCCGGCTCCAGCTACTGCCAAGCCAGCTGTCCCTGCCCCGGCACCCAAAGTTGCTGCCCCTGCACCCACTGCAAAAACAGCCGATAAAGTAGTAGGAACCGATGCAAAAGGACGCACCATTTACGAAGGACCCCGCGGCGGACATTATTACATCAACAAGAACGGAAACAAAGAATACGTTAAAAAACAATAAGTGCAACAACGCACTATTCCTACCTGATCATCATCCAATAAACTGCTGCGCATGCTATAACATTGGTACACTATTATTTTACTAAAACCAATCATCATGTCAGACTTGAAAGATCAACTGGCCGCCAAGGCCAATGAGTTCAAAAACCAGGCGGCTGAAAAACTGGAAGAACTGAAAAACAAATCGGGCGAATTAGGAGAGGAACTAAAACAAAAGGCAGGAGAGATAATGGACCATATCAAATCGGGAGAGATCAAAGACAATTTGTCGCACCTGAAAGACGAAGCAGGCGAGAAAATGAATGAACTGAAAGACAAGGCTAAAGGTTTCTGGGATAAACTGACTGGCAAATAACCCCCGGCAAAATAGCATTGGCATACCCGAAAAGAAGGCATATCCTGGATGTGCCTTCTTTTATTTGATGCATATATAAGTTAAGACTTAGCTTGACAATTAAGATTCCCTTAATGCGGGAATGGTCTATTTTTAATGCTCCTATTCAATTAAACCAACGCATCATGTCATCAAATTCTTCACGCCGGGCATTCCTTTACCAAAGTTCGCTTGCATCTTTGGGCATATTGGTTACCGGAAAATCTGCCTTTGCGCGTAATTTCTTCCTGTCCAAACCCAACTCATTGATCCGGGGAGTTCAGATCGGGGTAACTACTTATTCATTCAGAAGCATGCCGGGACATCCGGATAAACTGTTGCAATATTGCATCGAAAGCAATATCAATGCAGTTGAATTAAAGGGTGATGAAGTGGAAGACTATTTAGGCAAACCCGTTAACCCGGTAAAAATGCAGCCACGCGTACCCGGACAACCAAAGCAGGAATTGAGTGAAGAGGTCAAAGCCCAACTGAAACAATATAAGGAACAAGTAGCTGCCTGGCGGGAATCTGTATCAATGGATGGATTCACTGAACTCCGCAAAAAATTTAATGCAGCCGGTGTTTACATTTTTGCGTATAAGCCAAACGCATTGGCGGCTGACAATACAGATGGCGAAGTAACTTATGCCATGCGTGCTGCAAAAGCGCTGGGCGCCACTTCGGTATCTGTTGAATTGCCCTCAGATCCCGCACAAACCAAAAGACTGGGCGAACTGGCCGAAAAAAATAAAGTATACGTTGGCTACCATGCCCACCTGCAGGCAACAGAAACTGCATGGGATACGGCTTTGGCCCAATCGCCTAATAATACCATCAATCTCGATTGCGGGCATTATATAGCTGCGGGTAATACCAAAGAGAGCTTGCTGTCTTTTATCGAGGCTAAACACAAAAAAATTACCAGTATGCACCTCAAAGACCGTAAAAGCAAAGCCAACGGCGGCAAGAACACACCATGGGGTGAAGGTGATACGCCTTTGAAAGACATACTGACCTTGCTGAAAACAAAGAAATATAAAATGCCCGCTACCATCGAACTGGAATATGATATCCCGGCAGGTTCCGATGCAGTAAAAGAAACGAAGAAGTGCAGGGACTACGCACAGCAGTTACTGGATGCATAACATAAAAAGCCCCGTTAGGAATGAACTAGCAGGGCTTTTTATCTCTCTTTAACACCACTTGCATGGTATTAAAATCGATTGGAGAAGAAGTGTGCTGGTGAATGATTTTCCAGGTCAGCCCTTTCTTTACAGCTACCCATGTAAGACGGTTCTCCAGGTAGCGAAGCGCTTCTCCCTGTTCCGAAGTTGCAGTAAATTTTGCTATTGCAGTAATAAGCGCCAATTCCCCCTTTTCTGTAATTTCAATATCGCTGAAAGTTACCACATCTTTATCCGCACCTAGCGCGTCAAACCAATCCTTTGCCACTTCACGCCAGGCCGTAATGCCGTCGTATCGCCATTCCTGCCACATATCAAAGACGCGTATGTTCTCGTCGAAAATGGAAGTGTAAGCAGCTGCATCTTTATGTAAAACTGCTGTTGCATAAGCTTCCAGCAAATATTCCGGCCTCATCGTTTTTTACTAAATATATAACGTGTTGTGCTATTGAAAACTCAGGGCATGTTTAATCTGAGCTAGTTTTTTTCCGTTTAAATGATTAATCCAGTGTAAGATTGACATTGAAG